>NZ_JBBEBT010000001.1:0-9247 GCF_040882205.1 Hyphomonas sp.
GCCGCAGCCAGTTCGCGCTCCATGTTGTAGTAGGACGCGCGCTCCCAGAAGCGCGGACGGCCGATACCCATGCCGCGGTGACGACCGATGATATTGCCATCATCATCTTCGCCGTCGATCTCGTACTTCAGGATGTCCTGCAGTACGATGGTATCGCCTTCGAGACCGAGCACTTCCGTAATACCCATGATGCGGCGCGAGCCATCGCGCAGGCGTGAGGCCTGGACGACGACATCGATGGAGCCGACGATCATTTCGCGGATGGTCTTGGCCGGCAGCGAGAAGCCGCCCATCGTGATCATGGATTCTACACGGCTCAGCGCCTCGCGCGCCGAGTTGGCGTGAAGCGTGCCCATCGAGCCGTCGTGGCCCGTGTTCATGGCCTGCAGGAGGTCAAATGCCTCAGGTCCGCGCACCTCGCCCACGATGATCCGCTCGGGACGCATACGAAGGCAGTTCTTGACGAGGTCACGCATTGTGACCTCGCCCGAACCTTCGATGTTCGGCGGGCGGGTTTCGAGACGCACGACATGCGGTTGCTGCAGCTGAAGTTCGGCAGAGTCTTCGCAGGTAATGACGCGCTCACCGGGCTCGATGAAGCCGGTGAGGCAGTTCAGCAGCGTGGTCTTGCCGGAACCGGTACCTCCGGAGATCAGGACGTTGCAGCGGCTATGGCCGATGATGCGCAGGACTTCGGCGCCGGCTTCGCTGATCGAGCCGAACTTCACGAGATCATGAAGCTTCAGCTTGTCCCTCTTAAACTTACGAATGGTGAGCGTGGGACCGTCGATGGCGAGCGGCGGGGCAATGACGTTCACGCGGCTGCCATCCAGCAGGCGCGCGTCGCAGATCGGCGAGCTCTCATCTACCCGGCGGCCAACCTGAGAGACGATCCGCTGGCAGATGTTCATCAGCTGCGCGTTGTCACGGAAGCGGATGTTTGTGCGCTCGATCTTTCCGTTGACCTCGATATAGGTCGTGTCGGCGCCGTTGACCATGATATCCGCGATGTCATCGCGGGCCAGCAATGGCTCAAGCGGGCCATAGCCGAGCACGTCGTTACAGATGTCGTCGAGCAGGTACTCCTGCTCCAGGATCGACATAACGACACTCTTGATACTGATTATTTCTACGACGATGTCCCGGATCTCCTCGCGTGCGCTCTCGATATCGAGTTGTGCGAGCTGGGAGAGGTCGATCGTATCGATCAGCGCGTTGAAGATCGTCGTCTTCGTCGAATAATACTGGTCCGAGTTCTGGTTGACCTTCCGGACAGTCTCCGGCTTGAATTCCGGCGTCTTGAGCTTCACCGGGGCGGCCGGCGCAGCGCCGGGGATGGCAGGAGGCTTAGGCGCAGCGGACGCGGCAGGTGGCACCGGCGCTCCAGGCTTATGTGCGGCTACCTTTGGCGCCGGCGCAGCCACTGGAGGCGCGCCCGCAAGCGTTGTGTCGGCAGAACCTGAGCGTTTTCCGAAGGCCATTCTTCTATCCGTTCACTCGAACCCGGCTTACTTGCCCAGAAGTTTCTTGATGAATGATTTCTCTGCCACCTGGATGGTCCGGCCAGTCAGCAAGCTGGCCAACTGGTCGATCGCTATTGAGGATTTCGCCGCCGGCGACGTCTCTGAAATCATCTGGCCATTGTTGGCTGCCGTGCCGAAAACTTCGGGCTCGAAAGGTATGATGATGTCTGGCTCGACCCCGATGGCCGCTGCGAAATCCTTCACTGGAATCTCAGGGCGCCTCGGAACGCCGCACATGTTCAAGACCAGCCGCGGCGGCCGGTCATTGACCCGGTGGCCCTTCAACTGATCGATCATGTTCTTGCCGTTGCGCAGCGAAGCGAGGTCCGGCTGGCAGACGATGATCACCTCGTCCGATGCGATAAGCGTATTACGTACCCAGTGGCTCCAGGCATGTGGCAGGTCGAGCACCATGTAAGGTACGTTGCGGCGCACGTTCTCGATGACGGTCGAGTAGGACTCGTCCGGGATGTCCATGATCTGGTTGATGTTGGCAGGCGCGGTGAACAGCGAGAGGCGTTCGGTGGCGCGCACTAGGAGGCGTTCAATAACGGCATTGTCGGCACGCTCCGGCGCGAGCAGCGCATCAGCGATCGTCTGCGGTGTATCCTGATTGAAGTCGAGCGCTGTGGTGCCGAAGGACAGATCGAGGTCGACCAGCGTTGTGTTAACGTGCGTGTTCTCGGCAAGCGCCCAAGCGAGATTGTGCGCTATCGTCGAGGCCCCTACCCCGCCTTTGGCGCCGACCACCGAGATCTGCTTGCCGAGAAAGGGCGCATCAGGGGCTGAAAACAGGGCCGAGATCGACCGGATAATGTTCAGCGGCTGGAACGGCGGCACAAGATACTCGGAAACGCCGCGCGCTACGAGTTGACGATAGAGGGTGATGTCATTGACTGAGCCGATGACGAGCACCTTGACATGATCGTCGCAGTGCTCCGCCAGCGCATCAATCTCGCGCACGACCTGGCTGGCCTGGGCAGAAGATTCCACCATCAGAAGGTTTGGCGTGGAGTTGGCCTGCAGGTCGGCAATTGCGGCCGGGATCCCGCCCGGGATGCAGTCGACTGTCGCACGGCCCATCCGCCGGTCTGCCGCGCACAATTGCATCAGGGCGCGCGTCTCCTCCCGCTCGTAGAAGAGCTTGATCGAGATTGCCGGCAACGTGGCGTCGCCGCCGGACTGCTCGAGCGGCGCGAACGTGAACGGCGCCGCAGCGAGCGGTTTGGTAGCGAAGTCCGGGACAGGCTGGACCGGCTGGGCGGTGACTGCCGCAAAGGGATCCGCCGATCCGATATCGTTCGCACCCGTCAACATGTTTTCATTGAAGACGTCTTCGAACTCGGTGCCGAAATCGTCCTCAAAAAGTGCTGGTTCCTTACCCATGTCACGCGTACTCCTGTTGCCGGACGCGCCGGCTTTAATTCACGATCCGCGAGACCGCTCCGGACTCCTGGGCGGTGCGGACGGACGCCGTCGTTTCACCTTTGCGGAACTTGTCCATGATGACTTCGCGGCGGCCCGCGTCACCGGCTTCCATCGGCCGGTTGCCGAGAAGATCAGCGGGATCTGCAATCATCGCCGCGAGGTTCGTGCGCACCGAACAGCCGAGGGTCGGCAGGTTGTTGTTTGAAGCGACGTCAGAAAAATCCAGTGCGGCTTTCGAAAGGCACTCGGGCGCCACCGCTTCATACGCCTGGTAGGCGAGGATCATGGGCTGGGAGTTGGCCGCGCCAGCGCCGTGCGCACTGCCTTCGATCTCGTCGTAGCGGATGCCCTTTTCCCAGGCTATCGTGCGGGCCTCTGCAACCGCCGTGACGGCGAATTGCGGATTTGCGCTAGCGGCCGGAAGCGACAGCACCAGCGGGCCATGCCCTTTCTGGGCATAGCTGCCGACAAAGTTGCGTATGCGCGCGCGGTCAGCCTCATTCAGTTCGCTGGCTGCCGGATCAATCGAGACTTCGAGGAACTCGGTGCGTTTGGAAACGCCGATCTCATTCCGGCTGAGCGCCGAACCTTCGAGGTGATCCGCGCTTATAGCCGTCGGTGCGCTCGTGGCACAGGCGCCGAGCGACATGAGGCCCGCGCCGAGGAGCAAGAGTTTGCGTTGCGGTTTGGAGGCGATGCCCATTGATCTATCCCCTACTCTTCCAGGAAGCCCACAGGGGCCCGGTATTCTTCTGCTTTCACGGACGCACCATCGCGCCCGTATGTTTCATTCAGCTTGCCAAAGAAGATCGTCTTGGCATCCGAGGCGTTGGCATAGCCATCTGCCGGTGTGCGCAGCTCGGTCTTGCCGGCGGAATTGACGAGGTATGGCGTGACGATGATGACAAGTTCGCTTTCCTCGGAAATGAAGTCACGCGACTGGAACAGCGCACCCAGGATTGGAAGCTTCTTGAGGCCGGGAACCTGGTCGAGGTTCTGGCGATCCTTCGAAGAGATCAGGCCGGCCATCATCATCGATCCGCCCGACGGTAGCTCGATGGTGGACTCGGCGCGCCGGACCGTGAGACCCGGAAGCGTTACACCTTCCACACTGATGACGTTGCCATCTTCGTCTACGAAGGTCTGGCGCTGACCCTGGAATGCACCCTGCGAGGTCAGCTCTGAGACTTCCGTAGATACCTTCAGCGAGATCCGCCCCTCGGAGAGTACGACCGGCGTGAAGCCGAGACCGACGCCGTAGGGCTTGAACTCGACCGTGATACGGCCCTGGTTGTCCTGCCCCACCGGGACCGGGAACTCACCGCCAGCGAGAAATTTAGCGCTTTCACCCGACATGGCGACCATATTCGGCTCGGCCAGCGTCTTGACGACGCCGATGCGCTCAAGGGCGTTGATGGCAGCCCCCGCGCGTGATTGCAGGGTGTTGCCGTTAAAGTTTGTGTAGTCGACTTCGGCACCGATACCGCCCAGAGAACGCCCCTGGATGGGGAAGCCGAGGTTGCTGGTAATTTCGCCCGCAGTCGACAATGGCGGGCTGAGCAGCGCCGATTCAAAATTGCCCCAGCTGGGCATGCCAGACAAGTTGATGCCGAGCTGCTTGACGATATTGCGCTGCATTTCGACGATGCGGACTTCCAGCAACACTTGGTCAGGCGCGAGAATGTTCAGCATATTGACAATCTTCGGACCATCATCCGCGCCGGCAGTCGGGAAATAGGCCGCCACAAGCTGCCGGACATTTTCGGACTGGGACAGGCTGTCGACCGAACCGGTCATCACGATGCTGCCGTTGAGACTTTCGAGTTTCACGCGCGCTTCCGGAACGTGCCGGCGGATCGTATCCTCCAGCGAAGCCATGTCGGTTTCAACGAACAGCGAAAGGTCAAGCAGGGTTCGGCCACCGCGATCAAAGATCAGTGCGCTGGTCTGGCCATACTTCACGCCGCGAAAGATTATCCGCTGTGAGGTCTGAACCACAGCGTCGGCGATCTCCGGGTTGGCAATGACAACATCGGATGCGGGCGCCTCAAGTTCGATGATGACCGATCTGTTGACGCCGACAGTGACACTGCGCGAATTTGTTCCATTGCCTGCCGATGTGATCACCGTGCCGGCGCCATTCGGCACCGTCTGGGCTGGCAGTGTTTGCACCGGCCCGAAGTTCAGGATTGCCGTGAGGGCAAGAATTTTCAGGATACGCATGGTCAGTTGCCTCCCACGCCGGCGGTAGAAGCCTTGCCGTTGCGGATAATCTTGATACCGCCGCCCAAACCGTCGGACGCCCCCTGCAGCAGCTCCGTTCGAGGATTGCGATCCGTGCCGCTCACCGATGTCTCGAGCGGACGCAGTGCGAGAGAGACTTCGCCGACACTCATCGACATGGCCACCAGCTCGGCTTCAGCCGGAGTGACTTCGATGGTCGCCGTGCTGCCTAGGCGCGCGGTCTCCCCTTCCTCGTTGGTCGCAAAATTCTGGTCGATTGCCAGCACACGGACATTCGAGATGATTGTGGTCGCTATTATGCGGTCGCGAACGCCGTATTCCGGTTCGCTCTTCTGTTGATAGGTCAGGATGAGGTCGACCCGGTCGTTTGGAAGGATGAAGCCGCCCGATGCCGATTCGGCGGAAATCTCGATCGAGACAGCGCGCATCTCGGCGCTCATCATGGTGGCCAGCAAGCCCTGTTGCCCTTTGATGACCACCTTTTGCGGAAGAACGGGTTCGCCCCTGTAAAGCGCTGCCTTGACCACAGCGCCCGCCAGGGTCTTGATCGAGGCCGGTAGCGTCGTCTGGACATAATAACCTTCAACGACGTTGGCCCGAGGCCAGGGAGACCATTTCAGGTCAGCCGCATCGATTGTCTCGCCAACCGCGAAATCGCGGGTGACGGTGAGCACTGCCACTTCCGACACTTCCCGCTCTTCAACCACCGTCCGGTCCTTGGTGACGGTCTGCGTCAGGACCTGCGGCCTGCTCAACTGAAGGGCCAGGAAGGCAGCGCCGCCTGCGGCGGCCAGCGCCAGAAGAAGGATGATGATACGCATCGGCGACATCAGGCGCCACTCCTCTAACTCGAAGTCATCAGGCCGTGCGGGACGCAGCAAACCTCTTCATTCAATCGGAAATTCGCACGCGGCGCCTAAAGGAACGTTAACCGCCAAGTCCAAGGGATTCATAAAATCCTGCGAGCAGCGGCGACGCAGACCCAGCGACGATCGCCCCTGCAGCAATTGCGACGCCATAAGGCACCCCGCCATTGGGTTCGAACGCAGCGCGCATGAAGCCAGGGATGACTTCGACCGGGATACTCCGCTTCCCCGCCAGAAGGATCAGGGCGCAGGCGCCGCCGATCAGGGCCATCGTGAAGACGAAAGAGAACGCTGCGCCGGGGCCCATCCAGAGCATGACGGCGGGAATCATCTTGGCGTCCCCTCCCCCGAAAATCCGGAAGGCGTACAGACCGACCGCAATCACGAAAGCAAATGCGCCGGCGAGGACGTGACCCCCGAGAATCTCGAGCGGCAATCCGGAAATCAGTGCGGCGGGCACAAAGAGGCCGGCAATTGTGAGGTTCAGCCAGTTGGGAATCGTCAGACTGTTGACGTCATGAAATGCGGCAAAAATGCAGAGAGCCAGGAACAGGCCCGAAAGTAAGAACAGAATCATGACGGCAGCTCCAGGGTCAGACGATCCGGGCAAGCTGCCTCAAAAGGCTGAACGAAGCCTTTCCCGGCCCACCCGGGCCATTCCGGAATCGAAAGAGCCGCCGGAAAATCCCGGCGGCTCCATCATCAGTAAACTGACTTGGCCTTGTTAGGCCATTTCAACGGCCACTTTATCGAACGTAGCTGCGGCGTTGTTGCCGAGAGCGGTGACACCGCCGATGATGGCGACAGCGATGAGGGCGGCGATCAGGCCGTACTCGATAGCGGTTGCGCCGGACTCGTCTTTAAGGAAACGTGCAAACATTGGAAACTCCCATCATGCGTTTTGACATGTCCCGGCTTGAACTTTTCTTCCGGAACAGGATATTTACTACACCTGCAGAGTTCAGATATAATTGAAGAAATCAGAAAAGTCGTGAAGTCAAATCAGCGTTTCGTTTACCGCGACTGAAGCAAGCGTGAAGACCTGAAAGCCAACGCCTCGGGCGAGATGCGGGAGGCAGTGGCCGCCAATGTATATAGAGAGAGAGCATTGGCGCCCCCTTCAGGCGCCGGAATGACTTTTCCCAGCGCACCTTATGCGGAACGCCGCGCGAAGGTTCACGGTTAGGATTCAGTAAACCTAAATCTGGAATATTCAGGCATCCCTGCCCTGCCGGAGTTCCGCATGAAGACGATCTGCCTGAAAGCTGCTGCGCTTGGCGCTGCCTCGCTCTGCCTCGCTTCTGCGGTGATTGCCGAACCGCTCTTTGTCGAAACCGGCAAGGCAACGCCCATCCGTATCAACGGCGCCGCCTCGAGCATCGTGATCGGCAACAACAATGTTGCCGATGTCACGGCCCATAATGAGCAGCTGTTGTTTGTTACCGGCAAGAGCTACGGCACGACCAACCTTCTCGTTTTCGACAAGGCTGGCCGCGAGATCTACAATGGCGATGTCATGGTTACGGCGAGTTCCAGCAATCTCGTAACCATCAACCGTGCAGGCCAGAGCTACACCTATGATTGCTCGCCGAACTGCAAGGCCGTGCTGAGCACCGGCGACGAACCGGGCCACTTCTCGGTCCTGATCGACCAGCAGCTGCAATCCCAGGCGCTCACCGCTGGCGGCGAATAAGTCCTGTCCTGGCAACCGAAGGCGCCAGATTGATGAAATTTGAAGGTTCGGCTCAACTGCCGGCAAACCGGCACATGGTAAGTCCGACGCTCTGACTCAAATGGGGATCGGACAAATGGACGGCGCTCAGCACTACAGTCTTGGCTACAGTCTTGCCGCACGTCTTCGTTCGCGCTGGGAGGCGTTTGCCGAAGATCGACGCGGTCTGGCCGCAGTCGAATTCGCCCTGATTGCCGCGCCGTTCTTCTTCATGATTTTCGGCCTGCTCGAAGTCTGCCTGATTTTCATCATGGGAACCGTGCTGGAGCATGCCGTGTTTGAAGCGGCGCGCCCCCTGCGGACCGGTGAAGCCCAGCAGGCCGGCATCACTGACATTCAGTTCCGGCAAGCGCTTTGCGACGAGATGTTCGATATTCTCGACTGCGACGCCCGTCTCTCGATCGATGTGCGGACCCTGGCGAATTTTGCTGCTTCGCCGGTCGGGGCGCCGATCGATGAAGATGGCAATCTGGACAACGAAGATTTCCAGTTCGATCCTGGCGGCCCGAACGAGATCATTGCCGTGCGTGCCTTCTATGAGTGGGCCCTGATTACACCGCTCATGTCGAAGCCCCTGGCGAACTTGAACGGCGACCGCCACCTCCTGCAGGCCAATACCGTATTTCGCAGCGAACCGTTCGGGAGCTGACACCATGTCCATCCGCTCTGTTTTCGCCCCCCTCACCCGCCGCACCCGCTGGCGCGGGATTCAGGGAATCTGCTACAACGAAAAGGGCATCTCGGCCGTCGAGTTCGCCCTGATCGCGCCGTTGATGGTGCTGATCTATTTCGGATGTATCGAACTTAGCCTCCTGATGCGCGTGGATCGCCGCGTGACGACAACGGCCTCGAGCCTCGGCGATCTCACGGCCCGTCTTGTTACGGTCAGCGATGCCGACATGAACGAATTGTTCGATGCCGCCGCCGTGACCATGCAGCCTTACTCAGTGCTGAATGCCAGTATCCGGATTACTTCGGTGGTCGATAACGGTGACGGTCAGACGCGTGTGTCCTGGTCTGATGGCTACCAGATGAGCGCCTATGCCGAGGATGCGGTGATCACGGTGCCGGAAGGACTGGTCACCAGCCCCGGTTCGGTGATCATTGCCGAGGTTGAGTTCGAGTATGAAAGCCCGGTCGGTTTCGTGCTCGATACCTCGCGGACGCTGACCGACACGTTCTACCTGCGTCCCCGGCGCGTGACCCAGATCGGCCGCGTTCACGACTAGGATCCCGGCACGGGCTTCGGCCCCGCGAGCTAGTTCCGGAATTCCAGAGACCGCTGGGCGCTCAGCGGTTCTCGTCCGCGTGCTTGGATGCCTGGACTTTCCAGAGCACGATCAATCCGATCAGGAACATGAAGCCGATACCCCCCATGCCGATGCGCTGGTTTCCTGTGATCCATGTCAGCAGGCTGACGATCCCGGGGCCCATCCAGACGGTCACTGTGCCGG
>NZ_JBBEBT010000002.1:0-9190 GCF_040882205.1 Hyphomonas sp.
GTCGCCGCCGGGCGTCAGGCCGACCCGGGCCATTTCGGCGGCCACCCAGGCGGCGGAGGCTTCGCCGGCCAGTGTGCCGGGGCCGCGGCCCTCGAAGGTATCATCGGCGAGCGTCTTGATGCGCACCGCCAGGTCATCGGCGGTAATCTCCGGCGCGGTGCCTTCCGGCAGCGCCAGCAGCAGTTCCTCGGCGACGACGGCAGGTGTTTCGGCTGCGGTTTCGGTAGCGCCGGGCGCGCAGGCGGTCAGCGAAAACGCTGCAGCGGCGCTGAGAAGGGCAAGGCGTTTCATCATGTCAGGGTTTCCCGCAAGATATGCAGGCCGGGGGCGCCGGCCAGAATTTCAGATGGGTCGGGTCTCGCATGTCACGTTGGGGTCATCAAGCGTAGCCCGGGTGCTTTTCCGGCGCGCGTCGTGTGTTTGCAGTCTTGTCACTGGGCGTTCAGGTGCAAATTCTATACTCCTGAGGAAAGTGACCGGCAGGGGCCGAAGAGGTATCAGGCATGAGCATCAAGGTATTTCAGGACTGGGCAACCCGCGCGCGAATGGGCCTGACGGCCCTGCTGGCAGGCCTTGCCGCCCTGGCTTTGCCGGCCTGCGCCCATCCGGTCCTGATCGGTGCGCTTGAACCGGGCGCCCGGGTCGAGGCGGCTTTCCTTCCGGATGAGGATACGTTCGTCGCCTCCGATGGCACCCGCCTCGGGCTTACGGTCTGGCCGGCCGCAGGAACCGACGATCCGGAATATGTGGTCGTAGGCGTGCACGGCATGAGCGACTATGCCGGCGCCTTCCATATGGCCGCGCCCTACTGGGCCGCGCGCGGTGTGACGACCTATGCCTATGATCAGCGCGGCTTCGGACGTTCCCCCAAGAAGGGCTTCTGGCCGCAGGAGGAGCTGCTGCGGCAGGACCTGCGAACGGCGGTCGATGTCGCGCGCAAGCGCCATCCTGACGCCGTAATCACAGTGGTGGGCATCTCGATGGGCGCGTCTGTTGCGATGACGGCGTTCGGATCGGACAAGCCGCCGACGGCAGACCGTTTGATCCTCTCCGGTCCCGGCCTGCGCGGCTGGGGCGCCATCAATCCGCTCTACCGCCTGAGCCTGCTCGCCTCGGCGCACATGAGCCCCGGCTGGATAGTTGTGCCGCCGGCGGGCCTGATAAAGATCGAACCGTCAGACAATAACGCAATGCTGCGTCGGACATGGTCCGACCCGCACATGACTTACGAGAACCGCATCGATCAGGTCTACGGCCTCGTGAACCTGATGGAGAATGCCCACTGGGCTGCCCCGCGCCTGCCGAAATCGTTGCCGGTGCTCGCGTCATATGGCGCCAGAGACATTGTGATCCCGCAGAACGGCATGGCGCGCACCGCGAAGCTGCTGCCGGCCAGTGCCCGCACAGTCTACTACAGGAAAGGGTACCATATGCTGGAGCGCGACCTGCAGGCCGAAAAGGTGCACGCCGACTATCTCGCTTTCATGAAGGATCCGGATTCGCCGCTGCCGAGCGGGGAGGGGGCATGGCCCTTCCTCCAGATGTGCGAAGCCGCTGCACCGGCCCCCGCGATCGGGGCTTGCCGCTGATGCCGGATGCCTGAATTACGCGACAGCGAAGGCGTCCTCCTGGCGCATGACGGCGCGCGCCTCGGGCTGACTGTCTGGCCTTCGGCGGAGGGCGGCGATCCGCAGCATGTGATTGTCGCCGTCCACGGCATGAACAATTACGCCGGCGAGTTCCGCCTTGCGGCGCCGGAATGGGCGGTGGCGGGCGTGCCGGTCTATGCCTATGACCAGCGCGGCTTCGGCCGGTCGGTCAATCGTGGCATCTGGGCGGGAGATGACCAGATGCAGGAAGACCTGCGTACCGCGGCGGCGCTCGCCCGCGTGCGCCATCCGCAGTCATTAATTACGGTGGTCGCGATTTCGATGGGCGCGGCGCTGGCGATCACGGCGTTTGCATCGGATCGTCCGCCGGACGCTGACCGGCTCATCCTCTCAGGCCCGGGTCTGCGCGGATGGGGCGCGCTCAATCGCGTCGTCGCCTCGACATTGCGGGCAAGCGCCAGAGCCGCTCCGGCAATGGTCGTGCGGCCACCGAGATTCGCAAAGCCAAAGATGACGGACAATGACGCCTTCCTCGCAGAGCAGGCTGCTGATCCCTGGCACATGGAGGAGAACCGCATTGACCAGCTGCACGGGGCGGTCTCGCTGATGGAGCGTGCGCATGGCGATGTGGCAAGGTTGCCCGCAGGTGTTCCGGTGCTGGCGTCCTATGGCGCGCGCGACCAGGTTGTGCCGCCTGACGGGCCGAGGCGGACGGCGCCCTTCCTGCCCAAACATGTCCGCACGGTGTATTATCCGGAAGGCTACCATGTGCTGCTGAGCGACCTCCAACGCGGCCGGGTGATCGCCGACTATCTGGCCTTCATGCGTGATCCGGCGACCACTTTGCCGAGCGGTGAAGGGGAATGGCCGTTCCGTTAAGCCACTGGCGGTTGCCATTCCACAGCTGTAGCCCCCTTGTGGCGCTGGTCGCGTGGACAAATATAAGGGCATCTGCCAAACCCGTCGGCAAGCGATTCAGCCAATTTTTTCAAAGGCTCCCTTGATGTCCAGTATCCATGAGACCGCCCTAAACCTTGTCCCGATGGTCGTCGAGCAGACGAGCCGTGGAGAGCGGGCCTTTGATATCTTCTCTCGGCTCCTGAAGGAGCGCATCATCTTCGTCACTGGCGGCATCGATGACAGCATCGCTGCGCTGACGACGTCGCAGTTGCTGTTCCTCGAATCCGAGAACCCGAAGCGCGAAATCGCCATGTATATCAACAGCCCGGGCGGATATGTCTCTTCGGGTCTCGCGATCTATGACACCATGCAATACGTCCGCTGCCCGATCTCCACGGTCTGCATCGGCCAGGCGGCATCGATGGGCTCGCTGCTGCTTGCCGCTGGGGAAAAGGGCATGCGGATCGCCCTGCCGAATGCCAGAGTGATGCTGCACCAGCCGTCGGGGGGTTATTCGGGTGTTGCGACAGACATCGAGCGTCACGCTGAAGAGATTATCGAATTAAAGCGCCGTCTTAACAATATCTACGTGCGCCATACTGGCCAGCCGTATGAAGTGATCGAGCGAACACTTGATCGTGACACTTTCCTGACCGCGGAACAGGCCATGGAATTTGGCATTGTGGACAAGGTTTACGAGCGCCGCTCAGCTGATGACGAGAAATAACCGCTATTTTTCAACGTGCGGCCCGCCCCTTGCAGGCTGAGCGAACAACTATAGACTTAGAAAGACGGGATCGCATCTGGGCGGGCTTTAAAGCCTGCGTTAAGCGTTTCGCGGCATTGAGGACGTTATGACGAAGCAAACTGGCTCCGGCGACTCCAAGAACACGCTCTACTGCTCTTTTTGTGGAAAGAGCCAGCATGAGGTGAAAAAGCTCATCGCTGGGCCCACCGTGTTCATCTGCGATGAGTGCGTCGAACTCTGCATGGACATCATTCGTGAGGAGAACAAGACCTCCGCGATCAAGTCCCGTGAGGGCGTACCCACGCCGCAGGAGATCTGCGATGTGCTCGATGACTATGTCATCGGCCAGCGTCACGCCAAGCGCATCCTCTCGGTTGCGGTGCACAACCATTACAAGCGCCTCTCCCATGCTGGCAAAGCCGATGGGGTTGAACTGTCCAAATCGAACATCCTGCTCGTCGGCCCGACGGGTTGCGGCAAGACCCTTCTCGCGCAGACCCTCGCGCGCATCCTCGACGTGCCTTTCACTATGGCCGACGCCACGACGCTGACGGAAGCGGGCTATGTCGGTGAGGACGTCGAGAACATCGTCCTGAAACTGCTCCAGGCAGCCGACTACAATGTCGAGCGCGCCCAGCGCGGCATCGTTTACATCGATGAAATCGACAAGATCTCGCGCAAGTCGGACAATCCCTCGATCACGCGCGACGTGTCGGGCGAGGGCGTCCAGCAGGCGTTGCTGAAGATCATGGAAGGCACTGTCGCTGCGGTTCCGCCGCAAGGCGGGCGGAAACATCCGCAGCAGGAATTCCTGCAGGTCGACACGACGAACATCCTGTTCATCTGCGGCGGCGCATTTGCCGGCCTCGAGAAGATCATCGCCGCGCGTGGTGACAATGCCTCGATTGGCTTCGGTGCCACGATCAAGAATGCAAGCGACAAGGGCGTCGGCGAAACGCTGCGCGGCACCGAGCCGGAAGACCTGCAGAAGTTCGGTCTGATTCCGGAATTCATCGGTCGTCTCCCGGTCATCGCAACTCTGGAAGACCTGGATGAGAAGGCCCTCATCCAGATCCTTACCCAGCCGAAGAACGCCCTGCTCAAGCAGTACCAGAAGCTTTTCGACATGGAGAACGTGGCCCTCACCTTCACGCCCGAGGCGCTTGTTTCGGTGTCGCGCAAGGCGATCGGTCGCAAGACCGGTGCGCGCGGTCTGCGTTCCATCATGGAGAGCATACTCCTCGACACGATGTTCGAACTGCCGAACCTGCGCGGTGTTGAAGAAGTCGTGATCAATGCCGAAGTTGTGGAAGGCAATGCCGAGCCACTCTACGTGCACGCCAGCAAGAGCCAGACTGAAGCGGGCTGAAGCCCCTCCGGATACGGACGAAACAAGAGCCCCGGCCTCAGCGCCGGGGCTTTTTCATTCGGGAAGGCGGATCGTCAGAATGTCCACGCGGGGCGGCATCATGAAGCGCATCGGCACGCCGGCCATGCCGGTGCCGGTCGTCACGTAGACGAGGCGCTCACCGGCCGGGCAAGCGAAGCGGTGCAACTCCTTGTCGAAAGGCCCGGTGACCGGAAGGAAGCTCTTGTAAACCCCCGGAATACGCACCTGTCCGCCGTGCGTATGTCCGGCGAGCATCAGGTCATAGAGGAAGTCATCCGGCACGACGAGCGCGGTATCCGGATTGTGCGTCAGCAGGACCACAGGCTTGCCCGGGGGCAGGGCGGCAGAGAATCTGAAATCCTGGCGGCGTTGCCAGAGATCGGAGGCGCCGGAGACGATGATCGCCTGTCCGCCAATTTCCACTTCGACAGCCCGGTTGTGCATGACGGTGGCGTCCGCCGCACTGAATGTTGATAGGATGGCGTCGCTGAGGTCATTACCTGGAAAGCCGACATCGTGGTTGCCAAGCACCGCGAACAGGGGTGCCTCAAGGTCCTTTAGCGCGGCGAAGTCTTCGGGAATGTCCTCTGCATCCGGATGATAGGTGAGGTCCCCCGCCAGGAAGACGGCGTCCACGCCCGCCGCATTGATGCGCTTCACAATGCGCTCGACCGGCATGGCGTGCCCGAAAATGCCGATATGCGTGTCACCAAACAGGGCAATGCGAATGGATGGGGAGGTCTCGCTCGCGCCTGGAAGGAGGATCGTCTCCGCGTGCGTGAACAGCAGCCGTGGCTCGATGAAGCGGGCATAGGCCGGCACACTGGACAGTGTGAGCGCCGCCGCCGCCGCCGCCTTCACCTGCGGCTTGCCCCGCCAGATACCCCGCACGCAAAGCGCTGCCAGCGCAAACCAGGCCCAGCTGCCCCAGAGGATCAAAAGCGTTACCATCCGCCTCTTCTGCTCAGGCTTGATAGCAAAGAAAAGGCCGGCATCCGAAGATGCCGGCCCCGGCGTCAGGCCATGAGGCCAGTCCGCTTACATCTTATAGTACATGTCGAATTCGACCGGGTGCGGATGGAGTTCATACCGCATGTTCTCCTCCATCTTGAGGTCGATATAGGCGTCGATCTGATCGTCGTCGAACACGCCGCCTTTTTTGAGGAAGGCGCGGTCTGCATCGAGGGCGCCGAGCGCTTCACGCAGCGAACCGCAGACTTGCGGGATCTTTGCAGCTTCAGCCGGCGGCAGGTCGTATAGGTCCTTGTCCATGGCATCGCCCGGGTGGATCTTGTTCTCGATGCCGTCGAGGCCAGCCATCAGCAGGGCTGCGAAGGCGAGATAGGGGTTCGCCATCGGATCCGGGAAGCGGGCTTCGATGCGTTTCGCCTTCGGGTTCGAGCCGAACGGAATGCGGATCGAGGCCGAACGGTTACGCGACGAGTAGGCCAGCATGACCGGCGCCTCATAGCCCGGGACGAGGCGCTTGTAGCTGTTCGTCGACGGGTTGGTGATCGCGTTCAGCGCTTTCGCGTGCTTGATGATGCCGCCGATATAGTAGAGGCACATGTCGCTCAGGTCGGCATATTTGTTGCCGGCGAACAACGGCTTCCCGTCGTTCCAGATCGACTGGTGGACGTGCATGCCAGAACCGTTGTCCTTGTACATTGGTTTGGGCATGAAGGTTGCCGACTTGCCGTAGGACGCCGCTACGTTGTGGATCACGTACTTGTAGAGCTGCATCCGGTCAGCCATCACCGTCAGCGTCGAGAACTTGAGGCCAAGCTCGTGCTGGGCAGGCGCCACCTCGTGGTGGTGCTTCTCGGGATCAAGACCGATTTCGCCCATGATGGTGAGCATCTCGCCGCGCATGTCCTGCTCGGAGTCGATCGGCGGAACAGGGAAGTATCCGCCCTTCGGGCCAGGGCGATGGCCCATGTTGCCCATCGGGTATTCTTTACTCGTGTTGATTGGCAGTTCTGACGAGTCATAGCTGTAGCCTGTGCTGTGCGGCTCCACCGACCAGCGCACGTCATCGAACACGAAGAACTCGGCTTCCGGGCCGAAGAACACGGTATCGCCGATGCCCGAGGCCTTCACATAGGCTTCGGCCTTCTTGGCAGTGGTGCGCGGGTCGCGGTTGTAGGCCTGGCCGCTGACCGGATCGAGCACATCGCAGATCACAGCGAGCGTCGACTGCTGGAAGAACGGGTCAATAATAGCGGTTGACTGGTCAGGCATGAGGAGCATGTCGGACTCGTTTATGGCCTTCCAGCCGGCAACCGAGGAGCCGTCAAACATCTGGCCCTCGGAGAAGAAATCCTCGCCGACCATGCCTTTGTGGAACGTTACGTGCTGCATCTTTCCGCGCGGATCGGTGAAGCGAAGGTCGACATACTGGATGTCCTCATCCTTCATTTTTTTATAGAGTTCATCAGCCATTGGTTTTGCCTTCGGGTGAGCTGTTTGAGCTGTCTGACATGTTTGCGGCGCGAGGCGCCGTGAGTGGTTTAGAGCGCCGCGTCGCCTGTCTCGCCTGTGCGAATGCGCACCGCGTCGATAACATCGGAGACGAAGATCTTACCATCCCCGATCTTGTCGGTATGGGCTGCTTTTTTGATTGCCTCGACGGCGCCCTCAACAGCGCTGTCGGCGAGCACGACTTCGATCTTCAGCTTCGGAAGGAAGTCGACGACGT
Source organism: Hyphomonas sp. (assembly GCF_040882205.1). Taxonomy (GTDB): domain Bacteria; phylum Pseudomonadota; class Alphaproteobacteria; order Caulobacterales; family Hyphomonadaceae; genus Hyphomonas. Next base: position 7,347 of record NZ_JBBEBT010000002.1, read on the forward strand.
ATTCCGCGCCGCGGTAGAGTTCGGTGTGGCCGCGCTGGCGTCCGAAGCCTTTGGCTTCGATGACAGTCATGCCTTGCAGTCCGATTTCCTGAAGGGCTTCCTTCACATCGTCGAGCTTGAACGGTTTGATAATGGCTTCGATCTTTTTCATGCGTGGTTCTCCCCAGCCGCCGGGTTAAGATTTCAAACGTGCGTATGGGGTGTTGGGGGTGGACGCGATAGAAAGGGACGGGAGTCGTGCGCCGGGAAGGCTCCATGGTAAACAATGAGGCGTTCGCGCCTAACAATTGAGCAGGCAAATCCTGGCGGGTTTCCAGAACAATGACGCCTGCGTCACTTTTCATGATAATGCGCCCGTGCTACAGGAGCGCCGACAGTTGGAGCTTCGCTTATGCCTGCAGAAATCTACGTTCACCCGAACCGCCGTCCGGCGGCCTTTCGCCCGGTCAAGGCCTGGTCGCATATGCAGAAGCTCATCGCCGACAAGGAAGACACCGAACAGGTGTTCCACATCATCGAAGCACTGAACGGCAGGTCGTTCGAGCGCAACTTCAAGGCATTCGTGGCCACACCCGCAGGCAGGAAGCTGCTGGCGGCGAGGCCCTTCCTGCCGCCGATCCTGGATGATCACAGCTGGATCCACGCGCTGCCGGACGGCACCGTCGGGCGCGCTTATAGCGACTTCATGGAGCGAGAAGGCCTGACCGCCCAGGGCCTCGTGGATGAAAGCGAGAAGTTCCGTTCCGCCGCGCGCGAGTTTGATGACGACTACCAATGGTATGGCAACCGCCTTCGCGACACGCATGACCTCTTCCACGTCCTCAGCGGCTATGGCCGCGACGCGCTGGGCGAAGCCTCGCTGCTCGCTTTTACCTACGGCCAGCAGCCGGGCCTCGGCGTGATCTTCATTTCCTTCATGGGCTGCCGCACGATTGCCAGGCACGCCCCGAAGCATGCGCGAATCATGGACTGTTTTCACGAAGGCAGGCGCAACGGCGCTGCCGCCGAGAAGATCGTCCAGCAGGACATTATCGCCCTGATGCATGAGCCGCTGGACGCCGCTCGTGCCCGCCTCGGCATCCGCAAGCCGGTCACCTACAGGGAAACGCTCAAGCTGCTCTCGCAGCACGGCTACGCTCCATCCCTGCAGCCGCAGGACCCGGCCGCTGAGCCGGTTGCCGCGTGATTTGGCTTATCCGCCACGGTGAAGCAGCGGCAGGCTGGGGCGACCATCCTGATCCGGGTCTGAGTGAGATTGGCCACAAGCAGGCCGAGGCCGTTGCTGCGGTTCTTCTGCCCCTTCCGGTGCGCGGGCTGATCTCCAGCCCGATGCAGAGGTGCCGCGAGACCTCTGCGCCGGCATCCCGGCAGCTCGCCATGATGCCCGCGATCGCGCCGGAAGTCAGCGAAGTCGTGAAGCCGGAAGGCGTCGCGGACCGCGTCAGTTGGCTGCAGAAGGTGATGGCCGGCACATGGACCGACGCGGGCGCAGACTATGTCGCCTGGCGCCGCCGGGTCGGTGACTTCGTCGGGGGCCTGCCGGAAGGGACCGTCGTTTTCTCCCACTTCGTGGCGATCAACGCGCTCTGCGGCCTGCTCGAAGGCGATGACCGCGTTACGGTGTTCCGCACGGGACACTGCTCCGTTACGCGCCTGGAGCGGCGCGCAGGTGTGCTGCGTGTGGCAGAATATGGAAGCGAAGCGGCGACTCGCGTGCTATGAGCCGCCCCTATGGGCAGACCTATTCTCACGCCGCAGGAAATGCGGCTCGCTGAGCGGGCGATCTTCGCAGCCGGCATCGATAGTTTCACCATCATGCAGCGCGCCGGCGAGGCGGTTGCCGA
>NZ_JBBEBT010000003.1:0-1532 GCF_040882205.1 Hyphomonas sp.
CGTCGGCTCCGTCTTCCACTCCGCCAAGGTCGAGCCGGGCTCCACCGTTGCCGTCATCGGCTGCGGCGGCGTTGGCCTCGCCGCCATCAACGGCGCCGCGATTGCGGGCGCAAGCCGTATCATCGCGGTCGATCTCTCGCCGGAGAAACTGCAACTCGCCACCCGCTTCGGCGCGACTGATACCGTGAACCCGAAATCCGGCAACGCCGTCGAAGCTGTCAAGGAACTCACCAAAGGCGGCGTCCACTATTCCTTTGAATGCGTCGGCACCAAGCAGACCGCGGAGCTTGCCTATCACATGCTGCGTCCGCGCGGCGTCGCCACCATCATCGGCATGATCTCGCCGGGCGTAAACATCGAGATTCCGGGCATCGAACTCCTCGTAACCGAGAAACGCCTGCAAGGCGCCGTGATGGGCTCGAACCGTTTCCGGGTGGACTTCCCACGTCTCGTGGACCTCTACCGGCAGGGCAAACTGCACCTCGACGACCTGATCTCGGACCGCATCGGCCTCGACGGCATCACCGGCGCGATGCAGAATCTCAAAGCCAACAAGGGCACCGTCGCCCGCCAGGTTGTGGTTCTCTGAACCGGGCTAAAGGTCCTTGCCGGCCGCTTCGCTGATCGAGGTGAGGCCGTCCCGTATACGCAGGACTTCCAGTTCCTCCGCGATTCGGGCAGCGAGGCCCGGGCCTTCATAGACGAGCATCGAGTAAAGCTGCACGGCATGGGCGCCGGCGCGCAGCTTGCGGTAGGCGTCGGCGCCCGAGGCAATGCCGCCTGCGCCGATCAGATCGAACTCGCCTTTGAGGTTGCGCGCGAAATGCGTCAGAACCGCCGTAGACGGATGGAACAGCGGCGCGCCGGAAAGCCCGCCTGCCTCGCCCTTCTGGTCATTCTTAAGGGAGGATGGCCGCGCCAGTGTCGTGTTGGAAATGATCAGGCCCGAGAGCCAGGCCCCTTCCCCGCGCACCACGCTGCAGATGTCGGCAATTGCCTCAGCGTCAAGATCCGGCGCCACTTTCAGGAAAACCGGCTTGTCCTTCCGGTCCGCAGCGCCGCAGCGCGCCAGCAGGCCAGTCAGCGAGGCCTTGTCCTGCAGGCCGCGCAGGCCCGGCGTGTTGGGGGAGGAAATATTGATCGTGATATAGTCCGCATGCGGCGCCACGGATTCGATGCCGGTGACATAATCCTGCGCGCGGTCTTCGGCGTCCTTGTTGGCGCCGACATTCGCGCCAATCGGCACGCCGGGCCCATACTTCTCCAGACGGCGCACGAAATAGTCGAGCCCGTAGTTATTGAAGCCCATCCGGTTGATCACCGCCCGGTCTTCATCGAGCCGGAACAGGCGCGGCTTTGGATTGCCCGGCTGGGGCTTCGGTGTAACCGTGCCGCATTCCACAAAACCGAACCCGAATTTCGCCATTGCACCCGGCACTTCGCAGTTCTTGTCGAACCCTGCTGCCAGCCCAACCGGCGAAGCAAGCTTCAGTCCGGATTTCGGCAGCGTTACCGAAAGTCCCGCTGGAAAT
>NZ_JBBEBT010000004.1:0-9150 GCF_040882205.1 Hyphomonas sp.
GAAGAGATTCGAACTCTCGACCCCAACCTTGGCAAGGTTGTGCTCTACCACTGAGCTACGCCCGCATCCTGAAGTGGTTATGACTGCCGTGTCCGGCAGAGCGGTGGGGATAAGCGGAAGGCTCGCCCATTGCAAGAGCCAAAAAACAAGTCGGCTGCGCCCCGGGCGCAGGGTCTATCCCCGCAGGACAGCGCGGATCTGGTCCGGGCGCACTTCCCTGCCATCGGGGTCCACGAAGGCGGCGCGGATCGCCGTCTTGGAGCCCGCCTTGGTGAAGCTGATCGGCGGCGGCTCACCGGCGCCCAGCCAGATATCGCCCCACTGCGTAAGGCCAATCAGGATCGGCCGCAGCGACAGGCCCATCGCAGAGAGCACGTATTCGGGCCGCGCGCGCTTGCCGGGCACCTTGTAGGTCTTCTTTGTCAGCAGGCCGGCATCGACGAGGATCTTGAGCCGGCCGGAGAGAACCGTACGCGGACACCCGAGTTCAGCCTGGAAATCGTCAAACCGGCGCACACCGTAAAGCGCCGCGCGCAGAATCAGCAGCGTCCAGCGATCGCCCACGATCCCGATTGTCCGCGCGAGATTGCAATTCTCGGGCGGAATGGGGGAACGGCGGGCAAGCGGAATCTGACTCATCGCCACCATTTGAAAGAGTTCGGAATCTAAATCCAGACCACAGTGGCATCGCAGCCATGAAAAGGTCCGGGTTCTGTTATCCTCTGGCCCCGCTGCGATGAGACCCGCCAGCCACCTGCACCGCACCAAGGCCTTCGATGAAAATTTCGCTCCACCTTCTGTCTGCCGCCGTCCTTCTGGGCTTTGTCAGCTGCGCGGCTCCCGAAACGGATGCCGAGCCGGCTGCGGCGCGTGCGACGGGCGCCGCCCCCTCCGCGAACCTGTGGAATTCTGCCGCTGCTGCCGAAGCCATCCGGGCTGCGTCCTGCCCGGATGGCGGCGCGCCGATACGCGGCTTCCTGCCGCTGGAGATGACGGTTACCGCCCTCAATGCAAAACAGGCCGAGGTAATTGCCGGGCGCCTGCCGGAAGGCGCGAAGCTTGCCGGGGGCTGGGAACTCGGCGCGGACGATCCGAATTTCGGCGGCCTCTCGGGCCTCGCCCTCGAAGACGCGACTGGCCTCCTGGCGATCACCGACGCGGGAGGATGGGTGCGCATCAGCCTCGAGAACAGTGCGCCCGTCGCGGCAACCATCGGCTACATGCGCGGCGCAGACGGTCAGTTCCTGTCCGGCAAGGCCGAGAATGACGCCGAGGGCCTCACTGCGCGGGACGGCATTGCCTATGTCAGCTTCGAGCGCGACTTCCGGATTGAGGCCTTTGCCGTCGGCGCCTGCGGCGCCGGTGCAAAAGCTGTGGAAATCGCCCGCTTGCCGGGCACGTCCAACGGACAGGCGATTGATGCCAACGAGGGTCCGGAAGCCCTGATGATGACCCCGGACGGAGGCCTCTTCGCCGGCTTCGAGGGCGCCTCGGGCAGCCTCTCGCCGATCAGCCGCGTGCGCGCATCGGGCGAAGCGGAATGGACCGGCGCGGGCGCCGCCAACCCCAAAGGCTTTGCCCTCGTGGCCATGGACGCGGCGGCGCTGGCCGGCGGCGCAGCGCGCGAGATTTACCTCTACCGCGCCTTTGATCCCATCCGGGGTGCACGGTCCGTCCTGACCTGGGGGCCCGGCGAGGCGAACCAGCTGACCCTTTCGCGCCCCGCACTGACTGACAATTTCGAGGGCCTGGCCGCCGAATTGCTGGATTCGGGCAAACTGCGCCTCTGGATCGTCTCGGACGACAACTTCGCGCCGGTCCAGCGCACCCTGCTCTACGCCTTCGATGTGACACCCTGATTTCGGCCCCGCCGAAGGCCCCTTCCCAGCAGCCCCGCGGCCCGCTACATTGATAGTTCACAAGGGCTGCGACGCGCGCAGGGACTGATCTCCAGCGACCTTACTTACCGTCAGGGAGTTGGCACTCTGGTCGGGGCTGTGGCCTCGGCTCATCCGGCGCCCACCTAGTCTCTAGGTCGACGGGAGTGAAATGTGCCCGGCGGCGATTGCGGTTCTTGTGTCCCTTCTTCGGTGACGGCGCGGTAAAGCCTCGCTAGAAGGCCCCATGAGCATCGAGGACGACAAGACAAACCTGCGCCACCGCATGCGCACGCTACGCGCAGAAGCCGCTGCACGTGATCCAGATGCCGCCGAAAAGCTCGCTGCCATCTTCCCGATGAAACTGCTTGAACGGTATGGCCCGGTCGTCGCTGCGTATGTGCCGAAAAACGAAGAACTGGACCCGATGCCGCTGCTTGACCGGCTGGCCCGGGCCGGCGCGGAGACCTGCCTGCCCCGCATGACGAAGGACGGTATAAGCTGGCGCCTCTGGTCTGCCGGCGAACCGCTGGAGCGGCGCAGCTTCGGCCTCTCCGAACCTCCGGAAGATGCGCCGGTGGCAACGCCCACGCTTGTGCTCACGCCGCTGCTGGCTTTCGACACGCTCGGCAACCGGCTGGGATATGGCCGCGGCCACTATGATCAGGCGCTCACCGTGCTGCGTACCAAGGGCCGGGCTTTTGCCTGCGCGGTGGCCTACGCCGCCCAGCAGATCGACCGCGTCCCTGCCGAGGCCCATGACCAGCCGCTCGACTGGGCAATCACGCCCATCGGCTCGGTGCCGCTGTTCATGATGCGCAACCGGGCGGTGCTCACGGCGCCTGAGCCCGATGGCGGCTCCGCCGCCTGAGCGCGTCCCGGCTGGCGCAGATTTTGCTGGTTAGCAAAGCGTTAAGACGGGAACCCGGGCCTTGGACGAGCATAATCCAGACACCAGGACGGCCTGGCGCAGCGCGGATGGCAGCGCTGACGCACTCGTACTTGCGAGCTGGTCTGTGGTTTTCGCGCTGGCCCTGTTGCTGCTACGCCCGCCCGCAACTGAAACCCGTCCCGAACTGTCCGGTTCTGTGTCAATTGAAAAGCCGGCCGATGAGGCGGGAACATCCGCTATGGTTAGCGAACCTGACTTCTATCCCTGGATCCGTCCGGCCAAGGTTGGCCCGGCGCCAGAGCCAGTTGCCCGCTGGACGCAGCCCCGCAAGCCGCGCAGCGGCGGCTTCCTCACCCGCCTCAACGCCCCTTTGGAAGACCCGGTATTCCGCGCGTCTGACCATGGCAACCTTGATACCTTCTATGGCGGCGACTGGGTTCCAGAGAACGTCCAGTCCCGCAATGGCGGCGCCTTCCTGGAAGTGCGCCGCATCACGGGCGCGCCGGCGCCCTACAGCGCAGCCGAAATGCAGTCCCATAAGACCTACCAGTATGGCCGCTACGAAGCCGTGATGCAGCCGGCGCGCGGTTCAGGCCTGGTCACGGCCTTCTTCACCTATACCGGCGCCTGGTTCGGCGATCCGCATGACGAGGTCGATATCGAGTTTCTGGGCTCGGACACGACCAGGATACACTTCAACTATTTCCGCAAGGGCAAGACTACCCAGCCCGCAACCTTTGATTTGCCCTTCGACGCAGCTGACGCGCCGCATCTCTACGCCTTCGAATGGCGCCCGGATGGCATCACCTGGTTCGTCGATGGTGTGCCCTATTATGCCACACAACCGGGCGATCCCGGCATTCCCCAGACTGCCGGCAAGGTGATGATCAGCACCTGGACGGGCAAGAAGCAAATGGAAGCCTGGCACGGCAAGCCCTTGTTCCGCGACGGCGCAGGCACGCAGTTCAACTGCATTTCTTTCACCCCGCTCGGGCATGACACGCCGCAATGCAGCGATACCTACCAGGCTACGCCCGGCAAAGGCCGCGGCAACAACGCGGGCTGAGCCCCGGCTCAGCCCTTGGCTTCGCGGGTCATTTCCTCGCGGGCGACCGGAAGCAGGCGGGCGAGTTCTTCCTTGATCTGCGCTTCGGTGCGGGTAATCCCGGCCGCCGTGAGGTCAGCCAGAACCTTGCGGATGACATCGCCGTCGCCGGCTTCCTCGAGATCGGCCACGACGACGCTTTTGGCGTAAACCTCGGCATCGGAGCCGCCGACCCCCATCAGGCCAGCCGCCCAGAGGCCGAGAAGCTTGTTGCGGCGGGCCGTGACCCGCATCTGGGACTGCTGGTCCATGGCGTAGCGGGCTTCCTCAGCGCGTTCACGATCATCGAATGAGCTCATGGAATTACCCTTTTCTGCGCCAGGCGTTGTTGATTTGACGGTCATATAGGTGCGCGGGGCGCCTGTTCGCAATAATTGTTTCTGCCCCCGACTTGGCGTAACAGTCGCGCCTTCAGGCATGCTCACCGGTGATTCCGCCGGCCCAGGCATCCCAAGGACTGCAGGAAGGGCCGGATAAAGATGAGCAAACGGCGCATCGTCTATGAGGGAAAAGCGAAAATCCTCTATGAGGGGCCGGAACCCGGCACGCTGATCCAGTATTTCAAGGACGACACAACGGCCTTCGACGCCCAGAAGAAAGCCGTGCTCGACGGCAAGGGCGTGCTGAACAACCGCATCAGCGAATTCATCATGACGCAGCTGAGCGCCATCGGCATCCCGACCCACTTCATCCGCCGCCTCAACATGCGCGAGCAGCTGATCCGCAAGGTCGAGATCATCCCGCTCGAGGTCGTCGTACGCAACATCGCGGCCGGATCGCTGTCGACCCGCCTCGGCCTCGCCGAAGGCCACCAGCTGCCGCGCCCGCTCGTCGAGTTCTACTACAAAAGCGATGCGCTGCATGACCCGATGGTTTCGGAAGAACACATTGCCGCGTTCGGCTGGGCCACCCCGCAGGAATACGACGACATCATCGCCCTCGCCCTGCGCGTCAATGATTACATGTCCGGCCTGTTCGCCGGCGCCGGCATCCGCCTCGTCGATTTCAAGATCGAGTTCGGCCGCTATTTCGAGAACGATCACGACATGCCGCGCATCCTGCTGGCCGACGAGATCAGCCCGGACAGCTGCCGCCTGTGGGACTACAAGACCGGCGAAAAACTGGACAAGGACCGCTTCCGCCGGGATCTGGGCGGGGTGACCGAAGCCTATGCCGAAGTGGCGCGCCGTCTTGGGATCATCAAGGAATCGGGTGACACGGACAATGTCGTCAGCTTCACCGGGGGAAGCAAATGAAAGCCGTCGTTCACGTATCCCTGAAGGCCGGTGTGCTGGATCCGCAAGGCAAGGCCGTCGCCGACACGCTCGCCCGCATGGGCTACGCGGAAGTCGAAGCCGCCCGCGTCGGCAAGGTGATCGAGCTGGAACTCGAGGACGGCCTCGCCAAGGCGGACGCCGAAAAGCGTGTGAAGGAAATGTGCGAGAAGCTGCTCGCCAACACCGTCATCGAAAGCTACCGGATCGACGTGCTCGCCTGAGAGGCCCCTGCCGGAAACGGCGAGCCTTCCATGCAGAATCCATAAGCCGCCCGCCGCGGCGCCCGCGCCGCGCCTGCGCTCAATGGTTTATGAGGCGTTCACGAATTTGCCAATAAGTGAGCGAATGATCACTTGCAAAACGGTGGTGCGCGTGATATGTCCGGGGCTGAAAACGGAGACTTTCCGAATGGCCAGATCCGCCCCCCTGCCGCCGCAACAGCCGGACAAGAAGCCGCGCGTGCGCAATGCAAAGCCGAAAATTGAACGCGCCGCGCTGAAACTGTTCATCCATGAAGGCGTCGACGCTGCCACCACGCGCGAGATCGCCGACAAGGCAGGCGTGTCTGAAGGCGCGCTCTATCGCCACTACAAGGGCAAGGACGAACTCGCGCTCTCCCTCTTCCAGGCGACGCACCACCGCCTGTCGCAGATGCTGACCCAAGCCCTCTCCGGCAAGGGCAGCCTCGACACAAAGGTTCAGGCCGCCGTGCTCGCCTATTGCACGCTGGCAGATGAGGACTTCCTCCTCTTCTCCTTCCACCTCGTCTCGCTGAACCGCTACCTGCCTTATGACAAGCGCCGCGAGGACGACCCTGTCTCGGTGACCGAGCGGATCATCAGCGGGCTGATGACCGCCGGCGCGATCCCGAAAGGCGACCCCGCCCTGAAGACGGCCATGGCGCTTGGCGTGGTGATGCAGGCCGGTCAGAACAAGATCTACAACCGCCTGCCCGGCCCCCTGTCGCAGCACGCGCCGGCCCTCTCGCGCGCCGTGCTTGCCGTGCTGCAATCTGCCTGATCCTTCGTCTACGGAGCATCCCTTCATGCGTGGAACCCTTTTCCAGATAGCCTACTGGGTGCTGTCGCTCGTCTATGTCCTGGTCTCGCTGCCTTTCCTCGCCTGGCCGGGCCACGGACCGGTGCGCGCCATCATCAGGAGTTACACGCGCGCCATGAACCTGGCGCTGCGCCTCATCGCCGGCATCCGCAAGGAAGTGCGTGGCCGCGAGCACCTGCCGGAAGGCGCGTTCGTCATCGCCGCAAAGCACCAGAGCTGGGGCGACGGCTTTCTCGTCTATCCGGAAGTGAAAGACCTTGCCTTCGTGACCGGCGACCACCTCGAACGCTTCCCGCTCGTGGGGGGGATCCTGAAGAAGCTCGGCGCCATCGTCATCGACACCTGCGGCGGCGGCGAGAAGAAAGCCTCCTCCCTCGCCAACGGCATGGAAAAGGCCAGGGAAGACGGCCGCCGCGTGCTGATCTACCCGGAGGGCCACCTCGCCCCCGTCGGCTATCATTTCCGATACAAGTCCGGCGTCTGGCACATGGCCGAGGCGATGGGCGTGCCGGTCGTGCCGGTCGCCACGAATATCGGCGTCTTCTGGCAACAACAGGAATCGCCCAGGCGCTCCGGCACCGCTGTCATCGAATTCCTCAATCCGATCCCGCCCGGCCTGCCCAAGGAAGAATTCATCGCCCGCCTCACCGAAGCGGTGGAAACCCGCACGGGCGAACTCGTCGCTGAAGCGACAGGCGAGCCGGCGCGGCGCGCAACCCTGATCCCGGACCCGCCGAACGGTTCCGAAGCGAAACCCATGGCGGACAATCTGTCGGCACACGGGAAAGCCTGAACTCGCGCACCTCCCAGGCTGCGGGGGGGGCGGGGCATCTGATCCGAATACGTTTCGAAAGTGACGGGAGGTCCAGCCCTGCCGCCGCGCACTGAGGCCGGGCCCCTGGCATTTGGAGGAATGATAACTTTCTCTCCTCAATCATCAGACCTCAGAGGTATCTTTCTGCCTTCGCCCGGCGGGCAAGACACATGCGCCGGGCGGCTGGCCCCGGATCCTGGCCCCGGATCCTGGCCCCGGATCCTGGCCCCTTCGGCCTATAGCGCGGCAATACGGGCGGGCGCTTCGGCCGCGGCCGGCACTTCGCCGCAGATACTGGCATCGAGGCTGGCCTCGCGCTTACAGGCCTGCAGCACATCCCAGACAGCGACGCCCTCTCCCTTGAGCTTAACTGCACGGTCCGTATACGGCAGGTCTGGCCGCGCGCCACAGAGCGCGCCCATGATCGGCCAGAAGGCATTGCGGGGGTGTGCATAATACTGGCCCGCCTGCAGCGAGGCGGTACCGGGCATGCTGCCAAGGATCAGGACACGTGCATCCGGCGCCGAAACCGGCGCAAAGCTGCGAACAATCATTCCGCCGCGGCGGGCACGATCGTGACACTCTCGCCGCAGCCGCAGGCGTCGGTCTGGTTCGGATTGCGGAACACGAACTTCTCGTGCAGCGGCGTGATCTCGTAATCGAGCTCGCTGCCCAGAAGGAACAAGACAGCCCTGGCGTCGATCACAATGGTGACGCCATTGTCGTCGACCACCTCGTCCAGCGCCTCGGGCGCGGCGGCATAGTCCATGACATATTCCATGCCCGCGCAGCCGCCGTTCTTGACGCCAACCCGCAGGTAGCCAAGTCCGCGCTCATCCATGATGCCGCGAACACGCGCGGCAGCGGCGTCGGAGAGTTTCACGGGTTTCGGGCGGGGACGTCTGGCCATGCCCCATAGGTGGGCGATTGGCGCGCCAAGATCAAGGCCCGGCAGTCTGCCCAAGTTTTGTCGCCTGTCTGCTCAAATGACGATCGCCTTTGCCTCAAACAGGGCCTTTGGCGCCATTTCCTGCCCCGCCGAATTGCGCGCGGTAAGCAGAGGCGTAGGCCGGGTTCAGGCCGGATTTCCGGCGGGAGCCGGGATTGGATATGTCGGGCGACACTCTTATGTTCATTGGCGCCATGCTGGCAGCCGGCGCGCTTGCGGGCTTCGTGGCCGGCCTGTTCGGCATCGGCGGGGGCTTTGTCGTGGTCCCCGCGCTTGCCTCGGTGCTGGCCCTGCTCGGCACGGGCGGGGACGGCGACAAGATCATGCACGTTGCCATCGGCACATCGCTCGCCACGATTATCTTCACCTCACTGCGGTCAGTCGAGGCGCATGCGCGGCGCGGCGCGGTCGATTTCGAGATCTTGAAAAGCTGGACGCCCTGGGTCGTTGCGGGGGTTGTCCTGGGGTTGATCCTCGCCCAATACATGCACGGCCAGGCGCTGAAGATCACCTTTGGCGTCGGGGTGTTCATCATGGCCTGGCATTTCCTTTTCCCGGTGCTGACGCGCAATGGCCCGGTGACAGATCACATGCCGACCGGCATGCTGCGCGGCGGTCTTGGAAGCTTTCTTGGCGGCTATTGCACGCTGCTCGGCATCGGCGGTGGCACACCCGCGGTGCTGATCATGACGCTCAGCGGCCAGCCAATGCACCGCGCGGTCGCCACGGCTGCCGGGTTCGGCACCATCATTGCTGTGCCGGGCACCATCGGCAGCGTCCTCGGCGGACTTGGCGAGACCGGCCTGCCTTACGGATCCATCGGATACGTTAATGTCATCGCTGCGCTCGCCATCATTTCGATGAGCCTCATCACCGCGCCCTGGGGCGTCGCGATGGCGCACAGCCTCAACGCTGTGCATCTGCGCCGCGCACTTGGCCTCTACCTGCTCGTCACATCCGCGCTGATGCTGGTCTCCGCCTTGACGCCGCAAGGCGGCCCTCTGGCGCTGCGGACACTCGCGGGCCCGATCACAATCGAACATGCCACACAAATTCCGGAGCAAGACCATGGGATATAGACTGACACGCCGCGCCATCCTCTCGGGCGCCGCGATGGGCGCGCCCGCAAGCCTGGCTGCCTGCGCCACAAGTTCGCCCGCTGCCCTTGCCGAAGCGA
>NZ_JBBEBT010000005.1:0-9103 GCF_040882205.1 Hyphomonas sp.
GAGCTCCTCGCCTCGGCGGGCGCAGACTTTGACGCGGTTATGGGCGAGGCCTCGGAGATCCTGTCGGGCCTGACCGGCGGGGCGGGCCTCGTCTCCTCCCCCACCCATGACGCGCCGGTACGGCATGTCGAATTCGTGCCCCTCGCCGGCGGCGATGCACTCTGTGTGCTTGTCACCGAAGACGGCGATGTCGAGAACCGCTTTATCAAGGTGCCGGACGGCCTGCCCCTCACGACGCTGATCGAGGCCGGTAACTATCTCTCCACCCGCCTCAAGGGCCGCACGCTGGCGGAGGCGACCACTGAGGTGCGCATCGAATTGCGCACCCGCCGCGCCGCGCTGGACACCGCCGCCACCGCGCTAGTCGAGGCAGGTCTCGCCCAATGGGGCGGCGACGCGCCGGGCCGGGGCCGCAGCCTGATCGTTCGCGGGCGCGCCAACCTCCTTGAAGACGCCAAGGCGGCCGAAGATCTCGACCGCGTACGCCAGCTGTTCAACGAACTCGAACGCCAGCAGAGCCTGCTCGAAATCCTCGACACGACCCGCGACGCCGAAGGCGTGCGCCTGTTCATCGGCTCGGAGAACCGGCTTTTCCCGCTCTCGGGTTCAAGTGTGATCGTGGCTCCCTATATGGGGGGCACGAAACAGGTGATCGGGGCACTCGGCGTGATCGGGCCAACACGGCTCAATTATGCAAGGGTGATCCCGATGGTGGATTATACCGCCAAGGTGGTCGGCGAGATTCTCGCTGGCCGGCGCGGCAAGGATGGAAAGTCATGAACGATACAACGAACACGAACGAAACTGCCGATCTGGAAAACCTGGCCGAATCCCCCGCAGGCAGCCCGCCGGCACTAACGCCGGAACAGGTGATCGCGAAGCTCGAAGCCGAGAAGGAAGAGCTGCGCATGCAGTTCCTGCGCACCTATGCCGACCTCGACAACACCCGCAAGCGGGCCGAGCGCGAAGTGTCAGAAGCGCGCGTCTATGGCATCGGCAAGTTTGCCGGTGACCTCCTGAACGTCGCCGACAACCTCGCCCGCGCCCTCGCCGCCCTGCCCGACGCGGACCGCGACACGCTTACCGAAGCCGGCAAGAACCTGCTCGGCGGCATCGAGATGACCCAGAAGGAACTGCACACCGTCTTCACGCGGCACAATGTGCTGGAGATCGACGCCGCCCCCGGCAGCCCGTTCGACCCGAACGTGCACCAAGCCGTCGCGCAGATCCCCTCCCCGCACCCGGCCGGCACCATCGCCGAACTCTTCCAGCCCGGCTGGCGCATCGGCGAACGCATCCTGCGCGCCGCCATGGTGGCGGTGAGCCTCGGGCAGGCGAACTAAGGCAAATTCCGCTTAAGTGGGCCCCGGTTGAGCGAAAGAATTTCGCGACAATTCAAAAAACCTGCAGCAAGTGATCTGATTCCAACAGATCTCTAGGCCTCGGGCGCCAGTTCGCTTTTGCCGTCCGGATCGGTAAGTCGCCTGCCGCCTCTGGGCTTGCGGCCGAGTTCTTCAGCAAAGGCGTGATTCACGTCGCGGTGCCCCGCTTCATCCTGGCGCACTACGATCACCACATCGCGCAGCGTCGCATCGGCCGGAAGCTTCCAGTATTCGATCGCCACCTCAGGCGCCGGCGGGTTGGGCAGCCGGCCTGCGTCGATTTCGTTGAGGTAAGACGTGTAGCTGATGACGGCCTCTTCCTCAAAATAGCCCACCAGCCGGTGCGCCGTGCGCGGCGCAAACAGGTAGAGCACGAAGAAGGCGTTGAAGAAGATGCCCTGCGCCAGAATGATCAGTCCACGTTCAAACCAGTTCGGCTTCGCGACGGCGATGAAGGTCATCAGGTGCATCCGCTCATTCTCGGCTTCCGAGAGCAGCGTATGGATCCAGCCGCGGTCATCCTGGAACCGGCGCAGGCTTTTCAAGTGATTGAGCATCCCGCCCACCATGCCGGGCACAGCCGCAACCGTCTCGAGCACGACCGCGCGGTGCCCATAGCGCTTTCTGAAGAACACATCCGCAAAAAAGCGCAGCATCTTGGTCAGCCCGTAGGCCACACGGTCTGACAGGTCGCGGGGCGCATGCCGGTACTCCAGAGGCATGGATTTGGGAGAAGTTGCGTCAATGGCCACGGCGGTCACCTCTCCTCCGCGGATGGTGCCGGAAAGCTTACGGACAACCCGGCATTGCCCGGACAAGCCGTCGCAGGCGCGCCTACTGCCCCAAAATTTTCCAGGCCGTAACTGTGCCCGGCTCCCAGTTCGGGACAATCACGACATCTCCGAACACCGAGAGATCGTTCTGCAGGATGCCATCGGCTTGCGTGTCAATCATCAGCGTAACGGCGCCGTCTTCGCCGACATGATGGATCTGGCCGGGCCAGCTCGAGACGAGATAGCCGCCCCCGGGCACGAGGCCGATACCGTCCGCATCGATCATGCCGGCGGCGATCAGCGTCTCGGAATCTGCTGCACGCACGTCAATCAGTTTGCCATCGGTCATCGTCGAGACGAGTAACCGGTCACCGTCCCCGAGGATGCCGTTGATGCCCGCCCAACCGGCATTCGTCGCAAAAACGGACGCGCCTTCCGGCGTCACCTTGTGGATCGTCGCGGTGCCGGAATCGGAAACGAGGATGTCGCCCTTCCAGACCGTCAGGTCATTCAGGAAGACGACGCCCTCCATAATCACCTTGCCTGTTGCGGCACCCGTGGCGGCGTTGAACATCGCGACGCCGTCGCGGTCGGCGACGTAGAGCACGCCGTCATGCACCGCCATGCCGGTCGGCGCATGCAGGCCCTCGGCAAACTTCGCGGCGGCCAGTGAGCCATCGGCGTTGAGCCGCGAAATGTAGCCGTTGCCGTCCAGCGCGCCGGACTCGCCGGGCCCGATGTTCGAAATGAAATAGCTGCCATCCGGCGCCAGCGCGGCGCCTTCGGGCTGCTCGAAACCGCTCGCCGTCCAAAGCAATTCCAGCGAGCGCGCTCCGGCAATGGATGCCTCCAACTCCGTCGCCGCGACCGCTGGCCCTGCCGCCTGTTCAGGGCTCTGACCGCCGCACGCCGCCAAGGCGAGCGCCGCAAAGGACGTGACGATAAGCGTGCGCATGTTCGGGCTCCCCGTTGGATTTCGGGAGACTATGGCACGGGTGCGGCCTTCGTGAACAGGCCTGTCCGAAGCGCCGGAAAGACCGGCAGGATCAGCAGTGCGTCCGGCCTGCCGAGCAAAGGGGTCCAGAGCGGCAGCGCCATCACAAGGCCGGCGGCCAAGGCCAGGTTCCAGCTGCAACCCTGCCGGACCAATTGCCCTGCCACCAGCAAAGCGACCAGCGCGAGCAGCGCCCCAAGGTCATAGTTGAATGCGTATGGGGTCAGCAGGAACGTCCCGGCAAGCAGGAGGCGGCTGCGCGTCTCCTCATTGGTTGCACGCGCCATTCCATAAAGGCAGGCCAGCACCAGCGGCGCCGCAAGGCAGGCGTGCAGCGCCAGCGCCGTTGCGTGCGCCAGGCCGGCCGCACGGAACGCAGCAAACCAGGTCGGCATCATGTAGAGGAACTGGCCACCCCAATGCGCTGCCACATATTGCTGGTAGGGCAATATGACCTGGAAGAAGGCCGCCCAGGCGGGCGCTCCGAATATTGCTGCCGCAAGGCCGATCAGACCGCCCGTAAAAACAACAGCCCAGGCGATCGTGGCAAAGCGGCGCTCGGCCAGCAGCAACAGAGGCAGCAGCAAGCCCAGCTGCGGCTTCATCGTCAGCACCGCGAACATCAAGCCTGCCGCGATTGGCCGGGCCTTGCGCCAGTGCAGGGCTTGCAACATCGCGGCGCCAAAGAACAATCCATTCTGCCCGGCAAGAACCTGCAGCACGAAGACCGGGGCCAGCAGACCAAGCGCGGCAATAAACACTATGTGACGATCCGCGCTGTCCGCACGTTGCGCAAAGGACCAGACGATCCATACGAACCCGCCTCCGGTCACCGCCATGAACAGGGCACAGGCCGCCGCATAGGAGAGCAAGCAAAGCGGCCACGTCACAAGCAGCATCTGCGGGGGGGGGTAAGACCATGCTCGCGCGGATCCATGCCGGAGATGCCGAACGCGGCCTCCAACGCGGCCTGATGCGTCGTCTGTTCAGCGAGCAGTGACAGGTCGCCTCCTAACGCCAGACGGCCAGACGGCCAGACACCCAGTAATTTGCGAAATCCCGGTTGGCAAAGGCTGCCGAGGGCGTGCCGGCAAAAAGGCCTTCAAGAACACCCGCGGGCGACGCCACCCAGAATGCGGCATTGGCTAGGGAAAACAGAAAGAGGCAGACGAATATCCTCGACGAACCCCCATAACCGGCGGCTGGCGCATCGACAGCTGTCGCCCGCGGGCTGTCTATAGCCAGATCCTATCACTCCTGTACCTGGCGGCGAACCCTAGCAAGGTGGTTCTAAGATTTTCCGATCCACCCAGGAAGGCGCCTCAAACCTGCCCGCGCCGGTCCATGCCCTGACGATCCACCATCCAGCCCGGATACTCGGGCGGCAACGCCGAAACAGCGTCCAACGCAGCGAGGTCGGCCGCATCCAGAACGACATCCACGGCGCCGAGATTGTCGGCCAGCTGGTCCATCGTCCGTGTGCCGATGATCACGCTGGTCACGTGGCTCTGGTGCAGCAGCCAGCCGAGCGCCACCTGTGGCACGGTCACGCCCTTCTGCGCCGCAATGTCGCGCATCACGTCGATGATGTTGAAACCCTTCTCCTTGTCCACCGGCGGAAAGTCGAAAATCGTCCGGCGCGCATCGTTCGGCCCTGCTCCGTCACGGCTGAACTTGCCGGAAAGAAATCCGCCTGCCAGCGGGCTCCAGGGCAGGATGGCCAGGTTCTGGTCTTTCGCCAGCGGCACCACCTCGCGCTCGAGGTCGCGGCCCGCGATGGAATAATACATCTGGCAGCTCTCAAACCGGCTGAAGCCCCGCTTGTCGGCATAGGCCACCGCCTTCATGATTAGCCAGGCCGGCATGTTGCACAGGCCCACATATCGCACCTTCCCGGACCGCACGACGTCGTCGAGCGCCTCGACCGTCTCCTCGATCGGCGTCAGCGGATCGGTGCCATGCACCTGGTAGAGGTCGATATAGTCGAGCCCAAGCCGGTCGAGGCTGGCGTCCACCCCGTCGAAGATATGCTTGCGCGAGAGCCCCGAAATATTGCGGGCGTGCTTTTCGCGCCGCTCGGCTTCGGCTTTCTCGGCAGCGCCAGCCCCCTCCGCCACCAGCGTCGAGACGCGGCCGAATACCTTGGTCGCCACCACCGTTTCGTCACGCGGCAGCCCCGTATTGCGGATCGCCTGCCCCAGGATCGCCTCTGAGCGGCCCGCCGAATACACATCCGCCGTATCAAAGAAATTGATGCCCGCATCGAAGGCCGTCCGCACCAGCGCATCGGCCTCTTCCTGCTGCTGCTTACCAATGAACTTCCAGATGCCCCCGTCGCCGCCAAATGTCATCGTACCGAGACAGAGTTTCGAAACAACGAGACCGGTGTGTCCGAGTTTAGCGTATTTCATGGGGGCGCCTTTTCTGCTGCCCCGCCAAGATAGGAATGATTGGCAGGGCGTCTATAGAATAAAGATTCAGGCCGCGCGCCCCGGCTGTTCCACCCCTCTGACGCTTTGTAAGTAGTTTTTGAGAATGATTTTCAAATACAGCCAGTCCGACTCGGGCATAGACGGCGCCCATGCCTGGACCTATCCAAATGTGCATGCGCCCCTTGAGCACAGCCCCAGTCTTCCCATATCGACGACCGAACAGGTGAGTGGGCGCAAGCCGCCTCCTCACCGCTCAAAATAGTTACTTGAAGAGAGCCATTGGCGGCCGGGGCTGCTGAGCAGACCGAACCCAAACCCCGCCCAAGGCAGCTAACGAAGAGAGAGAGACAGAATGAGCAAGATCATTGGTATCGACCTCGGCACCACGAACTCGTGCGTCGCCGTGATGGAAGGCGGCCAGGCGAAAGTCATCGAGAACGCGGAAGGCGCACGCACCACCCCGTCCGTTGTGGCCTTTACTGAAGCTGGCGATCGCCTGATCGGTCAGCCCGCACGCCGCCAGGGCGTCACCAACCCCGACTTCACCTTCTACGCCATCAAGCGCCTGATCGGGCGCACCTTCGATGACCCGACCGCGCAGAAGGACAAGGCGATGAGCCCCTTCAGCATCGTCAAGGCGCCGAACGGCGACGCTTGGGTCAAGGGCCGCGATAAGGACTATTCCCCTCAGGAAATATCCGCCTTCATCCTCACCAAGATGAAGGAAACTGCTGAAGCCTATCTCGGCACGAAAGTGACGCAGGCCGTCATCACGGTGCCTGCCTACTTCAACGACGCTCAGCGCCAGGCCACCAAGGACGCTGGCCGCATCGCCGGCCTCGACGTGCTGCGCATCATCAACGAGCCGACGGCAGCCGCCCTCGCCTACGGTCTCGACAAGTCCGGCAACAAGACCATCGCCGTCTATGACCTCGGCGGCGGCACCTTCGACGTGTCGCTCCTCGAGATCGGCGATGGCGTGTTCGAAGTGCTCTCGACCAACGGCGACACCTTCCTCGGCGGCGAAGACTTCGACCTTCGCATCGTCGATTTTCTCGCCGGCGAGTTCAAGAAGGAACAGGGCATTGACCTGAAGACCGACAAGCTCGCGCTGCAGCGTCTCAAGGAAGAAGCTGAGAAGGCCAAGAAGGAGCTCTCCTCTGCCACGCAGTACGAAGTGAACCTGCCCTTCATCACTGCGGATGCTTCCGGCCCGAAGCACCTCAATATCAAGCTGACCCGCGCCAAGTTCGAAGGCCTCGTCGAAGACCTTGTAAAGCGCACCATAGATCCGTGCCAGAAGGCGCTGAAAGATGCTGGCAAGACCGCCTCACAGATCGATGAGGTCGTCCTTGTCGGCGGCATGACCCGGATGCCGGCCGTGCAGGAAGCGGTGAAGAAATTCTTCGGCAAGGAGCCCCACAAGGGCGTCAACCCGGACGAAGTCGTCGCCATCGGCGCGGCCATCCAGGGCGGCGTCCTGCAGGGCGATGTCAAGGACGTAGTGCTGCTCGACGTGACCCCGCTCTCGCTGGGCATCGAAACGCTCGGCGGCGTGTTCACTCGCCTGATCGACCGCAATACGACGATCCCGACCAAGAAGTCTCAGGTCTTCTCGACCGCCGAGGACAACCAGCCTGCCGTGACCATCAAGGTCGCCCAGGGCGAGCGCGAAATGGCCGCTGACAACAAACAGCTCGGCCAGTTCAACCTCGAGGGCATCGCCCCTGCTCCGCGCGGCCTGCCGCAGATCGAGGTCACCTTCGACATCGATGCCAACGGGATCGTCTCGGTCTCGGCCAAGGACAAGGCTACCGGCAAGGAACAGCAGATCACCATCCAGGCGGATGGCGGCCTCTCTGAAGCCGATATCAAGAAGATGATGGCCGAAGCCGAAGCCAATGCCGGCGCCGACAAGGCTCGCCGCGAACTGGTTGAAGCCAAGAACCATGCCGAAGCCCTCGTTCACCAGACCGAGAAGCAGATGATCGAGCATGGCGAGAAGGTGTCCGACGCGGTCAAGGGCGAAATTGAATCGGCGATCGCAGACCTGAAAACTTCTGCCGCCGGTGACAACACCGCCGACATCCAGGCCAAGCACCAGTCGCTGATGAACGCCGCGATGAAACTCGGCGAAGCGATCTATGCCGCCGCCGGCACCGCCGCCGCCGAAGCCGACGGTGCCAAGGACGACGGCGTGGTCGACGCCGACTTCGAAGAAGTCGACGGCGACAAGCGCGGCTGAGCGCCTTTCCTCCCCACACAGACAAAACCCCGCCGGAAGCATCCGGCGGGGTTCTTCATTTCCGGTTTCCGTTTCCCGCTCATCCCCGCGCAGGCGGGGACAAGGAGCCGCCAGACCCGAACGACATCCCCGCCTGCGCGGGGTTAAGCGGCATCAGGCTTCCAGAACTTCCCTCACCCAGCGCTTCAAAAATCCCGCCAGCACCTTCTTCGCCGCCGCGATCTCCTCCATGTTTCGCAAGACTTCAATCGCACGGATGCCGGACTGCCAGGCCAGCAATGCGTCATCGAACGCCGGAAGCGCCCCTTTGGTTTCCTTGCGCATCGTGTCGCAATGGAAGATCAGCCGGATGCTTTTCAGGTCACCGAAATTGAATGTCACGCAATGCGCCCCGCCCACGGCATAACTCGGCGCACTCCATTTCACGGGCTCGTCCAGTTTCGGCGCCTTCAGTCCGAGTAGGATCGCCCTCAGCGCCTCCGGTGAGGCCGCCACCTTCGCCATGTCAGATCAGCACGACTACCTTGCCGGTTGCCTTGCGGTCCATCAGTTCACGGATGGCTTCGCCGCCGCGCTCAAGCGGGTACGAGTTCGACACATGCGGGCGGATCTTGCCGTCCTTGTAGAGGGCAAACAGTTCCTTGACGTTCTGCGCATGGGCCTTCGGATCGCGCGCCACCGCCGCGCCCCAGAACACGCCGCGCACATCGCAGCTTTTCAAAAGCGTCAGGTTCAGCGGCAGTTTCGGAATTCCGGCCGGGAAGCCGATTACGAGGAAGCGGCCTTCCCAGTTCAGTGCGCGCACGGCCGGCTCGGCATAGTTGCCGCCTACGCCGTCATACACGATATCGACGCCGCCGCCGGAGATCGCCTTGATGTCATCGGCGAATTTCTTCTGCCCGTCGCGGTCGAGTTCTGCGGCATAGACGAGGCCCTTGTCGGCGCCTTTCGAGAGACAGAAGTCCACCTTCCCCTGCGTCGAGGCCGCCGCGATCACTTCCAGGTCCATCGCCTTGCCAAGCTCCACCGCCGCGATGCCAACTCCGCCCGCCGCGCCCAGCACCAGCAACTTCTCGCCCTTCTTCGGATTCGCCCGGTCCTTCAGAGCGTAGTAGGAGGTGCCATAGGTCATCATGAACGCCGCCGCTTCGTCGAAGGGCATATTGTCCGGTATCGCCATCACGCTCGGCGCGGCGGCCACGGCATACTCCGCCATGCCGCCCGTGCCCACGGATGCCAGCACCCGGTCGCCCGGTTTCACATGGCTGACACCCTCG
>NZ_JBBEBT010000006.1:0-1506 GCF_040882205.1 Hyphomonas sp.
CAATCACCTAGGCCGACGAGCCACCCGCTTTTCCTTGCTTTTGCGCCCCCCTTCGCCTAGGCGCGCGCCTGTCCCTCGGGCTGGCTTTTACCGGTCAGTCCTGCGGGATGCCGCGAAAGGCATTCGGTCTTCGCGGCAGTTCGGCCTCTTGGCCCTCCCCTCGCAATGGTGCGACGGGCGGAGAAAGACCGGCGGATTCAACCGCCTGGCCGGTAAATTGATGATACGGGAATTCCAACCTTATGGCATCTTCTGCCAACCCCACCCGCGATGATTTCGCGGCAATGCTCGATGAACAGCTCGGCGGTGCCGATGGCGGCTTCGAAGGCCGCGTAGTCAAGGGCACAGTTACCGCAATTGAAAACGGCTTTGCCGTAATCGACGTGGGCCTCAAGTCCGAAGGCCGCATCTCCCTGCGCGAATTCTCGCGCGGCGAAGACGAGCATGGCCTGGTGGTCGGCGGCGAAGTCGAAGTGTTTGTCGACCGCGTCGAGAACGCTGACGGCGAAGCAATGCTCAGCCGCGATCGCGCCCGCCGCGAAGCCGCATGGGACAAGCTGGAAAGCGAATTTGGCGAAGGCAAGCGCGTCGAAGGCCGCATCTTCGGTCGCGTCAAGGGCGGCTTCACCGTCGATCTTGATGGCGCCGTGGCCTTCCTGTCCGGTTCGCAGGTCGATATCCGCCCGGTGCGCGATGTTACCCCGCTGATGGACATGCCGCAGCCGTTCCAGATCCTCAAAATGGATCGCCGCCGCGGCAACATCGTGGTCTCGCGCCGCGCCGTGCTGGAAGAAACCCGCGCCGAACAGCGCAGCGAGCTGATCGAAGGCCTGGCCGAAGGCATGATCACCGACGGCGTGGTCAAGAACATCACCGATTACGGTGCCTTCGTTGATCTGGGCGGTATCGACGGCCTGCTGCATGTCACCGACATGAGCTACAAGCGCGTCAACCACCCGAGCGAAGTGATCGAGATCGGCCAGACCGTGAAGGTCCAGATCATCCGCATCAATGCCGATACCCAGCGCATCAGCCTGGGCATGAAGCAGCTGGAATCGGATCCGTGGGAAGGCGTTGCCGCCAAGTACCCGATGGGCGCCAAGATCAGCGGCGTGGTGACCAACATCACCGAATACGGCGCGTTTGTGGAACTGGAAGCAGGCATCGAAGGCCTGGTCCACGTTTCGGAAATGAGCTGGACCAAGAAGAACGTCCACCCCGGCAAGATCGTCTCGACCTCGCAGGAAGTCGATGTGGTCGTGCTGGACGTCGACGCCTCCAAGCGCCGCATCTCGCTGGGCCTCAAACAGGCCCAGGACAATCCGTGGGACGCCTTCGTGGCCGCCAACCCGATCGGTTCGACCGTCGAGGGCGAGGTCAAGAACGCCACCGAATTCGGCCTGTTCATCGGCCTGGACAACGACATCGACGGCATGGTGCACCTGTCCGACCTGGACTGGAACGTCTCCGGCGAGGAAGCCATCCAGCGCTACCGCAAGGGCGAGA
>NZ_JBBEBT010000007.1:0-1505 GCF_040882205.1 Hyphomonas sp.
CCTGATAGACCCGCCCTGAGGTCTCGCGCATGACTGGCTTCTTCACCCGCGCCGCCACACCGGTGGACATGGACGCCGTCGCCGCACTCAGCGACGAAGCCTTTGGTCTTGCCTTCAACTCGAAAGATGAAAGCCGGCTCATCCGCCAGCTGCACGCGGATGGCGACAGCCTCCGGTCGCTCGTGGCGGAGGATGACGATGGATACATCGTCGGTCATATCTAATTCTTCCGTATCCTGATCGACGGCCAGCCGGTTGCTGCCGGTCTCGGGCCGATGAGCGCAAAGCCCGGCTTGCAGAAATCCGGCATCGGCAGCTACCTCGTGCGCACAGGGCTCGAAGAACTCGACACGCTCGGCGAAGCGTTTGTCTTCGTGCTGGGACATGCGGACTACTATCCGCGCTTCGGTTTCGCGGCAGAAACCGCGCGGCCTTTCGCGGCCCCCTGGTCTGGCCCGCATTTCATGGCCATCCGCCTCGCCGAAGGCGGCCCGGCCACCGGCACGCTCACCTATCCCAGGGCAGTCTCAGGCTGAAAGGCCATCTTCATGCAGATCACGCCCATCGAACTTCTTGGTCTCGTTGCCGGGTTTTTCGGCACGTTCGCCGCCGCGCCGCAGGCGCTGAAGATCATCCAGACCCGGCAGGCGCGGGGCGTGTCGCTTGTTACGTATCTCTTTGCCGCGACCGGCGGCATCTTGTGGGGCTTGTATGGTTGGCTGGAAGTCGCCCCGAGCATCATTTTCCGGAATGGTGTTTCGCTCCTGATGTGCGCATCCATCATCTGGCTGAAGCTGCGCGGCGCCGGCAAGCGCGGTTGACCAAACTGTCCCGGGCTGGCAGCGCCTTTTTATGCCACGCTACAAACTCCTGCTCGAATACCATGGCGGCCCTTACCAGGGCTGGATGAAGCTGCCGGCAATACCGACGGTTCAGGCCGCGCTGGAGGAAGCCGCCGCGAAGCTGGACGGAGCGCCGGTCGATGTGATCGGCGCCGGGCGAACGGATGCGGGCGTGCATGCAACGGGGCAGGTGGCGCACATGGACCTCGCGCAGGACCGCCCCGACAAAGTCGCCGATGCGATGAACTTCCATCTGCGTCCGCACCCCATCGCCGTGTTGAAGGCCGAGCGCGCGGCGGATGATTTCCACGCCCGCTTCTCCGCCGCGGCGCGCCGCTACCGCTATGTCATCCTCAACCGGCGCGCCGATCTCACGCTTGAGCGCGGCCTTGCCTGGCGTGTCGCAGCGAAGCTCGACGCTGCCGCAATGCACGCGGCGGCGCAGCTGCTGCTCGGCAACCATGACTTCACCACCTTCCGAGACACGGCCTGCCAGGCGGCAAGTCCCGTGAAGACGCTGGACCGGCTGGACGTGGCGCGCTTCGGCGACCGGGTCGAGATCACCTGCAGCGCGCAGAGCTTCCTTCACCGGCAGGTGCGGTCGATGGTGGGCAGCCTTGTCGAGGTCGGGCGCGGTTTCCAGGAGCCGGAATGGATCCGCGA
>NZ_JBBEBT010000008.1:0-8966 GCF_040882205.1 Hyphomonas sp.
GACCGACAAAGGCCTCCGGCAGGCCGAGCTCCCGCCCCAATGCGCGCACTTCGTCTGTGCGACCTCGCAGATATTCAGGATTTATTCTCGCACATCAGGTAACCAAAAACTGAGTTGCGCGTTCCCTTGCAGAAAATGCAGCTTCGCGCCCACGCCACTGCCAAATCAGGACCCCGCCCATGCGCGTGAAGATCGACGCTTCACTGTCTTATCACTTTGCCCAGCCAGCGGATGTCGTGCTGGCGCTGGAGGCGATCCGCGCGCCGGACCAGATGATAATCGCGGACCGTCTGTCGCTGTCGCCGTCATGCCCGCTGACGCTGGCGGACGGTCCGGAACTCATGGGGCGGCGTCAATGGACCACTGCGGGCGGCGATGTGACGATCCGCTATGAGGCGCTCGTTGATGTGACGCGCGGCCATGTCAACATCTCGGGCCTCTATGTGCCGCTGCGGCGCGACCTTCCGCACGACGTGATCACCTACCTGATGCCGAGCCGGTATTGCGAGTCCGACCGGCTCGCGCCCTTTGCCGAAAGCCAGTTCTCCGGCGCGCAGGGCGGTGACCAGGTGCTGATGATGGCCGACTGGATTTACCGGAATTTCCAGTACGCCCCCGGCACCAGCGATGCTTCCACCACGGCGACCGACAGTTTCCTGATGCGCCGCGGTGTCTGCCGCGACTTTGCGCATACGCTGATCAGCTTCTGCCGCGCGGTCGGCATTCCGGCGCGCATGGCGTCGGCCTATGCGCCCGCGATCTATCCGCCGGATTTCCACGCCGTCGTCGAAGTCTGGCTCGATAATGCCTGGCACCTGATCGACCCGACGCGGCTGTCTGCCGAGGACAGTCTCGTGCGGATCGCCGTTGGCCGGGACGCGACCGATATCAGCTTCATGACGATCTTCGGCACGGCGCAGCTGCTCGCGCAGAACGTCAATGTGTCGGTCGCGGCGCCGGACGCCGTGCTTACCTGAAGGTGTCGCACACGACCGGGTCGCCGCTCCGGTAGCCGCGCTCCAGCCATTCCATCCGCTGCGCGGCCGTGCCGTGGGTGAAGCCTTCGGGTGTCACCTTGCCGGCCATCCGCTTCTGGATCATGTCATCGCCGATCGCCTGCGCGGTTTTCAGGCCCGCTTCCATGTCGCCCTGTTCGAGCGCCACGGCGCCGCCCGAGGCGCCCGCCGCCTGCGCGGCCCAGACGCCGGCATAGCAGTCCGCCTGCAGTTCCAGCGCGATGGAATATTGATTTGCCTCTTCCTGGCTGCGCGCCGCCTGCTGCGCCTCGCGCACTTTCTGCGACTGGCCGGTCAGCGTCTGCACATGGTGGCCGAACTCGTGGGCGATCACATAGGCCTGCGCGAATTCTGCGCCGGAGGCGCCGAGCTTGGTTTCCATTTCCTGCCAGAAGGAGAGGTCGAGGTAAACGGTCTGGTCGGGCGGGCAGTAGAACGGCCCCATCGCCGACTGGCCGAAGCCGCAGCCGGTATTGGTGCCCTGTTCGTAAAGCACCACGGTCGGCGGGGTGTAGCCGGACAGGGCGCTGGCCCAGACATCGTTGATGTTGGCGCCGATCACATCGACGAAGAGACCGGCCTCATCGGCGGGCGTGCCCTCCACACCGGCCTGTTGCTCGCCGCTGACCTGCGAGCCGTCGCCGAGCACGGCCTGGGTCTGCGAGGGATCGATGCCGAATACAAAGTAGCCGATCAGCGCGATCGCGATGACCCCGAGCCCGCCGCCGCCAACGGCCGCGCCCGGGCTGAGGCCCCGCCGGTCTTCCAGGTTTCCGCCGCGCCGTCCGCCTTGCCATTTCATGCTGAACTCTCCCTTGCAGCGCCGCCGCTGCTTTTCGTCTACGGCGAACCGGCCGGTCGGGGCCAGCCTTGCTGGCGCCCGGGCGGGCTGGCATGAAGACAACTTCCAAGAACCGGAGCTGTTCCATGCGTCTCAACCAAGTAACCCTGCCTTGCACCGATTATGCGGCTAGCGTTGCCTGGTGGCAGCGGTTCGGCCTGACGCTGATCGTCGAACGGCCGCCGCGCTATGCGCGGTTCGAGTGCCCGGTCTTCGAGGGCGAGGAACCTGCGACGCTGTCGCTGCACCAGGTCGAGGCGGCCGCGCCGGGCGGGGGCGTGCAAGTCTACTTCGAGGTCAGCGATGTGTTCGTGGAAGTGGGCGGACGCTGCATGGCGGGCATCCATCCTTTGAGCGAGCCGGAGCGGAAAGACTGGCGCTGGACCGAAGCCTGGTTCCGAGACCCGGCTGGCAATTCGGTGTGCCTTTACAGTGCGGGGAAGAACCGGCGGTTTCCGCCCTGGCGGGGTGGGGCTGAGGCGGCAGAGTAGGCGGGCGGCCAGCGCCGGGCTTCGCCCGGTTTCATCCTTGCGCTCATCCCCGCGAAGGTGTGACCCAGAGGGGGCTGAATTGCCCGGAGTTCCGGGCGCCGGCTTTCGTGTTTCGGCGGTATGACAAGGTGGGAGGGGCCGGGAATAGGGTCTGGATGCAGGCGTAAGCCGGATTTTATGCGCCTAAACACCACCGGTACGGACGTCTTCGGCGGCGGTTTTGCGGCGGGCGGCTTCGCGGGGAGCATGGGTGCATTTAGCGCCCTGGCGTTTGTGGGGCTTGCACAGGAGGCAGCCCGAGCGGGTTGATTTCGGACCCTTGCGTTTGAAATTTGCCATAGCTTGACCCTCCCCTCTGACCGGCCGGGCCCCTATGCCGGGAACCGGCTGAATAGTCTCTGAACGGTGTTCAGCGCTCTTTCGGGTCGAGCGCATCGCGCAGGCCGTCGCCGATGAAGTTGAGGCAGAGCAGGGTGACTGACATGGTGACCGCCGGCGCAATCAGCATCCAGGGCTTGTCTTCCATCATGTCGGCGCCGTCGGCGATCAGCACGCCGAGCGAGGTCAGCGGTTCGTTCACGCCGAGGCCGAGGAAGGAGAGAAAGCTTTCTGCGAGGATCACGACCGGGATGGTCAGCGTCACATAGACGGCGACCGGGCCGATCACGTTTGGCAGGATGTGGCGTGTGATGATGCCGGCCTGCGAGACGCCGGCGGCGCGGGCGGCCTCGATGAATTCCTTGTTCTTGATCGACAAGGTCTGCCCACGCACGATCCGGCTCATGGTCAGCCATTCGATTGCGCCGATGGCGGCGAAGATCAGCACGATGTTGCGCTCGAACACTGTGAGCAGCAGGATGACGAAGAAAATGAAGGGCAGGGCGTAGAGCACGTCGACAATGCGCATCATGAAATTGTCGATGCGGCCGCCGAGATAACCGGCTGTGGCACCCCAGGTGACACCGATGACGAGGCTGACGACGGTGGCGACAATGCCTACCATCAGCGAGATGCGCAGACCGATCAGCAGGCGGGCGAAGAGGTCGCGGCCCTGCAGGTCGGTGCCGAGGATGTGCAGGTTCTCAAAGGTTGGCGCGATTGTGCGCAGGTCCGAGATGGTCTCGTGATTGTGCACCCAGACCATCGGCCCAAACGCGGCGAGCAGCACGATCAGGCCGAACAGGATCATCGAGAAGACGGCGGCCTTGTTGCGCAGAAGGCGCGCGCGGGCGTCGTCCCAGAGCGAGCGGCCGCCCCGGATGGCGAGGTTGACCGCTTCCGCGCGGCCCGTCGGATCAAGAACCGGATCGAGGTGCGCCATCAGTCGTATTTCACCTTCGGATCCAGCATGGCGTAGAGAATGTCGGCCACGAGATTGAGCAGGATGATCAGGCCCGCATAGACAATGATCGCGCCCATCACGAGCGTGTAGTCACGGTTCAGCGCGCCGTCGACGAAGTAGGAGCCGAGGCCGGGCAGGCCGAAGATTTTCTCGATGACGACCGAGCCGGTCATCACGCGCGCCATGGCCGGGCCAGCGTAAGAGACGAGCGGCAGGAGGGCAGAGGGCAGGGCGTGGCGGGTAATTACGTCCCATTCCGAGAGCCCCTTGGCGCGGGCGGTGCGGATATGGTTTGCGCGCATCGTCTCGATGATCGAGGCACGCATCAGGCGGGAGATGATGGCGATCTGCGCGAGCGAGAGGGTGAGCACCGGCAGGGTCATGTTGTGCCAGCTCATGCCAATGTTCGGGTAGGTGCCGAGGCCGCCGACCGCGAAGATGCCGGCGCCGAGCGCAAGCACAAGGATGAGGATGGGGCCAATCACGAAACTCGGCACCGAGATACCGACCATCGCGACGCCCATGACGCTGAAATCCGCCGCCGAGTTTTGCCTGAGCCCCGCAAAGATGCCGAGCGCCGTGCCGAGTACCAGCGAGATGGCCATGGTCAGGAAGCCAATGGTCAGCGACACGGGCAGGCCATCGGCTATCAGGTCGTTCACGCTCTTGCCGAGGGTTTTGTAGGAGGGGCCAAAATCGCCCTGGATCACGCCGCCGACATAGTTGAGGTATTGTTCGTGCAGGGGCTTGTCGAGGCCGAACTTCTCGGCGATCGCGCGCTCGGTGGCTGCCGGGAGCTTGCGTTCGCCGTCGAAGGGGCCGCCGGGGGCGGCGCGCATCATCAGGAAGGCCATGGTGATGATCGCCAGCATTGTGGGGATGGCGATCAGGAGCCTTCGGAGCGTATAGCCCCACGGAATCCTGCGGAAAGCGCGTTGCAGCATCGACACGTTGGTGAAAAGCCTCTGGTCACAACAGGTTGAACGGTCGGTGCGGTATCGCCCGCTTGGCAGGAGCCTTTACATTCCTTAGCTTGAGACGCGAAGCGATCAAGCGAAACGCTGCACTCGAGGAGAGCACTCAAATGGCCGATATCCGTCAGGTTACGCCTGATTTCGCCGTCGCCCCGCAACTTTCGGAAGACGATCTGGACGCCGTGGCCAAGGCCGGGTTCAAGACGCTGATCGCGAATCGCCCCGATGGGGAAGGCGGGGTGGACCAGCCGCGCATGGGCGCAATTCGCGCCAAAGCCGAATCTTTGGGGCTCACATTCGCCGCCTTGCCGTTTTCCGGGGCGCCGACGCCGGAGATTGTCGAGCGGATGGGGCATATCCTGAATGAGGCGCCCCAGCCGGTGCTGGCCTACTGCCGGACGGGCACACGCTCGATCACGGCCTGGGCCCTCGTGCATGCCGGACAAGGTGCCGGTGACGATATCATCGACGCCGCCGCCGGGGCCGGGTACGATCTCTCCAGCCTGCGCGAACTGCTGTAGGACCGGGCGGCTGACACAGTCGCGCCACAAAGCAGGAGTTGAAGCCAGGCCGAAGGCGTGCGAGGCGTCTGAGCCTGTAGAGGATCCGGCCAGCGCAAGCGGCAAACCGGGAGCAGCGTATATGTCAGGCCGTATGTGGACCGACGATTTCAAGCTCGAACAGGGCGTGATCCTGGTCAAGAAAACCGGTGCGCGGATCGTACCTGACCTCGCGCTCCTGCACAGCGTCTTTATCTGGTTCTGTTTCTATTTCTTCGTCCAGAACTGGCGCACCTGGCGCCTCATCACCGGGCACAAGCGCCCGACAATCGCCTTCTCTCCCGACAAGCCGCGCCCCTGGTATTTCATCTGGTCGGTAATGCATGTCTCCGGCGCCAAGCTGGTGGAAGATGCGGCCGAGGCAGACATCGTGATGCAGTTCGACGATTCGACTGAGACCGTGATCGCCGCGCCGAAGGTCAAACCGGGCGCCCGCTTGATCAATTTCGGGTGCAATGACATCTCCAAGACACGGGTCGCTGCGGCGTTTGAAACCGCCAGCGGCGATTCGCTTTGTGTGGACCCGCTGACTTTCACGGGCCGGATGGTCGAGAAGTCGGAAGCCAACGCGGCGCATGACGGGCGCGTGATCGAAGGGCCGATGAACGCCGCTTTACCGGGTAAGGCCTATCAACGCCTGATCGACAACGAGATTCCGGGCGGGCTGGTCGAGGACCTGCGGTGCTGCCTGGTGGGCGGGACACCGATTGTGGTTTTCCGCAAGCGCCGTCCGCTGGAACGGCGCTTTCTCAACGAGAATGTTGAAGTTTTGCTCGACGAACCCCGCAATTGCTACTCGCCGGATGAAATCCGCGTGATCGAGCGCTTCGCAGCTGCAATCGGGCTCGACTGGGGCGGGGTGGATGTTCTACGTGACCGGGTGACGGGACGGATCTTCATCGTCGATGCAAACAAGACGGACATGGGTCCGCCGGTTGCGCTGAAGCTGGGCGGGAAACTGCGCGCAACGCGCCGGATGGCCCGGGCCTTCGCCGAGACCTTTGCACCGAAGAAGCGTTGAGGGCCGGATACGTCCGTTTACTGAAGGTTCCTAACTGAATGGCCATTCCTTACGTCCGCGGCATTGAATTCGAGTATGGCCGCGTCGACCAGATTTCCCCGCTCGTGCGCCGCGTGGTCGCCAATAATCCCGGCCCGTTCACCTATATGGGCACGGGCGTCTATATCATCGGCAAGGGCGAGGTCGCGGTGGTCGACCCCGGCCCGGCGCTGGACGAGCATTTCGAGGCGCTGAAGGCGGCGCTGGCGGGAGAGCGCGTGACGCATGTGCTGGTTACGCATGGACATTCCGACCACTCGCCGCTCGCCGGGCCGCTGGCCGACTGGGCGGGCTGTAAGACCTATGCAAAGAATTGCGGCATCCACACCGCCAAGGACGAGCTTGGCAGCCCGGACGACCTGCAGTTCACGCCAGATGTGCAGATCGGCGACGGTTCGCTCATTGCCGGCCCCGGTTGGACGATCGACGTGATCGAAACGCCGGGCCATACCGCAAACCATCTCTGTTTCGGCCTGCGCGAGGAGCGTGCCTGTTTCTCCGGCGATCATATCATGGGCTGGTCGACCACGGTCGTCTCGCCGCCGGATGGCAATATGAGCGACTATATGCGCAGCCTCGACAAGATTGCCGAGCGACAGTTCGACATCCTCTGGCCGACGCATGGCGACGCGGTGCGGGGCAAGGCATTTGTTGCGCAGTTCATTGCGGAATATGCGGCCCATCGCCGGGCGCGCGAGGCGGCGATCCTGGCTGAGCTGCGCGGGGGCGAGACCTCGATCCCCGCCATGGTCGCGCGGATGTACAAGGATGTCGACCAGCGCCTGCATCCCGCCGCCGCGATGAGCGTGCTGGGTCATATGCTGGACCTGATCGAGCGCGGCTTTGTCGCCTCGCCGGATGCAGCGCCAACCCCGCGGTCGCGGTTTGACCTCGTCGCCGAGCGCGCCTGAATTTCAGTCAGCCACTGTTCATCGCGGCGCCTTAAGGCTTTGCAATCTGCCGGGCCTCTGGCAGCAAGAGGCCAGAAATTCCGTCATACCCGGCGAAACGGGCGGAAATGATCCGCCCGGCGCCCCTTTTGCGATCAGGAGCATGCTTCGATGACCCTACGCCGCCCGGTTCTTACCGCTTCCCTTCTGGGCCTTGCCGCCCTGACCCTCGCCGCCTGCGGCGGGGGGGGGACGAAGGAACAACCGGGCGATGTGGCGACCCTGCGGCGCGGCATTTCGGCGAAGGTCGACACGCTCGACCCGCACAAGTCCTCGGCCCAGTGGGAGAATATCGTGATCGGCGACATGCTGATCGGCCTGACGACGGACGCCGCCGACGGCAGCCCGGTCCCCGGGATGGCGACCAGCTGGGAAACCGATGCCACAGGCACGGTCTGGACCTTCAAGATCGGCGATTACAACTGGTCTGACGGCGAGCCGGTGAAGGCGAGCGATTTCGTCTATGCGCTGCGCCGCATCCAGGATCCTGCGATTGCCTCGCAATATGCCTCGATGCTCTGGCTCATCAAGAATGCGGAGAAGGTGAACGCGGGCGCGCTGGCGCCCGAAGAACTCGGCGCCCGCGCAATTGATGACAAGACGCTGGAACTGACGCTCGAATATCCCGCGCCCTACCTGCCGGGCCTTCTGACGCATTACACGACGTTCCCGGTGCCGCAGCATGTGGTCGAGCAGTTCGGTGATGCCTGGATCCAGCCGGACAATATTGTCGTCAACGGTCCCTACAAGCTCGTCTACTGGCGCACCGGCGACCAGCTCGTCTCCGAGAAGAACCCGGCCGGGTTCGGCGCTGCCGAGGCCTGCTTCGACCGCGTCGCCTATTTCGAGATCGAGAACGAGGCGGCCTACGAGAACAAGATTGCGGCGGGCGAACTCGACATCAACAACGTCTTCTCCGGTCCCCGGAAGACGGAACTGGAAGCAAAATTCCCCGGCTGGCCGCGCACGACGCCGGGCCTTCTGGTGACCTACTGGACCTTCAACCAGACGAAAGCGCCGTTCAACGATGTGCGCGTGCGCAAGGCGCTGTCGCTGTCGCTCGACCGCGAGTTCATGGTGCGCAACGTGCTGACGCCGGGCTTCGAGCCGGCCTATGCCTTCGTGCCGCCGGGCATGTCGAACTATGACGTGGAGCGCCCGCAGGTGAGCTGGAAGGACATGCCGCGCCCCGAGCGCCTGGCCGAAGCCAGACGCCTGCTGGAGGAAGCCGGGTTCGGAGCGTCCAATCCGCTGAAGTTCGAGTTCATCCACCGCTCGACCGGCGACAATCCGAAGGTCGCCCCGGTGGCGCAGCAGAACTGGGCTGAGATTGCGCCCTGGGTGGAGCCTGTGATCATCAAGCAGGATACCAAGGTGCTCTATGCGCGCCTGCGCCAGAACGATTTCCAGGTCTCGGACGCGGCCTGGCTCGCCGATTTCGATGATCCGATCAACTATCTCTACCTGCTGCAATCGACGACCGGTCAGCAGAACTATGGCAAGTATGCCAATGGCGAATATGACGGCCTGCTGACCCGGTCGAACCAGGAACTGGACCTGGCGAGGCGCGCCGCAATCTTCGCGCAGGCCGAGGCGCTGATGATGGAAGAATATCCGATCACGCCGATGTGGGTGCAGGTGACGCAGAACCTCGTTGACCCGTCACTGACCGGCTGGGTGGACAATGCCAAGGACAACCACCGCTCGCGTTTCCTCTGCCGGGAAGGTATGA
>NZ_JBBEBT010000009.1:0-8853 GCF_040882205.1 Hyphomonas sp.
AGCGCGCAGCTGGCGCCGCAGGCGCTTGCGGGCCTCGGTGCGGACGTGAACCCGACCAGCACGCTGATGGCCTGGGCCTTCGCCTTCTCCGCTGCGCTCGACGTGCTGGAGGATGATGCCCGCGTCGATACGCGCCAGACATCGATCATGGGCCATTCGCGGCACGGGAAAGCCGCGCTGCTCGCGGCGATCTGGGATCCGCGCATCGAGGCGGTGGTGGCGCACCAGTCGGGCTTTGCCGGCGCCTCGCTGTCGCGTTCGCCGACCGGGGAGCGGCTGGACCGGATGGCCAAGACCTATCCGCACTGGTTATCGCCGGAGGCGCAGGCTTATGCGCGCGATCCGTCCACCTTGCCGTATGACCAGCACATGCTGCTGGCGCTGATTTCGCCGCGCCGTCTGTTCCTCGGCAATGCGCGCCGGGATGTCTGGTCAGACCCGAACTCGAGCTTCCGGGCAGCGCAGGCGGCCGGCGCCATGTGGACAGCGATGGGCGTGCCCGGCATCAGCGGCGACGACATGCGCACGTTTGATCCGACCGATGGTATTGTCTGGTGGCTACGCTCCGGCGGTCACAGCGTCGTCGATGACGATATCCTGGCTTTCATCGATTTCTTCAAGGCGCGCCCGGCTTCTTCCCCGGCGGCATTACCCGGCGTGTTGCAAAGTGCTGAGTCTCCCGGATAGGGTCTGCCCCCGAAACTCAGTTGGGAGGCTGATCCAATGACCATCGACGTCGATTTCCTGAAGCCCGTGCTCGCGCTCGTCCTTTGGACGCTCGTGATGTGGGTGTGGATGTACGCCCTGCGCCTGCCGGCGTTCTCGAAGTACAACATCAACCCGGACGATGCCCGCCATCCCGGGACCTATAGCGACAAGCTGCCGGCGCTTGTCCGCTCGGCCGCTGACAATTACAACCACCTGCACGAGCAGCCTACCATCTTCTATGCCCTGATGTTTTTCATGGCGCTGACCGGCGGCAACGACAACCTGGCGGGGCTGGTCGCGTGGATCTATGTCGCCCTGCGGATCCTGCACTCCATCGTGCAGGTCGTGGTGGGCAAGGTGGCCCTGCGCTTCCTGGTGTTCACAGCCGCCACCTTTTGCCTGGTCTTCCTCGCTGGTACGGAAGCCCTGCGCATCTTCGTGATGCCTCCGGCGCTGTAAGGCTTCCACGCGGTGTGAAACCGGATTAAAGGGCGGCCATGGCTTCCCTTTCCCTGACCCGACTCCAGCAGGTGATCGACCGGTATGAGGAGGTCGAGGCCCGCATGGGCGCGACTTCCGACTCCAAAGAGATCATTGCCCTGTCCAAGGAGCATTCCGAGCTTCGTCCTGTCGTGGAGAACGCGCGCCAGCTGCTGGCCGCGCGCCGCGGCCTTGCCGATGCGCAGGCGCTTGAAGCCGCCGGCGATGCCGAGATGGCCGAACTTGCGCGGATGGAGATCGAGGAGATCAGGGACGCCCTGCCCGACCTCGAGCAGGCGATGCAGATCCTGCTCCTGCCCAAGGATGTCGATGACAAGGCGAACATCGTGCTGGAGTTGCGCGCCGGAACCGGCGGCGACGAGGCAGCCCTGTTTGCGGGCGACCTGTGGCGAATGTACACACGCTATGCCCAGATCATGGGCTGGAAAATCGAGATCGTCGACGCCTCCGAAGGGGAGGCGGGCGGCTACAAGGAGATCATCGCCAACGTGTCCGGCGACGGCGTGTTTGGCCGGATGAAATGGGAAAGCGGCGTGCACCGGGTCCAACGTGTGCCGGCGACGGAAACGCAGGGCCGTATCCATACCTCGGCGGCAACCGTCGCGGTTCTGCCCGCGCCCGAGAATATCGAAATCGACGTGAAGGCCGAAGACATCCGTATTGATACGATGCGCTCGTCAGGCGCCGGCGGCCAGCACGTCAACACGACGGACTCGGCGGTGCGGATCACGCACCTTCCGACAGGGATCATGGTCACGAGTTCGGAGAAGTCCCAGCACGTCAACCGCGAGAAGGCGATGGATCAGCTGAAGATCCGCCTGTACGAACGCGAGCGCGCCGAGAAGGATGCGGCGCGTTCCGAAGCGCGTGCAAACCAGATCGGTTCGGGCGACCGAAGCCAGAAGGTCCGCACCTACAATTACCCCGAGAACCGCGTCACCGATCACCGCATCGGGCTGACGCTCTATTCGCTCGACCGCATTGTCGCCGGCGACAAGCTGAACGATGTGGTGGAAGCTCTGATCACGGAAGACCAGGCGCGCAAGCTGGCGGCCATGGATGCCGGCTGAGGCCCGGGGGATGACGGCGCCGACCTTCGACGAACTGATCCGTTCTGCCGCCCGGAAACTGGACGCGGGCGGCATTTCTGACGCGCGGCAAAATGCGATGATCCTGATGCTCGCGGCGTTCGGTGACACCCGCGCGGCGCTGATTTCGGCGGGCACCTCGCCGGTGCCGAAGGGTGTGCAGAACGCCTTCGAGGCGGCGCTTGCCCGGCGGCTGGCGCGTGAGCCAGTGCAGCACATTCTCGGCCATACCGGATTCTACGGCCTGGAGATTCTCAGCGATGCCCGCGCGCTTATACCGAGGGCGGACAGCGAGATCGTGGTGGAGCGGGCACTGGCGCGGCTGCCCCGGGACGCCCCGGTCAGGGTCGCCGATCTCGGCACCGGCACGGGCTGCCTGCTGGCGGCGATCCTGTCGAACCGGCCGCTGGCGACCGGTATCGGTGTGGAGGCCAGTCCGGCGGCGGCGTCACTCGCGCGTGAGAATTTCCGGCAACTTGGACTTGAAGGCCGCGGGGAGGTTTTCGAAGGCAGCTGGACGGCCTGGAACGGCTGGGGCGAGGCGGACCTGATCATTTCCAACCCGCCCTACATCGCCAGCCGCGAGATCGAATCGCTGGAGCCGGAAGTCCGGCAATATGATCCGATGGGAGCGCTCGATGGCGGCGCGGACGGACTGGACGCCTACCGCCAGATCATCCGCATTGCAGCCGCCCGGATGCAGCCCGGGGCGCCGCTGGTGCTCGAGATCGGCCACGACCAGCGCCCCGCCGTGCTCGGGTTGCTGGACACCGCGGGCTTTGCCGAATTGGCACACTGGCGCGACCTGGGCGGAAATGATCGCTGTGTAATAGGGCGGGCGCCCGAGCCTGCCTGCTGATTTTCCGCTTGTTGGCCCGCCCGTTACACAGTAGAACAATTTCAGCGAGGGGCAGTCTGCCGGAGAGGCAGATAATTAACGCTGCCTTCGTTCGGGTTCGGTGGAAACGGATAAGTCCCTCCCCAATCCCGCCTGCAAGCAAGATGACCATTCGAAAACTTGGCTTGCCGGTGACCGCTGGTTTACGAACACAGGACAAGACCCATTCATGAAACGCTCACGCGGTCGCAACAGGCGCCCAGGCGGCAATCAGCAGCAGAACGCCTTCAACAATCCGAACCGTCACTTTGAAAGCGTCGGTCCGGATGTGAAGATCCGTGGCTCTGCCCAGCAAGTTCTGGAGAAGTACCAGCAATACGCCCGCGACGCGCATACCAGCGGCGACCGCGTATTGTCCGAGGCCTACTTCCAGTATGCGGAACATTACCAGCGCATCGTGGCCAAGCAGAACGAGGCGCGTACCCAGCAGCAGGGCGGCCAGCCGCCGAATCGTAATGGCAATGGCAACGGCCCGCGCGATGACCGTGACCCGCGCGGCGGTCACGACCGCGATTCTCGCGGCGGCCAGGACGAGGCGAACCAATCCTATGATGAGCGGGGCGAAGCCGAAGTGGTGACTGCTGCCACGTCGCGCCGGAGCGACGAAGAGGTCTCTGATTCGCTGCGCGTGATCGACGCCGATGACGACCGCGATGATGTCGCCGAAGCCAGCGAGAACGAACCCTCGGAAGCCCGGGGCGAACGCGCCGGCGGCGACAAGGCCCGCCGGGCCCGCAAACCGTATCGTCCGCGCGAGGAAGGCGCTGTCAGCGAGGACCGTCCGCCGCGCGAAGACCGTGCACCGAGAGAGCCCCGCGAGGCGCGCGAGCCGCGTCCGCCGCGTGAACCTGTGGTTGCCGTGTCCGAAACCGACGGCGTAATGAAAACGCTCGCCCGCGGCCGCCGCAAACCGGCCTCGGAAGAGGGCGTCCCGACCGAGACGGCCGACTAGGTAGTTTTCCTGCGACCAGATGTCAGCGCCCCGTCGTCACCGGCGGGGCGTTTCATTTGCGCCAAGATGCTTGCGCCGGGCGGGCAGCCATCCCAAATCCCCTGTAACAGAAAGGCCGCCGCTGAGCGGGGCCGGACCCGGGCCTTCAATCTGCCTTTCAATGGGGATGCAAAACCATGAATATCGAACAGTATACAGAACGTGCGCGCAGCCTGATCCAGAGCGCCCAGACGCAGGCCCTTTCTGCCGGCCATCAGGTATTGACGCCCTCCCACATCCTGAAAGCCCTGTTTGATGACCGCGACCAGCTGGCCGTGAACCTGATCCGCGCGGGCGGTGGGCGGCCCGAATTGGCGATCCAGGGCGTCGATGCGGCGCTGGCGAAACAGCCGAAAGTGTCCGGCAATACTGGCGGGCTCCGGCTTGAACAATCCGGCGCGAAACTTTTCCAGGAAGCCGAAGCGGGCGCGAAGAAAGCCGGCGATGCGTTCGTGACCGCCGAGCGCCTGCTGCTCGCGATTGCCGGTCTCAGCGGCGATCCGGCCGCCGAAGCGCTGAAGGTAGCGGGCGTCACGCCGAAGGGCCTCGAGAGTGCCATCGTGCAGCTGCGTCAGGGCCGCACGGCCGACAGTCAGAATGCAGAGGAAGGCTACGAAGCGCTGAGGAAGTATGCGCGCGACCTGACGAAGGATGCGCGCGAAGGCAAGCTTGATCCGGTGATCGGGCGCGATGAAGAAATCCGCCGCGCGATCCAGGTGCTGTCGCGCCGCTCCAAGAACAACCCTGTGCTGATCGGCGAGCCCGGCGTCGGCAAGACGGCGATTGCCGAAGGCCTTGCCCTGCGCATCGTCAATGGCGACGTGCCGGAAAGCCTGAAGGGCAAGCGCCTGCTCGCGCTCGACATGGGCGCGTTGATTGCCGGCGCGAAATTCCGCGGCGAGTTCGAGGAGCGCCTGAAAGCAGTGCTTACGGAAGTCACGCAGGCCGAGGGCGGCGTGGTCCTGTTTATAGACGAGATGCACACGCTGGTCGGCGCCGGTAAATCCGAAGGCGCGATGGATGCCTCCAACCTGCTCAAACCGGCGCTGGCGCGCGGTGAGCTGCACTGTATCGGCGCCACCACGCTCGACGAGTACCGCAAGCATGTGGAAGGCGACCCTGCGCTCGCCCGCCGTTTCATGGCGGTCTATGTCGACGAGCCGACGGTGGAGGACACAATCTCGATCCTGCGTGGACTGAAGGGTCGCTACGAGGCGCACCATGGCGTACGTATCTCGGACGCCGCCATCGTTTCTGCTGCAACGCTGTCGAACCGATACATCACCGACCGGTTCCTGCCCGATAAGGCCATCGACCTGATGGACGAGGCAGCTGCGCGCCTGCGCATGCAGGTGGATTCGAAACCTGAAGAACTCGACGAGATCGACCGGCGCCTGATGCAGCTGCGGATCGAAGCCGAAGCGCTGAAGAAGGAAAAAGACACGGCCTCGCAGGACCGGCTGAAAACCATCGAGGGCGAGATCGCCGGGCTCGACACGCGCTCGCGCGAACTCGCGACCGCCTGGGGCGCAGAGAAGGACAAGCTGAAAGGCGCGGCCTCCGCCAAGGAAAAGCTCGACCGGGCCTATTCCGACATGGCCGAAGCGCAGCGCCAGGGCGATCTTGCGAAAGCCTCCGAGCTGAAATTCTCAACCATCCCGGCGCTGGAGAAACTGATCGCGGAAGTTGAAGCCAAGGGCGACGCTGATGGCGGGCTCGTCTCGGAAGTCGTCCGCCCCGAGCATATCGCCGGCGTCGTCTCCAAGTGGACCGGCATCCCGGTCGACAAGATGATGGAAGGCGAGCGCGATAAACTGCTGCGCATGGAAGACACGCTGCGCGGCCGCGTTGTCGGGCAGGAAGATGCACTGCTGGCGGTCTCGAACGCGGTGCGCCGCGCGCGCGCCGGCTTGCAGGACCCGAACCGTCCGATCGGCTCGTTCCTGTTTGTTGGCCCGACCGGCGTCGGAAAGACGGAGCTGACCAAGGCGCTCGCGGGTTTCATGTTCGATGACGAAGCGGCTGTGCTGCGCCTCGACATGTCGGAGTATTCCGAGAAGCATTCGGTCGCCCGCCTGATCGGCGCGCCGCCGGGCTATGTCGGTTATGATGAAGGCGGCGCCCTGACTGAAGCCGTCCGCAGGCGTCCTTATCAGGTCGTGCTGTTCGACGAGGTCGAGAAGGCCCACCCGGACCTGTTCAACACGCTGCTGCAGGTGCTTGATGATGGCCGTCTCACGGACGGCCAGGGCCGCACGGTGGACTTCAAGAACACGATCATCATCATGACCTCGAACCTGGGCGCCGACGCGCTGGCGAGCGGGGAGGAGGGCGAAGTCTCCGAGAGCGCCCGCGAGCATGTGATGAGCGCGATCCGGCGTCATTTCAGGCCGGAGTTCATCAACCGGATCGACGAGATCGTTTTCTTCAAGCGCCTCGGCCGCGGTGAGATAGACCATATCGTCGACATCCAGATGGGCCGCCTCGAAGGCCTGCTCCGTGAACGGAAGATGAATCTGGAGCTCAGCCTTGCCGCCCGCAACTGGCTGGCCGCGCGCGGCTATGACCCGGTCTACGGCGCACGGCCGCTGAAGCGCGTAATCCAGAAGGAGCTGCAGGATCCGCTCGCGCGCTTGCTGCTGGAAGGCCGCATCCTCGACGGAGAGACAATCCGTGTCGATGTCGAAGGCGACGCCTTGTCGATCAACGGTGTGCCGAACAACTTCGCCAAGGGGCGCGCGGCCCTGAACTGAGCCCTACAAGCATCTTGCTGTTTTTGCGAATCAAAAATATGCTATAAGGCTTTGTTTTATATCGGCTTTTGTCCGAAAGCCGTGGCCACTTTTCGGAACGCCGCTTTAACGCGCTCCCGGCCGGATGGCTTTCAGTTGCGCCGTCATCACTTCGCTGGCGGCGGGTGCTGCAGGGTCGGCGCCGCGAAGCGTATCGATCACGTCGCGTTGCACGCGGAAAGCCTCAAACGCCGTCGCATTGCGCGAGAGGTCTCGGCCCGTAGGCAGTTCCAGTGTCACCGGGTTCACGTAGGCGCTGTTACGCAGCACTTCATAGTGCAGGTGGGCGCCGGTGCTGGAGCCGGTGGAGCCGACATAGCCGATCGTGTCGCCGCGCATCACAGTGCGGCCCGGCGTCAGCCCTTCGGCGAAGGCCGACATGTGGGCGTAGACAGTCTCGAAGCCGCGTTCGTGCTGTATGCGGACGAACCAGCCATAGCCCTCGCCATACTTCATGTCGGTGATCAGGCCCGACCCGGCGGCGCGGATCGGCGTGCCGACCGGCGCGCGGAAGTCGACGCCAGCGTGTAGCAGCATGTCGCCGGTGATCGGGTGGATGCGGTTGCCAAAGCCGGAGCTGATCTGGCTGCCACGCACCGGCTCGCGGATCAGGAACTCGTCACCGGCCACGCCATTGCGATTGAAGAATTCCGGAACGCCGGTGTCTTCCGGCACATAGCGGTACCAGCTGCCGGCGAC
This sequence comes from Hyphomonas sp., assembly GCF_040882205.1. GTDB lineage: Bacteria > Pseudomonadota > Alphaproteobacteria > Caulobacterales > Hyphomonadaceae > Hyphomonas. The sequence goes on from NZ_JBBEBT010000009.1 coordinate 7,678, forward strand.
CTTCTGGCCATTGAACGCAGCGAAGACGAGATCGCCGGCTTCGAGGAAGTTGCCGCGCTCGTCGGCAATCATCTCGATCACGATGTCGAAGCGTTCTCCTTTGCGGCCGCCCCGGGCGAGCTTCGGGTCTTCGGGGAAGAGGCTGGCAAAAGTTTCGGCATGAGCGCGGGTGCCGCCCTCGTCATGGATGGCATCGGGCAGGCTTGTGGCGATCTCGCCGGAAATCCGGTGCAGCGCGATCGAGGTCTTGGCGGCGAGGGCGCTGGCGAAATAGGTGCCGTCCTCACGGCGTGTTGCGGCGAGGGTGGTTTTCGGATCGATCCGGATGCTGACACCGGTGAGAACCGGGTTCGCGTCCGGCCCGGTCTCGTCAAAATACGCGATGAAGGGAGATCCCGGGCGCAGGCGTGTGGCGCGCGTGGGCGCAGCTTCGCGCAATGCGGCCGCGGCGCCAGAGGCATCGATGGCCGAAGCGCCAAGCACTTCCAGCGCGTCCGCCGTGGCAACGTTCGCGGTGATCCGGCCCGTGCGGGCGGATGGGGCGGCCGCGAGAGCCTCGATCCGGAAATCGGTTGCGGCAAACGCATCTGCGCCTGCCGGAGAAGGCTCCGCCCGCACCATGAGGAACAGGCCCGCCATAACGGCAAGGACGGCGACGGCGCCAAAGCGTTCAAGCCAGCGGTAGGGCGTATCGAGGCGCCTCACTGTCGCGGGTGCCTGCGGCTTCGGGCTCGCCATGCATTAACCTCGTTTCCTGAAGATCGGGCCTTCAAGCACGGGATGAGCAAGAACGGGGCCAGATTCCCCCTTCTGGCGAGGTTAAGGAAGCGAACCGCGCTGCAGGCGCTGTGTCAGGGCGTGGGCGGCGGCGCAGCGGGCGCGGCGCCGGTTTTGGCAAATGCGGTCGCATCGGCCATCTGTCCGTCCTTGGCGGCCCGAAGGGCGTCCACCATGGCCTTGTGCGCCTGGAACTCTGCCAGCATGGCGGGCTCTTCTTCCAGCTTGCGGCCATTGGGCAGTTTCAAGGACATGACGTTGACCGGCTTGCCCTTGATATAGACCTCGTAATGGAGATGCGGTCCGGTCGAGGCGCCGGTCGAGCCGACATAGCCGATGACCTCGCCCTGTTTCACCTTGCGGCCCGCCTTGATGCTTCTGGCATAACGGGAGAGGTGA
>NZ_JBBEBT010000010.1:0-8771 GCF_040882205.1 Hyphomonas sp.
CTCGGCACCGATCATGCGCGCGATGAGACGTGCCGGCATGCCGGAATTAAGCGAGTCCGTAAACGGACGATCTGTATGGCCATACCTCCAGATATCTTCCGCGTACCCGACCTTGGCGCGACTGGGATAGCAAAGATTTGCGAGAAACACCCCGCGCCGGGCGGGGTCAGTCCGGGCAGCCCCGTTAACGGAGGACCAGGCTTCCCAGGCAGCCTGAAGTGGCCAGCGGTGAACAGGATCAAGCGCGCCAGTGCCAATGCCCTCAAGGCGCTTCAGGCCCTCGTGCGTAACTGCCCCCTGATCAATGCGGCCGGAGACGAAACGCCGTTCACCATCAGGCGCTGCGCCCAGCCCGAGCTCCTGAGATGTGACGGGCCGGGTCACAACCTGCTTGTGGCGCACAACGTCCCACAATGCCGATGGCGATCCGGCTCCGGGCAGCACGCAGGCTTCTGCAACGATGGCGATGGGTTCAAACAAGGTCATGTCGTGGCCCATGCCTCGCCAACAACAAGTTCGACCTGATCGCGCCTGCCGCCGAGAAGTTCATTGACGAAAATGCGTGCCCCCTCGTCAACCGGGATAAGCGGGATGCCTTGTGCTTCAAAGTGACTGGCGAGGGCGGCGTCCACCATTCCGCCCGCCCAGGGGCCCCAGTGGAAAACCTTCACGCGTGCGTCTGGCGCTGAACGCGCCAGCAAACGCCCGGCGCTGGCGAGAAGTGCATTGGCCATGGCGTAGTCCGATTGTCCCTTGTTGCCGAAGAAGGCCGCTGCGGAAGAGAAGAAAGCGATGTGGCGCAACTGACGGGCGTCGAACGCTTCGAGAATGTTCATCAGGCCGCCGACCTTGGGTGCGAACACGCGTCTTAGTTCAGCTTCGGTTTTGTCGGCTGCCAGCTTGTCTGCGAGTACACCGGCGCCGTGGACCCAGCCGGTGATGCCACCCCATTTCTCCTGCGCCTGCGAAAGCGCCGCGGCGACGGCAGCACTGTCACCCGCATCCAGAGGAATGTAGGCCGCCGTTGCCCCAGCCGCATGGATGGATGCGACGGTTTGCCGGATTTCGGCGCCGGCGAGGAGGTTGCGGGCCGTGCGGTCGATTTCAGTAGGTGTAATACGCGCGCCGGATTGGCGACTGCGTTCGACCAAAAGACCACGCAGGATCTTGATGTCGCCCGTTTCCGGCAGTCCTGCGGGCCAGGGCGTAACTTCCGATCTGCCTGCGAGGAGGATTGTGCCGCCAGCCTGGCGGGCGAGCTCGATGGCGCAGGCGGCCGTGACGCCGCGCGCACCGCCCGTGACGAGCCATACAGAAGGCGTTGATCCGGGCAAGGATGATGGGGGAGTAAGAGATTTGCCCGGCGCTGCGACACTCAATTCTCCAGATTGATTCAGCTCGCCATCCGGATAGCCGCGCCGGAGTCCCTGCACGACGAGCGGCCCGCCGCCGCGCGGAAGTGTCCAAGCGAAAGCGACGCTCTCCGGCCATTCCTTGCGGAGCGTACGGCTAAGGCCCTCCAGACCGGAATAGACGTCTGCCGGTTGCAAAAGAATTGTCACACCGCCCTGGCGGCGTGCAGTGCGGGCGGCCGCGAGCGACGACCAATGGCGCACGTCTGCAGACTGCGCCGTAAGGCCTTCGGTGAGGATCGCCGCATCCGCGCAGCCAGTCGGGATCGACACGCGCCGGACGTCATATCCTGCCGAAGTGACCGCAGTAGCGATAGCCGACGCGCTGACCGGCTCCGCATCCGTCACTTCGATCAACGCGCCTGCGCTGAGTGTGAATGCTTGCGCCGCATTCAGTGTCTGCCACAGCACGGGGCGCACGTCGCACCGGTAGGGTGTTACGTCAGCCGGGGGCAGGTCGGGATGATGGGAAGCCCGTGTCTCCCCATCATCCCTCAGCCGAAAAAATCAGCAATTTTCCGGATCGTGCGCAGCTCGGCAAGGTGCTCTGGATCGACTTCCGGGAGCGAGGGATACATGTCGCGCAGAGACGAGAGGATTTCCACTTGCTTTATGGAATCCACGCCGAGTTCACCTTCAAGGTCCATGTCGTCTTCGAGCATGTCAGGCGGATAGCCAGTCTTCCCGGCAATGAGCGCACGGATCACATCCGGCGAGACCTGCAGGCTTGAGGCCGGCGGCGCACTGGCCGTTCTTGCCTCGACACTCGGCGCAGCCGCAGCAGCGACAGCGTCCGACGCCGCGGCGTTGATCATCGCCGCGATGGCGGCAATCGTACGCAGCTCTACGAGGCGCTCCGGCTCTATTTCCGGCAGGTGCGGAAGGCGGTCGCGAAGTGAGGACAGGATCTCCACCTGCTTGATTGAGTCCACGCCGAGTTCGCCTTCGAGGTCCATGTCGGCGTCTAGCATATCAGGCGGATAACCGGTCTTTTCGGACACGATACTGCGCACAATGTCCGCAGCGTTCATAGCGGGCGCAGAAACAGCAACGGGCCTCGGCGCAACTTCCACGTTCGCGGGCGCGGCAGGCATTTTTACAGGTTCTGGTACAAAGGCGTGCGTGCCGTGGGAGCCGTTGACCTTCTGCTTCGGGGCTTCGGCTGCTGCGGGGGGAGCAGTGTAAGTGGGTTGCGGTGCGGGTTGGGAGGCGGGCGCGCGCGGCGCCGGCAGCAACTGCGGCTCCGCCGCGATTGCGCCTGCCTGGCCAAGCAGGGCGGCGGCGGCGTTCAGGTAAGCCTTGTGGCCGTCAGCCATCGCATTGAGATAGTTCTGATGCTGCATCGAGACTTCCTGCCAGATTCGCTCGACAGACGAGGTGATTTCCACCCGCTCGGCGGGTTGAGGGACAGTCGCTTGCGGGGGTGCGACGGTGTGCCGGCCATTCTGATCGGGCATGGGAAGTTCGGTCCTTTGAGGAGGCGGGGTGGGCGGTGTTTGAGCGGAAGCTGGAATTGTCTGTGCAGTTATGTTCGGGAGTGCACGACCGGCAGCGCCGTCTTTGGGCGGGTACGGACGGTCGTAGTTTGCGCCGGTCAGGAAGACTGCATGCTTCGAGGGCTCGGGCTTGGGCTGCTGCGGGGGCGCGTCGGCGTAGAGCGCCGCAAGATCGACGCTCAGACCTGCGACGGCAAGCGTGCCAATCCCTGAGAGAAACTGCGCGACGCCATTGGTGCGTTTGTTGTCCAGCGAAAGAACCGTGTAGTCGCGCTCGCCCAAAGTATCAGAAATCAGGCCCGCGGCGACATTGCCTGGACCGACCTCGACGAAGATGCGCGCGCCCGCAGCGTACATCGCCTCGATCTGATCCCGGAAGAGGACCGGCGATACGATCTGTGACGCGAGCACTCCGGCGAGATCTTTAGCGGTTGTCTTGTAGGGCTGTGCAGTGGCGTTTGCATAGACGGGCAGGGCAGGGCGTTTCAGCCGCAGTCCCTCAAGCGTGGCGCGGAAAGGCGCGACAGCAGGCTCGACGATGGATGAGTGGAACGCTGTCGCCACCGGGAGCCGGCGTGCCTTTATGCCCTCGGCCGCGCAGCGTTGCTCTGCCTGCTGAATAGCGCTGACAGGGCCCGAAAGCGCAACCTGGCTCGGCCCATTGTCGTTGGCTATGACGAGGCCGCCCCCGATCTCCTTGACGAAGGGTGCGATGCGGCTCGCAGAGCACTGCACCGCCAGCATGGCGCCGTCAGTGGTCTTTGCTGCGTTAGCCATTTCGCGGCCACGCGCGGCGGCGATTGTGAGCGCAGCGTCGCGGTCAAACGCGCCGGCGTGGTGTAGCGCCATGATCTCGCCGAAGCTGTGGCCGCCCGCCATGTCGGCGTCGATGCCGAGCGCTTCGAGCAGGGTGAGATGCGCAAGTGACACGGTCGCAATGGCTGGCTGGGAATGTTGCATCAACGTCAGACGCTGTTGCTGGTTGCCAAACTCGACCTGATCGAAGGCCGCTGGCGGGAAGGCGAGTTTATGGAGCTTAAGCGGACCGGTGACGCGGTGGCTCGCAGCGAAATCCCAAAGCGCCCGGGCCGCCGGGAAAGCGATGGCAAGGTCAGACCCCATGCCGGGATACTGGCTGCCCTGACCCGAAAACAGGAAGGCGATTTTCCCGGGCACAAGCGTGCTGAGCGATGCCGCGCAGCCTTGCGGCAAGGGTGCGGTGCCGAGTGTTCCGGCTACAACCTGTGCGGCAAGCTTATCCGCTTTTATTGCAAGGTCTTCGGGACCTGTGGCGACGATGGACGCGCGTGCCAATGCCTTCGTACTGAACAGGCCATGCGTTGCAGCTGCATGGAAAGCAAAAGCATCCTCCGGAGGCGGAGCGTCCGCAAGGGCACGCAGGGCAGCCGACAGGTCAACACCATTGTCTGCGCTGAACAGGAAGAGTTCTGCCGGATGCACACGTGCCGGCTTGGCTGCCGCAGGGCCTGTATACTCTTCAAGCGTTACGTGGAAATTCGAACCGCCGAAGCCGAACGAGCTGACCGATGCGCGGCGCGGACGATTGTCAGCGGTGATCCAGGGACGGGCCTCTGTATTGACATAAAAGCACGCGCTATTGCGGATGGCCTCAGCAGGCTCATCAATCTTGATCGTCGGCGGCAGCACCTTGCGGCGCAGAGACTCGACAGCCTTCAGGAGGCTTGCAGCGCCCGCAGCCGCCTTTGTATGGCCAATCTGCGACTTGACCGACCCCACTGCGCACCACGGGCCGTCACCCCTGTCAGCTTCGCTGAACACAAGATGCAGACCTTCGATTTCGGCGCGGTCGCCCGCTTTGGTACCCGTTCCGTGCGCTTCGACAAGGTCGACTGTCTCCGGGCCGTATCCCGCCTGTTCGTAGGCGCGGCGTAACGCGCGAGCCTGACCGGAAGGGAGCGGCGTATAGATAGCGGTGCCCTTGCCGTCGGATCCGCCGCCAATACCGCGAATGACAGCGTGGATCTGGTTCCCGCCGCGCTCAGCATCTTCGAGACGGCGCAGCGCCAGCATGCCGATGCCTTCACCGAGCATCGTGCCGTCGGAATTGTTCGAGAATGGACGACAGTCTCCGGTAGGCGACAGTGCGGGCGTTTTCGAAAAGCACATGAACATTAGGATGTCGTTCAGAGCGTCCACACCACCGGTGAGCACCATGTCGGAATCGCCTGCGCGCAGTTCATGCAGAGCGATCTGCAAAGCGGAGAGGCTCGAGGCGCAGGCGGCATCCGTGACGTAGTTGCTACCTCCAAGATCGAGCCGGTTGGCGATGCGCCCAGCGACCACGTTGCCCAGCAGGCCGGGGAAGGTACTCTCTTTCCATTCCGCATAATGGTTCTCGATCCTCGCAGCGATGGCCTGGACATCGGCTTCGGCAAGACCGGACTGGCGCAGGCCGTTGACCCAGGTGGGGCGCTGGAGCCGGCCTGCCATGTGCGCTGTCAGCTCGGTGGCGGACGCCACACCAAGGATGACACTCGTCCGTGAACGGTCCATCTTTCCGCCGCTGTCGCGCTCGGCATCGTCCAGCGTCATCTTCGCAGCGACGAGTGCGAGAAGCTGCGCGGAGTCTGTCGTCTGCAACTGGGCGGGCGGAATGCCGAAGGCCAGCGGATCAAAGGCGACCGGCGACAGAAATCCGCCACGGCGGCCGTATGTCTTGTCTTTGGTCAACGGATTGGCATCGTAATAGTCGTCGATCAGCCAGTGTGTTGCAGGCGTATCGCTGATCAGATCACGCGCCTCGAATATGTCGCGCCAGAAACCGGTTGTGTCTCCGCGGCCCGGGAAAATTGCGCCCATACCGACAACGGCAATTGGCTCAAGAGGTCGGCGTGAACTGGAAGTGCGGCGGTCAGTCATGAAGCTTACTCGAACAGGCGCGGTGTATAGGAGAAGTATTGCGGCGGCACGGCAATTCCCGCCGAGCGCAGTTGACCGGCGCGGGTAATGCGCGCCGCGCCTTCCAGAAGGTTCAGCGCGATCTGGCGCACCGTACGGGCCTCGACCGGCTCGAGTGGCGTGCCGGCGACCCATTCGTTGAACGCGCCCATCGCAGGGCCGCACCAGATCTGGAAATCCGCCGTCCGGTCTGGCGTGCCTTCGCGGGCCCATTGTGCGCCCTGGAACAGGTAGCGGCGCGCGACCAGCGCCAGGCGCTTGTTGCCATCCATTTCGGCCCGCGCCGCTTCGGCCGGATTGACGCGCTGGATGTAGGACCGGGTTTCGGCCCAGGCAGCATCGAACGGTTCACCGAGCACGTCATCGATCCATTTTCGATCTGCTGCGGCCAGCGAGTCGTAGCTCGCGCCGCTCCGGTAGAAACCATGCAGCTTTCGGCCTCGCATCGCAAACAGTGTTCCCCGTTTGAGGACCTGCACTTCGACACCTTGCTCGAACATGTCTGCCGCTGGTGCCATCGTGACATCTGCGGGGCCTGCCTTGGCGAGCAGCTTGCGGCCCGCTTCCGAGAGACCCGATTCCACGGCGCTCTGGTTGACGGAACCGGTCAACACATAGGCGGCGCCCATCTGGTAAGCTGCCGCGACAGCCCCGGGCGTTGCCAGACCGCCTGCAAGGCCGATGCGAACAGCGCTTTCATCAAAAGCATGCTTCGCCGCAACCCTTGCGCGGGCGGCGCTGAGCGAGCTGAAAAGGACCGCTGCAGGACGATTGTCCGTGTGGCCGCCGGAATCGGATTCAGCGGTGATGTCAGCTGCGACAGGCACGCATGCCGCCAGGGTCGCCTGCGCTTCGGTGATCTTGCCGGCAGCGACGAGTTCCCGAAGCATTTTCTCCGGCGCTGGCGCCATAAACGGCTCGGCAACTTCGGCCCGTGAGACTTTTGCGAATATGTGGTTGCGCCGGCGTATGCTTCCATCTGCGGCACGTTCGAGACCGAGCGCCGTGTAGCGGACGACATCAGCGGTTAGACGCATGAACGCAGAGGCAGAGACGCGGCGCATACCTTCCTTGAGGAACAGGTCCACGATGGCCGCTTCCTGTCCGGGCTCCTGCGGGGAGTGGATGAGGTTGGCGCCCCATGCCGCTTCTCCAGCGCCCACGCCCGTTCGGATCTTGTTGATCCCGGATTCTATTTCCTTGAGGGGCAGCCCTGCACTTCCGTAGAAACCCAGGCAGCCGGCTTTCACGGCCTCGACCACCATTCGCGGCGTCGCGATGCCCCGCGCCATTTCGCCAACGACATAACTGAAGCGCGCCGGATGCTCGGCGAGGAAGGCACGGTCACCCAGCCATTCCGGATAAATCGGCGGAAGCTTCGAAACTGCGGCGGCGCCAGGTGAGCCTTCTCCGACGGATACGACAGACGCCACTCCATGCTCATCATACGCGAGCCAGGCGGGCGCACGCGGAAATTCAACGGCTCTTTTTAAGAGATCCGGCACGCGCTGTTTGCCCTTCTGGCTCGGCCCGTTCTGGAAGCCGTTCATCTGCGTTCATTATCTGCGTTCATTAAAAGCGCAAAGGAAAGCCGCTCACCGGAAAACACCTGATCCCGCTTCTTTCAATAGCCACCGCAACAAAGTAGAACAACTTTCAATTGTAATCGCGCGGTAAACATCCAAGCGTTGAGGCGAAGCCATGTTTTCGGATCGGACCTTTTGCCATCTGTTTGTGCAGTAAATCTGCCCTTGCTTCGTCCGGCGGGCGAGCCTAGAGCGCATCTTTCACTGGGGAGTAGCCAGTCGTCCGCGAGGACGAGCCACCGTGTAAACATGCTCGGCCGAGAGGCCGTGGTGCGGCGGAAGCGGGAAACCGTTTGGGCGAGACCAATGGCATCATCTCTTCGCTCAGGGTTGGGCGGCGAGAATGGTGTCTGTTGGACCTTGAACGCCGCCCGACCCGGAGACTGACTGATGGAAGCCCTTTTTACCTCTACCGCCGTCGTTGCCCTCGCCGAGATCGGCGACAAGACGCAGCTGCTGGCCATTGTGCTCGCTGCGCGGTTCAAGAAACCCCTGCCAATCATCGCCGGCATATTCGTTGCCACACTGGCCAACCATTTCGTGGCCGCACTCGTCGGCGCGCAGGTCGCCTCCATACTCGACGGCCAGTGGTTCCGGCTCCTGATTGCCGCTTCCTTTATCGTAATGGCGGCCTGGACACTCATTCCTGACAAGTTCGACGAAGAAACCGACGCGAAAACAGCCCGTTTCGGTGCATTTTGGGCGACCACGATTGCCTTTTTCTTCGTCGAAATGGGCGACAAGACGCAGATTGCCACGATCGCCCTTGGCGCCCGTTTCCATGATGTGATTACTGTGACGATGGGCACCACGCTGGGCATGATGCTGGCCAATGTTCCAGCAGTATTCCTGGGCCACGAACTGCTCAATCGGGTGCCGCTGAATGTGGTCCGGTATGTCGCTGCCGCATTGTTCCTGGTGATTGGCCTCTGGGTCCTGGGGCAGACAGCGGGCTGGCTCTGATCCGGCGGGCTGGCGTCGCTTACAGGCGAACGCAAGCTGGTCTCAGATAACCAGACCCAGACAATGGCGGCGATTCAGGTTCAACTTGCATGCGCTACGCGCTCCTTGTTCAGCTCGGCCGAGATTTGACCGTTCGTCCGCAGCGCGGGTGCCACGAGTGTAAGGGTTGGATTGGCCCAGCCCGAGGTGGGGAAAGTCGAGTTCTCCACAATGTAGAGGTTCTCCACATCATGCACTCGGCCGTAGGAATAGCGGTTACGCTCGGGCGCAGGTCATCTGCCTTAGAGCCAGGTTCAATATTCAGCAGCGCTTTGACATTTGTCAACGCCGGGATAAAAATGGGCCATTTGCCGGTTTAAAAAGGGGCCAGTCAG
>NZ_JBBEBT010000011.1:0-12696 GCF_040882205.1 Hyphomonas sp.
TAGCCGCGCGAGCGCAGCACCGAGACGGCAATGTCGCGCACGCCGGCCTCGTCCTCGATCACAAGGATACGCCCACGGCCCGAAAGGTCGACCGGACGCTGAGTGATGCGCTGCTCGGCCACCGGATCGGCCACCTGCGGAATTTCCGCCGCCGGAAGGGCCGGCAGATAAACATGGAAATTGGTGCCTTTGCCCATCACCGACACCGGCTCGATATAGCCGCCGGACTGCTTGATAATGCCGAACACCGTGGCAAGGCCGAGGCCTGTGCCACTGCCCTTTTCCTTGGTCGTGAAAAAGGGATGGAAGATCTTGTCCCTCAGTTCCCTGGGAATACCGCCGCCAGTGTCTTCCACTTCGACCAGAAGGTATTCGCCGTCCTCGACATAGTCGAAGCCCTTGGCGCGCGCGTCACGGCCGGTGGAGCGGCTGGTGCGAACCGTCAGCTTGCCGCCGTCGCGGTGCGTGAGCATGGCGTCGCGCGCATTAGTCACGAGATTGATGATCGCCGTTTCCAGCTGGCCCTTATCGGCGCGGATCCACGGCACGTCGCGCCCGTGATTGACCTCGAAGATAATGCGCTCATCGACCGCGCCGCGCAGGAGCAAGGAGAATTGCGTCAGGAAGTCGGTCGTATTGAATACTTCACGCTTGAACGTTTGCTCACGCGCATAGGCGAGCAGTCCGCGCACCAGATCGGCCGAACGCACGGTCGCCTCATGGATGGCCTTCAGATTGTCATAGGACGGATCGCCGATCGGGTGGCGGTTCATCAGGAATTCGCAATTGCCGCTGGTCACCTGCAGCATGTTGTTGATCTCGTGCGCAATGCGTCCGGCAATGTTGCCGATCGCCTGCATCTTCTCGCCATGCGCGAGGCGGTGCTCGAGCAGGCGGTGCTCGGAAATGTCGACGACATAGGCCACCGACGGCCGGCCGTGGGCATTCAGCGTGACGAACACGTTGGCATGCCGGACCTTGTCTTCGCTGACCGCGCCAGCGAGCTTCAGGGCCACCGGCTTGTCGACCGCATGGATAAGTGCCTGGGCTACCGCGTCGGGGCCATCTTCGTCGGACTCGAACAGGTCCGAGAAGCGCGAGCCGGGCGTCGCACGACCGCCGGTCAGTTCCATCAGGGCGCGGTTTGCATCAAAGATGATTGCGCCGTCCACCCAGTCCCCGTCGAGGCGCACCGCGCCGAAGGGTGCATCGTCAAACATCGGGTCGCCGTCAGGGCGCATCGGGCGCGATGCGCCCTGCAGGGCAAACCGCTCTCCCTCCCCGTTCAGCACCTGCGGACTTGGCAACAGGATCGTGCGGCCATTCGCGTCAGCGCCGCGGCCAGACCAGGTGGTGATCGCCGTCACCGGAAGCTCGACCCCATCGCGCGCGCGCAGATGGATGTCCGCCCGGCCCGGCGCGCCGGTCTTCTTGTCCCGTCCGAGAAGTCTCACGAATTCGGGGCGCATAATGTCGTCGAGGCGCACATTCTTCGCCGTTTCCGGCAGGCCCAGCATCTCGCGCAGGAAATTGTTGGCATAGGTGATCGTGCCATCCGGGCGGGCCGCAAAGAAGCCCATCGGGGCATCCTCGACATATAGCGATTTCATGTCCGCAGCGCCGGTTGCCTCAAGCTGGCCCGCGATGCGGCGGATGCGCCACAGCACGCGCCCGCGCGGCAGCGGCGCCACGGTCACTTCGAACTGCGCCGGTACCTGCTCCGGGCCAAGCGCCACCATCGGCAGGAGTTCGCGGCGGCGGATTCCCGACTGGGCCGCCTTGGAGAGACGGTAGATCGGCGCGGTCAGCCCATGGATGGCGCCGAACAGGCGGTCAACCGTGACCGGGCCGGATTCGCTCGGTCCCGAGATCAGGGTCAGCGAGGCAAGCTCGCCATAGGCTTCGTTCGCTGCTACAGGCGCGCCGCCGGGATCGGTGACCAGCACGGCCTCCTCCAGCGCGTCGATCCACGGAAAACGCGGCGCCCCGGCATTGGCGATACGGGCGGCAGCGCCTTTCTCCGGGAACAGGCCGATAAACCGGCCGGCCCCGCGCACGGTCCATAAGAGGAAAACGAGACCGCCAGACGCCATGGTGATCAGCAGGATCGATCCGGTGGCGCCAGAAGCATGTGGGCGCACCAGCGAGACGCTGGCGGCGGCAATAGACAACAGGAGACAGGCCCAGAAGCCGAGCTGCAGCAGGTCCACCTTGCGACCCGCGAAGCCGATGGACGTGCCTTCCGCCTCATCGGCCGTCCCGAGGACTTGGGCCAGATCAAGGGTTTCGTTGTCTTTTTTCATTTTCTACCGCCAATTCACCCGGCCTGCCGCCGAAAGCGCAACTTTCCCGGCGCGGACGAGCCCCGCGCAAGGTATTTTCATGGATACTTCGTTCTGGCACGTCAAAGGTTAACGAATCCGAAAATACAGTTAAGACAAGTTCAAACCCTTGCCCAAACAGAACAGGATTCGGCTGATGACGATAATGCGCTCTGCCTTCGCGCTCGCTCTGCTCGCAACTGCGGCGGCCTGCGGGACCTCCGCCGTGCGCGAACCCGCTGCGTCCGCCTTCGCCGAGGAAACCATCGCCGCCGAAACAGTACGCCTGAATGCCTGGTTCGAGCAGAAATTCGACGAGGCCGTCGCCCGCGACCCGATGCGCCAGACCTATCTCGGCATCAAGGACCGCTACGGCGAGTGGACCGATGCCTCCGAGGCCTTCGAACGGGCCGAACTGGAATTCCAGCGCGCCGAGATCGCCGAGATGAGGGCAAGCTTCGATTTTGACCGGCTGGACCACCAGGCGCAGCTGTCCTGGCGTCTCGCGGAGTACCAGCTGGAGCGGTCAGAGGCCGCCTTCCCTTTCCGGGGCCACAGCTACACCTTCAATCAGATGTTCGGCGTCCAGTCCGCCATCCCGGCCTTCCTGATCAACCAGCACAAGGTGACCAGCATGTCGGACGCCGAGGCTTATATCTCCCGGCTGCAGGGCGTGCCTGGCTATCTCGGCCAGCATGTCGCCAATGCGACGGAAGCCTCCGGCAAGGGCATCCAGCCGCCGGCTTTCGTTTACGATTATGTCCTCTCCGATGCGCGCGGCCTGATCACAGGCTATCCCTTCACAGGCACCGGCGACGGCACCGATGACAGCCCGCTGATGGCCGACATCCGCGCCAAGGTCACCGCCCTCGCCGACAACAGCACGATCACCGAGGAAGAGGCCGCCGGCCTGATCCAGCGCGCCGCAGAGGCGCTGACCGCTTCCGTCGGCCCGGCCTATGAGGCCGCGATCACGCAACTCGTCCGCCAGCAGTCGGTCGCCACCGTGGATGACGGCGTCTGGAAGCTCCCGGGCGGCGCCGCGTATTACAATACCAACCTCGCCCAGGTGACGACCACGGACCTGACGGCAGATGAAATCCACCAGATCGGCCTCGATGAGATCGCCCGCATCCACGCCGAGATGCAGGCGATCATGGCCCAGGTGGGTTTCACCGGCACGCTGCAGGAATTCTTCGGATTCATGCGCACCGATCCGCAATTCTACAAACCGGAAACCGAGGAAGGCAGAGCCGAGTATCTCGCCGAAGCCGTTGCCGCCATCGAGACGATGAAGGGCGACCTGCCGAAACTCTTCAACACCTTCCCGAAAGCCGACATGGAAGTGAAGGCGGTCGAAGCCTTCCGCGAGAAATCCGCCGGAAAGGCCTTCTATTCCCGCCCCGCGCCGGACGGCAGCCGCCCGGGCATCTATTATGCGAACCTCTATTCGATGGCCGACATGCCGACCTACCAGCTGGAAGCGCTCGCCTTCCATGAAGGCATCCCCGGCCACCACATGCAGATCGCGATTGCACAGGAACTGGAAGGCCTCCCGAGCTTCCGAAAGTTCGGAGGCTACACGGCCTATTCCGAAGGCTGGGGCCTGTATTCGGAACTCGTGCCGAAGGAACTCGGCTACTATTCTGATCCGTACTCGGACTTTGGCCGCCTCGCGATGGAGATCTGGCGCGCCGCCCGCCTCGTCGTCGACACTGGCCTCCACAGCAAGCAATGGACGCGCGAACAGGCCGTCCAGTACCTGATGGACAACACGCCGAACCCGAAAGGCGACTGCGAAAAGGCCATCGACCGCTATATCGTGATGCCCGGCCAGGCGACCGCCTACAAGATCGGCATGCTGAAGATCGTCGAGCTGCGTGAACGTGCCCGCACTCAGCTGGGTGACGATTTCGACATTCGCGAATTCCACGACATCGTGCTAAGGGACGGAGCTGTGCCGCTCGCGGTGCTCGAGGAAACGGTGGACGCATGGCTGGCCAGCAAGAAGGCGTAAGGCGGATTGTCCGGGGGCGGAAGGCGGCCACGTTCGGCCTCCTGCTGCCTCTCATCGCCCTCGCGGGCTGCAACACGCTGGCGGCGGCCTTCCTGAAGCCGGAGGTGCAGGTCGCCCCGGCCAGCGTGCCGGCGGGCGACTACACGCTCGATCCGGCGCATGCTTCGATCCTCTTCAAGATCAACCATCTCGGCTACTCGACCTATATCGGCCGCTTCGAGCGTTTCGAAGCGAGCCTCACCGGTGATCCGGCCAGCCCGGAATCGGCGACTGCCACCGCAATCGTCGACATGGCCTCGCTGAATATCGCCAATCCGGATTTCGCCGCCGAACTGATGGGCCCCGACTGGTTCGACGCCGCCACCTTTCCGCAGGCGAGCTTCAGGACCTATGGCCTGAAGATCGTTGGCGACAACGAAGCCGATATCAGCGGTGACCTGACCCTGAAGGGCAAGACGCAGGCCGTAATCATCCGTGCAAAGCTGAACGGCAGTGGCTATGACCGCCTGCGCGGCGCAGAGGTCGTCGGCTTCTCGGCGACCCTGCCGATCAACCGCTCTGCCTTCGGCGTCGACAAGTATTCCGGCCTTATCACCGACGATGTGCTGATCGAGATCGAAGCCGAATTCGTGAAGGCTAAACCCGGCTGAGCGGCCCCAGCGCCGGGCCACGGCGCGTGATCCGCAAGGCGATGCGTCCGCCCCGCCGGCCGATCTCAGCTTCGGCGGCAAGCACGCCGCCGTCCCCGCCTGAGATGAGTTCAACCGGCTGGTCCGCCGGCACACCCAGCAGCAGCGTTGCGCCCGGCTTCAGTCCCGAGAGTTTCGACAGCGGCACCGCAAGGCACGCCACGCGCGCCGTCAGCGTCGCCGACAGTGCGCCCTGCGCCGGGTGCGCGTTGACCGTCACCGGCGCCGGCGCCTCTGTGCGCGGCCCGGCAATCTCTGCCGTCACGATCAGCTGTGCACGGAAAATGTCCGTCTGCATCCGCATCGAGAATTCGGTCACCATCGCCTCGGCAGGCGGCGCAATCGAGGCGGCAAAGACCAGTTCGGTCTCGATGCCGGAAAATCCAAGCTCAGGCGATACAGCCTGCGCCAGCGGGCGCACCAGCGCCTCCAGCAGGGCCGTATCGATCGGGCTGAGCGGGCGCACTGGCCCGCCGCGTTCCCGCGATCCGCAGGCCGTCTCGATCAGCAGCTGCGCAAGGCCCGGCGACAGCACCAGCATCGCGCCGATATCGCCCGCCCGGGTCGCAAAACAGGCAATCGCCTGGCCGCGGTCCTCATCGGCCTGACGCACTGCGGCGTCAAACGGCCCCCGCCCGGTCGCCGCCACTGCGGCGGCAATCGGCAGCCCGCAATGCTCGCGCATCGCCATCGACAGGCGCGCGGCAAACCGGCGGGCAATGTCATGGTCCTCATTGCGCAGGCGCAGCGATTCAGCCGCAAACTCCTCGACAGGCCGCGCCTGCGCGCCAGCAGGCGGCGGCTCGGGGCCCATGTCCGACAGGTCGGGGCGCAGCAGCGCCTGGATCTCGGCCGGCGTCAGCACGCCCCGGCCGGTCATCAGCGGCCGGTCCGGCTCTGCCGGTTCGGATGTTCTCGGCATATCCGCCATCACCTGCCCTTCCCGGCGCGGCGGCATGTCCCAGCCGTCATCGGCGCTGTCTGGCAGCGACGGCGCAGGTCTGGGCGCGGCATTCCGGGTCATCCCACCTTAATCGCCCGGTTCCGGTTAACGACCCGTTAGGGAAATGGCGCCGGCGCCGGGTGTTAAGCGCAGCACCCTATGGATTCAGCTTATTCCCGCGTAATTTAACCCGCCGGTCAGGGCTTGGTAAGGCGCGATTCGGAAGTTGGGCGCATTGTGTCTTCATTGCTGAAGGGGAAACCTTGAGAGTTCCGCCAAGGCGTTCGGGTGAGATGGTAGACTAAAAAAGGCGGTGCTCCTTGCCGGGAGCGCCGCCTTTCAGGTTTGGGACTTGCCCAATATTCTAGTCGTCGCGCAGCGTGCGTTCCTTGCGCTCATGGCGCTCCTGCGCCTCGAGGCTCAGCGTGGCCGTCGGGCGCGCTTCGAGACGGCGCAGGCCAATCGGTTCGCCGCTCGCCTCGCAATAGCCGTAGGTGCCGTCCTCGATGCGGCGGATCGCCGAATCGATCTTGGAGATCAGCTTGCGCTGGCGGTCCCGGGTGCGCAGCTCGAGGGCCTTGTCACTCTCCGCCGAAGCGCGGTCGACGATATCCGGCAGCGACCCCGACTCGTCCTGGAGATTGTGGATGGTCTGCTTGGCGCCGTTTAGGATGTCGGCTTTCCAGTCCTCCAGCAGGCGCCGGAAATAGGCGAGCTGGCGTTCATTCATGAACTCTTCGTCTTCGGAGGGACGATAGTCGTCTGAAAGATCGATGCTCACCGCAGGCTCCTTCACGCGTTTCCGTGCCATATAGATCGACCCTCGATTCGGCGCAATTGCGCGGGCTGTTAACTTAATTCCAACATAAACAAGTCCTTATACCAAAAATACGACAATTCTACGAAACTTTCGAGCCTTTTGGTGCAGTGGAGCCTGCGGGGCAGTGCAAGTTGCACACCGGCACTTGATCTTTGGGACCCCGGCAGTCTCTATGGCGCACGCCCCCACCCGCCGCGCTTTCCACGGTTTACCCCCCTGAATGGCCAAACAACGCAAACAACCGACCAAGCAGGCTGGCTGGATGCTGGCGGTGATGTTTAATTCGTTGCTGATCCTCCTGCCGGTGATTGCCGCAAACACCGTAAAGCAGGCCTATGAGGGCGTTGGCGTGGCAGAACAGCCGACCATCGACGCGATCATCCAGACCAGGGAGCGCATCAACGAAGCCTTTGAGGATCTCGCGCCCAACGAAGCGAGCCGCAAGCTCCCCTTCTGGCAGGACAAGGTGCAGCGCGCCCTTGAGGAAAAGGATGTCGACGCTCTGCGCGGCTATCTCCTCGCGGCGCCGCCGATGCTCGGCAAAGATCTCGGCAAGCAGGTGCGGGCCCGCGCCGAAGCGGAAACCAAAGGCACCGCCGACGAGCGCCTGATCCGCGCCGCCTTGCAGAAGATGCCGGAAAGCATTGCCCGCGCCATCGAATACGAGATCGGCATGCCGCAGTCACAGGCCGCGCCGCCTGTCGGGGCCGCCGCCGAAGCCGAGATCGCCCCCGGCGAAGAGATCGGCGAAGTGCTGGAGGCCGGCGTGCGACCGGAACTCGACTGGCGATTCCGCCTGCTCGGCAGCTACGGCGACCTGGCTGGGATGTCCCAACGCTGGATCAGCGGTGACTGGTCGGACTCCATTGTCTTCAAACTCACCGGCATCGGCCTCGTGCAGCAGGGCAACAGCGACGGCCTGTCGGATGCCAACATCCGCGCCGTCTCCATCGTCAAGTCCGCCAGCCGTTCCAAACGCCTGACACCCGGCTTCACTGCCTATTTTGATGCGCGGGCCGGGGAGGCTGTGCCGCGCGAAGTGCTGACGCCAGCCCTCGAAGCCGCCCTGAAAGATCTGGCCACCACAGAGGTACGCGGCGCCCGGGTCCGCGAAGCGTTCCAGAAGTCCATAGACCCCGCCGGGCTCGTCCGCCTGGAGACCGACCTTGAGCAGATCGATAAGATTGCAACCCTCACCAGCCCCACTGCCGCCCTCACCCTGCTCTCCTATGTCGAGGACGGCACAGACCTTCGCCGCGCGCGCATGCTGACCGAAGCCGGCGGCATGCAAGCCGTCGCCCTCGTCAAGGAACGCGGCACCGAAGCCCTGCGCGTTGCCGATGCGGGCGTGCGCTGGGACAATTCGATGGTGCTCGAGATCATGAGCCTGACCGCCGCCGGCATGCTGCTCTTCTGGGTCGCGCTGTCGGCGCTGCGGATCTATTTCCCCAAGCGCAAACCAAAGGCAGAGCTGATCGGCGCCTGAGATTCAGGCGAGGGCGAAGGCGCCCCGGATCCCGTCAATCAAGAGCTGCGCCGACAAGGCCGCGAGAATGACGCCCAGGATGCGTGTGATCGCCCCCGCAACACTCGCCCCGATCAGGCGCACGATCGGACCCGCGAGCAGGAAGATAACCAGAGTGATCACGAGGTTGAGGCCAATCGCCGCCAGCACGACGCCCTGCTCCTGCCAGCCTGCCGCCTCCGACATGTAGAACATCGCGGTGGCAATCGAGCCCGGCCCCGCGATCATCGGAATACCCATCGGGAACACTGAGATATCATCCGGCTGCGGAAGGTTCTTGTGCTCCTCCAGCACCTCTTCGGCCCGGTTCTCGCGCCGCTCCGTGCGCTTTTCGAACACCATGTCGAGCGCGATCAGGAAAAGCAGCGCACCGCCCGCGATCCGGAACGCATCCAGCGAGATATGCATAGCCCCCAGCAGCCAGGCGCCGCCGAACGCAAAGAACAGCATGATCAGCGAGGCCACGAAGACCGACTTGTACGCCATCTTGCGGCGATGCGCAGCCGGCGTGCCCGCCGTCAGCGTCGCGAAGATCGGCGCCACACCAGGTGCATCGATCAGCACGAAGAAGGTGACGAAGGCGGCGGTGAAAAGTGAAATCAGTTCAGGGGTCATGCGCGCAGCGCCTTAAGGCTTGCGCGTCGCCGCGTCGAGGATTTCCCGCACAGCCGGGGCGACCGTGACTTCTGTCGCTGGCGGTTTCAGCCGCGACAGGTCGCCGCCATCCTGCGACAGGGCGGTCAGCATCTTGTGGCCGCGCAGGCGCTGCAGAAGGCCATCGGTGCCGCGCGGCGTATCGGCGGAGGCAAAGCGCCCGCCGCCCAGGTCCACGCACAGGCCTTCGCCCTTGCCCGCCTCGATCAGGCGGATGGCCTCGTCAACGCCTACGGCCTGCGCCGTATTGAGCGACAAGGAAGCGCGCAGCGTATTGCCCTCAGCCATCACCCGTCCTCCAGCGGCGCGGTCGGCATCAGCTTCCGGCAGCGGCTCAGCGCGCGGTAAAGGTCGCCCGCCACCACATCGGCGGAAATCTGCAGCACATCGTCATGCGCATCCGGCATTTCGGCCAGAAGGCCTGCCAGCGCGTCAGCGGTCTGCGTGTAGAGCGGCCCGTCCACTTCGCCGAGCAGATACATCTGCATCACGGCAAAATATGCGCGCCCCGCCGGGGTCGCTGCGTCGGAGGGGCAAAGAATGTCCTTTTCGCGCAAGACCCGGGCCTGCGTCTCCAGCAACAGCACGCCGCGCCGGTCGCCATTGCGCACAACGGCGCCGTTCACCACGAAGGTTTCACCGGGTTTGAGGGAGAGTTTGAGTGGCATACTGCTCGGGCCTCGTCCTGCGGACTGTTCCAAGTTCGCACACAGGCGTTAACGCTTGATTGCCGCGGATTTACCCACCCGGCGCAGGCGCAAGGGAACCTTTTCGGCCGATCACGAACCGGACGGCACGAACCGGAGGGCACGAACCGGAGGGCACGAACCGGAGCGCACGAACCGGAGGGCACGAACCGGCGGGAAGGGAGGCTGCCATGCGCCCGTCTCAGGAGGGCGTTGGATCATAAGTCCTGCATAGTCCCGGGCACCCCGGCATGAAGCCGGATCGATCAGGAAAAGTGCGGCGCGTGTCTGAAGCTTGAGCCGCTGTGGCGTCGCGCATGGCAATTGCCGTATACCATGCCCGCCCCCTTCCCTTAAGTGAATTCGATGTTGCAATGCAGTGCTTTCCTATAGGTCAGCGCTTGCCCGGCAGCGGACGGGCTTTATGGTGAGAGGGTAAGATTTCAGAGGGATCAGAGCCGATGCGCTTCGAAGGCACCAGCAATTATGTGGCAACCGACGACCTGCGGGTGGCCGTCAACGCGGCAATCTCGCTGGAGCGCCCGCTGCTGATCAAAGGCGAGCCGGGCACCGGCAAGACCGTGCTGGCCATAGAGGTGGCTAAATCCCTCGGCCTCGAGCTGATCGAATGGCACATCAAGTCCACCACCAAGGCCAACCAGGGCCTCTACGAGTATGACGCGGTCTCGCGCCTGCGCGACGGCCAGATGGGCGAGGAGCGCGCCAAGGACGTCAAGAACTACATCAAGAAGGGCAAACTCTGGGAAGCCTTCACCTCCAAGAAGCGCCCCGTGCTGCTGATCGACGAGATCGACAAGGCCGACATCGAATTCCCGAACGACCTCCTTCAGGAACTCGACCGCATGGAGTTCTTTGTCTATGAGACCAACGAGACCGTGAAGGCGAAAGTCCGCCCTATCGTGATCATCACATCCAACAACGAGAAAGAGCTGCCGGACGCTTTCCTGCGCCGCTGCTTCTTCCACTTCATCAAGTTCCCGGACGAGCCGACGATGCGCGCCATCATCGACGTCCACTTCCCCGGCATCAAGAAGAAGCTCGTCGGCGACGCGCTCTCGACCTTCTACGCCATGCGCGAACTGCCGGGCGTCAAGAAGAAACCGTCCACTTCGGAGCTGCTTGACTGGCTGAAGCTCCTGATGAACGAGGACATCGACCTTGAGACGATGCGCGAGAAAAATCCCGAGGCCCTGACCCCGCCCCTGCACGGCGCCCTCCTCAAGAACGAGCAGGACGTAGCGCTCTTCGAACGCCTGGCCTTCCTCTCCCGCCGCACCGACGGCGGCAGCTCGGGCGGGGGTCGCAGAGGTCCAGCGGGCTGAACCGCAGGGCGGGATAAAATTCCCGCTACTACGCCTGCCTGCCACTCGTACCTCTCGCCCCCTTTTCCGGCGAGAACCGGGACCCAAAGGCAGTGCGCAAGCTGCATCCTTGTCAGCGCGTATTCGATCCGTTGGCGGATGAAGGGTGGCTTCCGGCTTTCGCCCGGGACTGAAAGGATCTGCTGGACCATTTCAGGCATCAGACGCGGGAAATCATCCTGTCCTCACCCCAGCGCTGCATCATGCCCACTGGTGGCTTGCACGTAATTGACATCTTCCCGGCTCTTCAGGAAGTCTGCCATTTTGGTCTTGTCGGTGCGCTCGTCCCACCAGGTTTTCACCGCGAGGCCGATCCATGCCGCATGAAAGCCCAACCCGCAGACGATGGCGAACCAGCCCGGGATCGGCCCGATATGCGCCCGCCGGAAGAACTGCTCCCAGGAGGTCGCATCCACCGGATGAATGGCGATCTTGGCGAAATACGCCGCGCCGAGAATCGCAAAGATGAAACCGTAATTGCGCCTCAGCCTTCGCCCAATGCAGCGGATCATCGAGATACGGTATTCCGGCTTCACGTAATCATCCGAAAGCGCCGTGCCCCGGTCGAGCTGGATCTTCGCCCCCTCGCCCCGCAGGATCGGCACCATGAAGGCAATCTCCAGCACCCGCGCGCGGAACCGCCATACATAGAAAAACCGGTAGCGCCGCGCCTCCAGCAAAAGGAACACGATGCACAGCATGCCGACCAGCACGATGGGAAACGGCGAGGCCCGCTCGTTGGCAAACGCCACCGACAGGCCGATGCCGGTCGAGATCACCGCCCAGTTGGTCGTCTGGTCTAGCCGCTGGCGCCACACCGTCGAGCGGTAGACTTCCGCGCGGTAGAGATGCGACAGCGCCGTCACCTCCGACGGGCCGCAAAGCCCCTCGGCCGGCATGACCATCTGGTCCGCTGCGGTTTCGTCAAGCGTATCCATCTGTCCGCTATGACCCAAACATGACGGCCCGGAAAGGCCTGTCGCCTAATTCGGGCAATATCCAAGGCCGAGAACGGCTCCGTAACCTTCCAGCGCCTGGCGCACATGGCTCGTGTCCTCGGTGCCATCGCCGGCCCGGATGTCGACCGCCAGCGCGCCGGCATTACGGGTGATGCGCGCACGCCACAGCTGGTAGATCAGCGCGTCCGGCACGCCGGTAAGGCCCACCGCGCGGTCGAAGTCGGCCAGCCGGCAATCGCGCATCATCTGCTCGGCCAGCACATGCCCGAAATCGCCGCGCTCGAAGTCTTCCATCGACGATTTCGCGCTCTTTGGCGGCGCGCCCGCCAGGTCGAACATTATCGCCACCAGCCGCGCGCGCTGCTGCGCGTCCGGCGCCAGCGCCATCGCCGCGCCCATGATTTCAGGCCGGCCCATGTGCAGCGGCGCAAGACGCCCCTGCGCCCGCTGCAGGAACCCTTCCCAGCCATATTCGCGCACCGCCGCCTCGGCCGTCCGGCGCACATAATCGCCGCCCTCGACATCCGCGCCGGTCTCGCCAAGGCGCGCATCCCAAACTGCGCGCGCTTTCGGATCGGCCAGTTTCAGCGCCAGCGGCACGAACAGCGGCTTCAGCCGCTCCCGTTTCTTCTCCGGCAAGGCGCCGGCAGCCGTCCAGGCCGCGTCCAGCATGCAGGCCGCCTCTCCCTGACCCGCCGGG
>NZ_JBBEBT010000011.1:12706-47585 GCF_040882205.1 Hyphomonas sp.
AGGCGCCTTGCGCCTGCGCCGCCGGGTTCATCAGGCCCGCCATCAGGAAAAGGAAACCCGCCCGTATCATGCCGCCTGCCCTATCCCGGGGCCCCTGAACACAGGATGACCGCCGATTTGACGGGCAAGTTTTCGCTACGTCAGCTTGGACACGCGCCCCCATGCAGGTTATCCTGAACCCCAAAACAGTACGGATGTGACCGATGTTCCTGAACTTCTTCAACGAGCTGCGCGCCGCCAAAGTCCCGGTGACGCTCAAGGAATACCTGATGCTCATGGAGGCGATGGACAAACAGGTCATCAAGATGGAGGTTGAGGAGTTCTATTACCTCGCCCGCGCCGCCCTGGTGAAGGACGAGCGCAATATCGACAAATTCGACCGCGTCTTCGGCCATGTCTTCAAGGGCCTCGACACGCTGGCCGACGCAGTCGACGTGACGGACCTGCCCGAGGAATGGCTCAAGAAGATGAGCGAGAAATTCCTGACGCCGGAAGAGATGGCTGAGATCGAGGCCATGGGCGGCTTCGAGAAGCTGATGGAAACTCTGAAACAGCGCCTCGAGGAGCAGAAGAAGCGCCACGAGGGCGGCAACAAGATGATCGGCACCGGCGGCACCTCGCCCTTCGGCGCCAATGGCTACAATCCCGAAGGCGTGCGCATCGGCCAGGAAAAATCCCGCCACCGCCGCGCCGTGAAGGTCTGGGACAAGCGCGAGTTCAAGAATTACGACGACAAGGTTGAACTCGGTACACGGAATATCAAGATCGCGATGAAGCGGTTGCGCAAATGGGCCCGCAAGGGCGCGCAGGACGAGCTGGACCTCGACCAGACGATCCGCAACACCGCCCGCAAGGGCTATCTCGACATCGAGATGCGCGCCGAGAAGCGCAACACGGTGTCCGTCCTGCTGCTGCTCGATGTCGGCGGCTCGATGGACCCGTTCGTGCGGATCATGGAGGAACTGTTCTCCGCCGCCAAATCCGAGATCAATAACCTGGAATACTACTACTTCCACAACTGCCCCTATGAGGGCCTCTGGAAGGACAACCGTCGCCGGATGAACAACCGCATCCCCACCTGGGACGTGCTGAACAAGTACCCGTCGGAATACAAGGTAATTGTCGTCGGCGACGCCACCATGAGCCCCTATGAGATCACCTATCCCGGCGGCTCGGTCGAGCACTGGAACGAAGAGGCCGGCGGCATCTGGATCCAGCGCTTCGTCCAGCGCTACCCGCACCTCGTCTGGCTGAACCCGACCAAGGAAGGCGCCTGGGACTACACCGGCTCGATCAAACTCGTCCGCGAACTGATCGGCCAGCACCGCATGTTCGAGATGACATTGGGCGGGCTGGACGAGGCGATGAAGGAACTGAGCCGGTAAGCATCCGATGAAACAGATGCGCAGCGACACGTCCAGCTAGCCAGGTAATCGCAATGCGATTGTCCCTGTCTGGGACATATACCCATGTTGAAATCCCTGTTTCGGCGCCCCCGGGTCCGAATGGCGGCCCTTGTTTTCGCTTTTGTGGCCGTCTTCCTGAGCGGCGCTGCGACAGCGACAGCCTGTCAGTAACGCGAAAAAATCATGAAGCGCTTGTTCGCCGAGACATATGCGCCGCTTCCGGAGCCCCTGACCGCCAGCTGGACGGCCTCAAAGCTGAAATTTTATAATAAGGATCCGCGCAAGATGTATCCAGGCACGACAATGCCGGGCGATTTCCAAGCGGACCGCTGGCAACGCCGCGAGCTCGTCGAGTACCTTGCCACAACCAAGCCGTGCGCTGGTCAGCATATCCGCATACGGACAGGTCGCGCCTCGGCTCCAGCCCGCCCCCTCCCAAGACGCCATAACGGCAAGTTCCGTCCCGTCATTGCATGCTTGTGAAAGCGTCGAAACTCATGGGTGGCCGGATGAATTCGAAATAGTATTCTTCCGCCGCTTCCCATTTGCGCTGCCAGGGCGTGATCGTCCCATCCCGCCCCGCCAGCCGCGTTTCGCGCAAGGTTTCGTCCGTTCGCACAAGAATCCTGAGATCGATCAGGTCTTCCAGCTCAGGCCGGCTTGCATACACGCCTTCGAGAATCACAATGGGCTTCGGCGCCATCACGGTCGGCTCGGCGCAGAGCCGGCCATCAAACGCATCCCAGTCGAAGGCCTGCCAGCTGGCTTCCTCGCCCGCCCGCAGCGCTTCCAGAACCTCGCGCTGGCGCGGCCAGTCGATGCAGATTTTCACCAGCTCTAAAGGTGGCTCCACGCGCACTTCGGTGCCACCCGAATAGAAATCATCGCCTTCGATCACCGCAGCATCCAGTATTCCGGCGAGCGCCGCGGCCAGCGGCGTCTTACCGCAAGCGCTGCGCCCATCCAGCGCCACCGTGAACGGACGATCAAAGCCCGCCGCGCGTGCCGCCAGCATAGCTGAGAGGCTTTCGGCATCCGTAAAGCGTAGGGGCATCCGGCTCTCCCTCATGCGTCCTGAACGATAGCTTGCACCGCCGCCGCGCCTTTATAAATCCGCCACAGCGCAAAGCCGCCAATCCCGATCCACAGCACATTGATCGCAACCGACGGGATCGCCCCGTGATAGCCGCTGTTGAGAATGAACCCCGCCGCCCCGATCACGTTCATCCATTGATAGACTGGCGAACTGCCCTGCATCTTGCCTGCAGAAAGCAGGATATATGCGCCAAGAATCAGGCCCGCGCCGATCCAGCCGGCCGCTTCAATCAGGAAGAGTGTCAGTGTCATGCGCGCGCTCTAGCCTGCCCTGCAGCATCCCGCAATCAGCCAGAGCCATGGCGCGCCGCCCATTCGGCCCGCGTCATCTCCCAGATGAGGCTCGCCCGCGTCGTCCCGTCAGGCCGCGAACTCGTCACCTCGCCGAGCCGGCGCAAGCCCAGTCCGTCAAGCATCCGCTGCGTCGCCACATTGTCCAGCGCCGCCGTCTCGCAGATCAGGTCCAGCCCCAGCACCTCGAACATCCAGGCAAAGCTCAGCGCCGCCCCGCGTCCGCCGGCGCCCTGCCGGTGCAGAGAAGGGTGCAGCGCCCCGCCCAGTTCCCCGGCCGCCCAGTGCGGCCAGACCTGCACATCCGAATAGCCGAGGATGCGCCCATCCTCCCCCTCGCGCACGAACAGAAGGCCGATACCCGTTTCCCGTTCCGCGAGGTGGTGATCGATGAACGCCGCCACCGTCGCCGGTGTGAGCGGCCGGGGCAGCGAATAGATCGGTGCAAACACCTTCGGGTCTGACAGCAGCGCGTGCAGCCCCGCCGCATCCCCCGGCTCCGCCAGCCGCGATGCGCCCATATGCCTGGCCGTCCGCACCGCCATGCGGATCGCCTCCGCAGCGTCCGGCGCCGCTGCGTTCCGTGTCAGGGGAAGTTCTCCGGCCATGCGCCCATCTCATGCGCCTGCAGCACCGCCGCGCAAGCCCCCCGGCGTAATTGCACGCCGCGATTGACGCCGCCCACCCGCACAACCAATGGTGCGCCATGACCCTGCCCGCCGCCTCGCGCCCTCCCGGCAAGAATGCTTTCCTCTTCGTCGTCATCGCTGTCGCGCTCAACATGCTGTCCTTCGGCCTCATCATGCCGATCATGCCGGCCCTGCTGGCCGAGCTGACAGACCAGCCCATCGAGATCGCGATCAAGGCCAATGGCTGGCTGGCAGTCGTGTTCGCGGTGGCCAATTTCTTGGCCATGCCGCTGCTCGGCGGCCTCTCGGACCGGTTCGGCCGCCGCCCCATCCTGCTCATCTCCATCGCCATGCTCGGCGTGGACATGGTAATCCTGGGCCTCGCCCCCACGCTCGGCATCCTCTTCCTCGGCCGCGCCCTCGCGGGGCTCTTCTCGGGCACCGTCTCGGTCGCCAACGCCTATGTCGCCGATGTAACCGCGCCGGAAGACCGCGGGCGCGCCTTCGGAATGCTGGGCGCCGCCTTCGGCTTCGGCTTCATCCTCGGCCCGGTCTTCGGCGGCCTGCTCGGCGAGATCCACACACGCCTCCCGTTCTTCGTCGCCGCAGGCTTTGCCGGACTGAACTTCCTGTTCGGATATTTCGTGCTGCCGGAAAGCCTAAGCCCGGAAAACCGTCGCCCGTTCAGCCTGGCCCGCGCCAATCCCCTCGGCGCCGTGAAACATTTCTCGAAACTGCCGCGCGTCGCCTGGTTCATTATCACGATCGGCGTCTTCCAGATTGCCCATGCCGTCTACCCGACCACGTGGAACTATCACGGCGCCTCGCGCTATGCTTGGTCGGAATGGGAAATCGGCCTCTCGCTCGGCGCCGTTGGTCTCGGCTCGGCCCTCTCGCAGGCGGTGCTCGCCGGCTGGCTGATCAAGCGTCTTGGCGCGATGCGCGCGGCCCTGTTCGGCCTCGGCGTCCATGTCGTGGCGATGACAGGTTTTGCCTTTGCCGTGTATCCTTGGATGGCCTTCGCGATGATCGCCGTCTCGGCTATCGGGGGCGTTGTGATGCCCGCGATCAACACAATCACCGCCAATCTCACGCCGATGAATGCGCAAGGCGAATTGCAGGGCGCCCAGTCCTCGATCATGGCCTTCACCCTGATCTTCAGCCCCGTCCTGATGACGCAGGTTTTCTCCGCCTATACGGCGCCTGGCACCCCCGTGCATTTTGCAGGCGCCGCCTTCGTGCTCGCCGCGATCATCGCAGCCCTTGCCATGATCCCCTTTCTGATCGGCGTGCGGGCCAACCGCGAAGCGGTCGGAGCGATTGCGCCGCTCGCACAAAACTGAAGGCGGCGAACCGGCCTGCGGCCACCGCCCCTCAGCCTAGCTTTTCTTCATCACGGCGCCGGCAATCGCGGCAAGAGTTCCGCCACCTATACCGCCTTCAAGGAAATTCCGTATGTGCGCCATCATGGCCGTATCGCCCAGCATCGGGCCGGGCCCGGCTGCGTTCGCGCCCAAGTGCGCCGCAACGCCGCCAAGGATGCCGCCGAGTACGCCGCCGGTGCCACTTCTACCGGAGAGCCTGGTCACGGCGGCCCGGTCACGACGCCGCCAACGGCGCTGACGATATGAAGAATATTCTTTTGCATTGTTGGGTTCCTCTCAGTTGTCCTCCCGAGAGTTCCCTTTGCGGCCCTTCACGAAAGTCAGCTTTGCGCTGCGTCAATGCCGTGTCTAACCCCTTCGCCGTTCCGGCGAGGATTGCAGCCCGGGCCCGGTTCGGCCAAGAGGGGGCCATGATCGCCCGCATGCCCGCCCTCTTCCTCGACCGTGACGGGGTCATCAACCTCGACCGGGGCTATGTCAGCCGGCCCGAGGATTTCGAATTCATCGAGGGTGCTGCCGAGGCGATTGCCGCCTTCAATGCACGCGGCTGGTATGTCTTCGTGGTCACCAACCAGTCCGGGATCGCGCGCAACTACTATTCTGAAGACGACATGCACGCCCTCCACGCCTGGATGGTGCGCCGCCTCGCCGAGGCCGGTGCCCGGATCGACCGGATCTATTACTGCCCCTATCACGAGGAGGGCGAGAACCCCCGCTACCGGCGCGACAGCTTCGACCGCAAACCGAAGCCCGGCATGCTGCTGCGCGCGATGGCGGATTTTCCCGTCAAGCGCGAGTCGAGTTTCCTGATCGGGGACAAGGAGGCAGACCTCGAAGCCGCCCGCGCGGCCGGGGTCGCCGGCTTCCTGTTCACCGGCGGCAACCTCGCCAGTTTTGCCGAATGGACCCTCGCCGGCTTCGAGGATGGCCACCGGGGCTGAGACGCTGCCAGCGCGCTCCGGCGCCGGACAGGCTGAAATGCTCAATCTTCTCCGGACTTTGACCTCCGCGATCCCTGATGACGCGCGGCGCCCTTCCGATTGGCCTGTTCTTCTCCGGCGCGGCCCCCGCCCTTGCGGCCGAAAGCTTCGCCCTGAAGCCGGGCCAGTGGGATACCAACCGGTCCACGGTCATCGGCGGCGCTGAAGACACCGCATCAACCGCCCGCTGCATCACCAGCGAAACCCCGCCGCTCGGCCCGGCTGACCTTGCCGCCCTCGTCGAGCCGGCTGGCATATGCGAAATCCTCGACACCGCCTTCGAGAACGACCTCAGCCTTGTCGAAGCCCTCTGTACCGGCGGCGCCATCGGGCGTGCCAGCCTGCTGGTCATCCCAGGCGAGGATGCCTTCGCCATCTTCTCCGACGCCGACTTCGTCTCAGCCGACGGCGCGTCCGCACACGGAACTGTGAATGTCGAAAGCCATTTCGCAGGCACCTGCGCGGCGCCCTGAAGGCTCAGCGCGCAGCAGCCATCAGGCTGGCCGCACCGGCGGCGCCATGGCCGGCTCCGTTCTCGCTCAGCGACGCCGCGGCGAACGCCGCAAAGACCCGCGCCGCCGTCAGGCTGCACCAGACATAGTCGCCATCCCTGGTCAGCAGGTCCGCCGAGCGCTGCGGCGCAATCAAATCTGCGCTGCACATCGCGCTGCCATAAGGCGCCAACGTCGGCACCGCGTCATATTTCGGCGCCCCTGCGCCCGCCTTGTGGAAACAAGTGAGCTTCACCTCCGGCGGCCCCGGCCCGGGACTGACCGCCGACAAACCGAACTTCGACCACGGCGTCTTGCCGTCGACCTTGCAGGTCAAACCGCTGACCTTGCTGTCATGGTTGTACAACATCGGCGACACCCAACAGGCGCCATGTCCCCGGCTGAAAAATCCTGCACCAGCGCCGCCTGGAGCTCGGGAATCCAGGTGTCGAGCACGCGCACTTGCAGCTTGCTCTGCGTATTGCGCAAGGGTGCGGCGGGGTCCCCGGCAGACGCGGCGCCCGCGAAGCAAGCCAGTCCTGTTTCGAACACTGCAGCCCTGCTGATTCTGCGCATCCGGGTCTGCCTTGGTCTCGCGAAATCCTGCCGCACCGCGCCGCCCGTCACTACCGCAAGTTACCGCTCGCCTACCCGGCGGCCTTCAGCAACTTCGGATCCATCCCGCCCATCCGGCAGACCTCTTTCCACTCCGACGCCAGCACCGGCTGCACCGACAGCCGGAACGACTTGACGAGGCTCATCTCCACCAGTCTCGGATTCTCCTTTACCGCCTTCAGCGTCACCGGTTTTGGCAGCGGCTCCAGCGCCTTGACGGTCACACAGTCCCAGCGCAAATCATCCGTGGTCGGATCAGGCGCCGACAGGGCGCACACCTCCACGACGCCGACCACGGCCAGCCCCTCGTTCGAATGGTAGAAAAAGGCCCGGTCGCCCAGCTTCATCGCGCGCATGTGATTGCGTGCCGTGTAATTGCGCACGCCGGACCATATCTCGCCCGCCTCCCCCTTTGCCACCTGCTGATCCCAGCTCCAGGCGTCCGGTTCCGATTTCAACAGCCAGTGTTGCATCAGCCCTTGGCTTCCGCGCGGATCGCCGCCGCATGCGTTTCGCCAATCCCGAGGCGCCTGGCAAGCCGGGCGAGAAAGCCCGCTTCCTCCGCCGCCGGATCACCCGTTACCACGCAGGCCGCCGCATAGAGCTGCGCCGCATGGTTCGGCGACAGGGCGCCCGCCGCAATCTTGTCCAGTGTCTCGGCTTCGGGGCGCGTATTCTCCAGGATCGCGCGCTCCTTGGCGCCGTGGCCCGCATCCTTCAGCGCGGTATCGATCACCACTTTCTCCGCCTCATCCAGAATACCGTCCGACCAGGCCGCCGCCAGAATCGTGCGCACCAGCGCCTCGGCAAATTCCGGCTCGGCCTTCTTCGCGGTCACATAGCCGAGCTGCGCGGGCTCCACCTTTGTATCCGGTTTCTGACCCTGCGATTTCATCCAGGCATGATAGGCCAGCGCGCCGAGGCCTGCGACCGCGCCGGTCTTCGCCGTGGCGCCAATAAAGCGCCGCCCGCCCTTGGTGCCCAGCAGCATCGCCGCAATCAGCGCGCCGGCGCCGGCGGTGGCAACCTGCGTGTTCCGGTCGGTCTTCAGCTTCTCCAGCGCGGCCTCGCCGAGATCCCTGCCCTTCTTCATCTTTCCGGCAAGGTCATGTTCCTTCGCTGCCGTTTTCGCCTGCTTCTGGAGGTCGATAAGGATCTGCTGGAAGTCCATGGCGTGTCTCACTTTCGGTTGGATCGGAGCCGTATGACGGGGATGTAGGGTATCGCGGGCGCGCCGGAAAGGTCACATCGCTTCCGCAAGCGCCGCGCGCACCAGACGTTCGTAATGCGGCCAGCCCTTGTAGTCTGCGAGCACCGGGTCAATCCCCTCCCACGCCGCGCGGAACGCTTCGGCATGTCCCGCGTCTGCCAGCGCGGCACGCAGCGGATCAATCGCCACGCGGATCGTGAACACCACCGCGCCGGAAAGCGCCAGCTTAGAGATCGTCTGCCGCTCCACCCGCAGCCAGAGCGCATCCAGCGCGCCTGCATCCGGCAGGCTTGCAGCGATCTGCTTGAACGGCGCCTGGCTCGGCGTGAAGCGCGCGGTGCCGGGCTGGAGCGTCCAGTTGAACCGCTCCAGCACCTGCCCAGGCTGGATCGCATCGAACATCCGGTGGACGCGCGAAACCATCCCGGGGTTCGCCCCCGGCACGGGCCTGTGCAGTCCGCCAAGCGGCTCGCCAAGTTTCTCCGAAAGCTGCCAGAAGGTCGGCGCGCAGAGACTCGCCGCTTCCAGCCGCCAAAGGCCTTCGCCGTCCTTGATCAGTATACAGAGGTCATCGGACACCGCGCTTGCCGCACCTTCCAGCGCGGTCACCCATGTGCCCTCTCCCGGTCCCGAGACGGCGTGAACGGCCGAGGCCAGTTCCAGCGCCGCCAGCTCGCTGGCGTCCCGCGCACCGTAAACCTTGCCGCGATGTTCGCGCATCACGCCTCGCTTTTCCGGCAGCCAGCTTTCCGCTTCGGTATCCGGCGACAGCCAGGTCTCCGGCGCAATCGGCTTCAACCCCGGCGCGAGGCTGAGAGGTCCGATCAGGAAAGGCAGGTAGGGCGGCGTGCACATCAGGCTTCAGGCCGAGACTTCAAACAAGCCTGGCCGAACCCCAGCTGACGAATCCGGCGATCTTCGGCGTGTTCGGCAGGTACATGGTTTCGGCGTCGTCGCAGGCAAATCCGCATTCGTGCAGCATGCCGGTTGTGTTCCGTGTCAGGTGGCAACCGCCAGCCAGCGACTTCCAAACGGGCTCCACCCGGCGCTGCCATTTGGCGATGCCTTCATCGGGCGCGAGGCCGTGTTCGGTGAACAGAACCTTACCGCCCGGTTTCAACACGCGGCGCGTTTCGGCCAGTGCGCCTTTCCAGTCCGGAATCGTGCACAGCACGAAGGTGATCATCGCGGTGTCGACCGATTTGTCCGGGAGCGGAATATTCTCGGCGCCTGTCTCGAGGAATTCGATGCTCTTGCCGATGCCGAGTTCCCCGGCGGTCCGCTTCGCCTTGACGATCATGCCGGGTGCCGGCTCCAGCGCATAGAGTTTGGACACCTTGCCGGCATCGTACATGGCGAAATTAGTGCCCGATCCGCAGCCGAGTTCCAGCACCACACCTTCCGCCTTCGGAACAACCTTCGCCCGCTGTTTCATGATCGGGCGCGAGGAACACGCGCACGATATCAGGTTCGGGACGACGTACCGCTCCCAGGGGTTCATCAGTTGGCCCCGTTGATCGGCCGGAAGCCTGGATAAGCGCCGCTCTGGATCTTCGCTTTCGTCGGACCGTTTGGGCGGGCGATCAGGGCGTCCTGCGTGATCGAAACTTCATACTCGAACCCGTCGCCCATCGGCTGGTAGGTGGCCGAACCATATTCCGCGTCGATACCGAAGCGCGAGCCGTATTTTGCCGCCATGGCGCCGACATCGATGCCGGGCTCGTCGGTGACGATCCGTATCCCGTCGATCTTGCCTTCGGTCACGACATCGGAGGAAAACTGCATCGCATCCAGCGAGCGCATATGCTCCAGCCGGTAGATCGAGTCGTAGCCGAGGATGTTTGCCATCGGCTTGAACTTGATGACCTTGGCGCCGATCTGCCATTCATTGCCGCGAAACACGGGCGCCGTGCCATCGGCCTGCAACAGCACTTCGCCGTCCGAGAAGACCACGTCCGCGCGGTAGGCATCGACCTGATCCGGAACGGCGGTGAATTTCACGGTCGCCACCGGGCGCTCATAGGTCAGGCGCTTATAGGTCTGGATATTCAGGCCGGCGAAGGCGATCACGCCCGCAAGACCGAGAAAGCCCGAACCGAAGGCAAGGCGCGCGACCCCGGCAAACGGTTTCAGCCCGGCCATCTTCGCAAAACCCGCGAAAAGGAGAATCAGGCCCAGCACGCCGGCAATCGACGGCAGAATCCACCAGATAAGGCTCATCCCTTGTCTCCCATCTGGCGCGCAGGAAGCTGGCGCCCGTCAACCCACCTTGTCACTTATATCAGCCCTTTGCGGCGGAATTAGCAAGCACTCGCAGAGGATGCTGCGTTTGTCTCAAGCCGTCCAGCCCAGCGCGCCAGCGGCTTTCCACCCGACATAGACCGCCGCGATGACAATCAGGACAGCAAAACCAGAACGCGCCAGACGCACGCGGGTTGCCAGCAGTCTCGAAACAAGGATACCAAGCCCGCCGCCCACCGCCCCGCCGGCCAGCAAGAGGCCCACAAGCCGGAACTCCACCTCGCCGTGAAGCGCATAGTTTGCGGCCGTCGCCGCCCCGAATACTGCGACCGAAACAAGCGAGGAGGCCGCCGCATTAGCCAGCGTCATGCCGGTCGCCATCATCAGGCCGGGCACGATGAGAAAACCGCCCCCGATACCGAAGAAACCCGCCGCGCCGCCGACGCCGAGCCCCATCGGCGCGATGCGCGCCATCAACTTCGGCGTGATGTGCACATCCGGGTCCCCCTCGCTTTTCGGGCGGCGCAGCATCGATAGGCCGATCGCCGCCATCGCGAAGGCAAAGGCGAACAGCAGCACGTCCCCGTCCACCCGCAGCCCCAGCGTCGAACCGATCAGTGAACCGATGATTCCGGCGAGCGCAAACACCGTGGCACACGGCCACTTCACGCGCCCCGCGCGCCAGTGACCTGTGAGGCTGACGAGCGCGATGGCCGCAACTGCCGCCGCCGAAGTGCCGATCGCGAGGTGCGGATCGGTGACACCGACCGCATAGAGCAAGAGCGGCGCAGCCAGCACCGATCCCCCGCCCCCGAAGGTGGCGAGGAAGAGGCCCACGACGGCGCCGCTGATGAGCGCAGCCAGGATGACGGGGGGTGTAAGTTCGAGCATGGCGCGCCTTTCAGGCCGTCCTTTTTCCGGGCATCGCCGCCAGCACATTCGCCATGCCGCACCAGCCACTGACGCCTGCAAAGATGAGGCCCGCGCCGATGAAGCCCGAGAGGACGTAACCCGCCGGATGCACGAAAGTGGCGATCAGTACACCCGCCAGAACGAGCGAACCCGCCGTGATCTGAACCTGCCGGTGCATCGGCAGCGGCGCTTTGGCATTGTCCTTTACCGGCAGCCCGGCTTTCTTCCAGGCGTCGAGGCCGCCTTCCAGGATGCATGCATCACCCTCGACGCGCGCGGCAAGTTTCGAGCAGTTGGCTTCGGTGCGCATGCCGCTCTTGCAGTGGAATACCGCTGTGCGCCCGGCTTCCAGTTTGACGTTTGCCTGCTCGACGCTCGACAGCGGGATCGAGACCGCGCCGCCGATATGTTCGCGCGCATATTCTTCAGGCTCGCGGATATCGATAAGGTGGAACCTGCCAGCTTTCAGGCCGTCTGCGACAGTCTTCGGATCAATTTTCGTCAGTGTACTCATGGTTTTCAGTCCTCAGGGCAGAAGATCGCTGCCAGCGTTTCGATGACAAGGAGCGCGGAAGGGTCCGAGGTCCGGTAGAAGATGCTCTGCGCCTCCCGCCGCGTCGCAACGAGGCCGTCTTCCCGCAGTACGGCGAGGTGCTGCGACAGGGCCGATTGCGACAGGGTTGATCCATCCAGCAGGTCACCGGCCGAAAGTTCCCCGTCGCCGAGGCGGCAGAGGATCATCAGGCGGTGCTCGTTGGACATCGTGCGGAGCAGCTTTGCGGCTTCACCGGCGCGTTCGCGAAACAAGGCGGGGGCAAGGGTCATCTGTTTCATACGTCCTATATATTAGGTATTGCTAAATTAGCAAGTGCTTATATATATGTCGTAGAGCTTGCAGGAGAGACGCCTCATGGCGAACGTCAAAGCCTTTTTCGATGCGGTCACCAACACCGTTACCTACCTGGTCTGGGACCCCGCGACCCGGGCGGCGGCGATCATCGATCCCGTGCTCGATTTCGATCCGAATGCCGGGCGCTTGGGCACGGCCTCGGCAGATGCTGTTCTCGCCCATGCGGTGATGAACAATCTCCGCGTCGACTGGATCCTCGACACCCATGCCCATGCCGATCATCTTTCCGGCGCCGATTACCTGCGTCAACGGACCGGCGCGAAACTCGGCATCGGCGCCCATATCACCAAGGTGCAGAAAGCCTTCGTTCCGCTGTTTGGCGTGACGCACGACACGCCGGATGCCAAGGTCTTCGACTTGCTCCTCAACGAAGGTGACACGCTGCCGCTCGGCCGTCTCGAGATCGGCGTGCTGCATACACCCGGCCACACACCGGCCTGCGTTACTTATCTGGTGGGCGACATGGCCTTTGTCGGCGACACGCTGTTCATGCCGGACTATGGCACCGCGCGCGCCGATTTTCCGGGCGGCGACGCAGCGACGCTGTTCCGCTCAATCCGCAGGATCCTCGCGCTGCCGCCGGAGACCCACATCTTCGTCGGACATGATTACCTGCCGCAATCGCGCGACACCTTCCGCTGGGAGACGACGGTGGCCGAAGAACGCGCCCGCAATGTTCATGTCCATGACGGCGTGACCGAAGAGGATTTCGTCGAGATGCGCGAGGCGCGTGACAAGACCCTCGCCGCACCGCGCCTGATCCTGGCGTCGCTGCAGGTTAACATCCGCGCCGGCGCGCTTCCGCCAGCCGAGGCAGACGGACAGGTTTACCTGAAGCTGCCGGTCAACCGGCTCGGCGCTGCATAGCTCCCCTGCGAACTTCACGCCGCGTCCCCCCTGCCCGGGCCGGAAAAAGACTGATAGGGCCGAAGCATGTCTTTGCGTGACTTCGGCCTCCTCTTTCTCATCTGCTTCGTATGGGGCGTGAACCTCGTGATGACCCGCTGGGTCGTGTCGGATTTCGACGTGCCGCCGCTGTTCTTTGCAGCGATCCGTTTCCTCGGCGTGGCGGTGTTCCTGATTCCGTTCCTGAGGCCGGTGCCGAAGAATCTCGGCACGTTGTTCGTGATCGCCATGCTGATCGGTTGCCTGAACTTCGGCCTGCTGTTCGTCGGCCTTGCGAATGCCGACGTTTCCGCCGCCGCCGTCACAGGTCAGCTCGGCGTGCCGATGTCGACGATCATGAGCATGGTCTTCCTCGGCGAAAAAATCGGCTGGCGCCGGGCGCTCGGCATTTCGCTTGCCTTTGCGGGCGTCGTCGTCATCGCGTTCAATCCGGGTTCCTTCAGTCTCTCCTTCGGCCTGGTTCTGATCTTCTTCGCCGCCGTGCTCGGATCGGCGGGCGGTATCATCATGAAACGTATGCCGGAGATGCACGCCCTGAATCTTGCGGCCTGGGTGGGCCTGTTCAGCTTCGCGCCCCTGTTTGCCATCTCGGCCCTGCTGGAGACGGGGCAGGTTGCGGCCTATATCGCCGGCGGCTGGCAGGTCTGGGCGGCGAGCCTGTTTGCAATCATCGGCGTGTCGATCTTCTCGCACTCGGCCTTTTACACGCTGCTGAAACGCCATGACGTGTCCCTCCTGTCGCCGCTCACCCTGATGACGCCGCTCTGGGGCGTACTGTTCGGCGTGACCCTGCTGAACGAGCCATTCACCTGGAAACTCGTGATCGGGGGGGCTGTTTCGCTCGCAGGGGTCTTCCTCATTGCGATCAGGCCGAATAGCATGCTTCCAGAAGCCGCCCTCGGAAAGAAGTACGCTTCCGGAGATTCCTGATGCGCCTCGACGAGACCCCGGGCCCCAATCACGACGAGCGCCACCATAAAGTGGATCTGCTCGTTCTGCATTATACCGGCATGCAATCGGGCCAGGCGGCTCTTGACCGGATGCGCGATCCGGAGGCGAAGGTTTCGGCGCACTATATGGTCTGGGAAGATGGCCGCGTGTGCCGGCTGGTCAACGAGGACCGGCGTGCCTGGCATGCGGGCGTTTCCAGCTGGCAGGGCGACGAAGACCTCAACTCCCGGTCGGTCGGCATCGAGATCGTCAATGGCGGTCATGACTTCCCGCTGCCCGGCGGCAAGCTGCCGCCTTATCCTGAGGCGCAGATCGCGGCGGTGATTGACCTCTCGAAGGGTATCATTGCGCGTCATTGCATTCCTCAGGCCCGGGTCACCGGGCATTCCGATATTGCGCCAACCCGCAAGATCGATCCGGGCGAGCATTTTCCCTGGGAACAACTCGCCGACGCGGGCCTCGGCCTCTGGCCGGCGGAAGCGGCCGGGGCCGGCTGCGTCTGGATGGGCGGTGATCCCGGCGGGCTGAACCGTCAACTTGGCGCTATCGGCTATGACCTCTCGGATATTCCGGCCGCGCTGCGGGCTTTCCAGCGCCGCTTCATGGCCGATACGATAACCGGCATGGCGGACGCGCGAACGCTGCGCCGCCTCGCCCAGGTGGCTGAGGCCTATTCGGCGGCGTCCTCGCCCCAGGCCTGAGACCATTCGGCGGCGAGTGCGGCGCCGAGCAGAAGCGACATTACCGAAGCCGACAGCCAGATGAAGCCGAGGATCAGCGTCGCGAGAGCGCCATAGAGTGTTCCGAGTACGGAATAGTTCAGATAAAGCTGGAACAGGAATGTCACCAGGATGAATGCAACCGCGCCGGCGGCGGCGCCGGCCGCGATGGCGTGGGTGCCCTTGTTGACATACCCGCGCAGGCTGAGTGTCAGGATGAGGTAGAAGATGGCGAAACCGGCGACGGCCTTGGAAATCCACAGCGTGTCGGCGAGAGTGGCAATCTCGCTGGTGAACCGGGCGATCTGGTAGCCGCCTTCGGATTTGACGACCGTGACGAGCAGTTGCAGCGCGCCAAGGAACCAGACCAGCAGCACGAGCGAGCCGGTCAGCAAGAGCGACATGCCCTGAAACTTCGCAAAACGCGTGCGCCCGGCGGTGCCCGCGATCATGCGGATACCGGTGATCGCGGCCTTGGCGCCGGAGGTGGCGGTGATCAGCACGAGGATGACGGCGACGAAGGCGCGCAGGCTGAGGCCGACAGGTGTGAGGCTGCGGATGAGGTTGACTTCGTCCGGCGAGAGGGATTCGACATTCTGGCTGAAGAAATTGCTGATCGGCGTGGAGAGTTGCGCGGCGAGTTCCGGCGGCAGGAAGATCGTCAGCAAGGTCAGCGTCAGGTAGATCAGCGGGAAGATAGAGAACAGTGCATAGAAGGCGATGCCGCCGGTGACGATGCGGACATCGGGCCGGAAAAGGCGGATGATGGCCCGCCTTGCGGGGCCGAGGATGTCGTTGCGCCAGTCAATCTGCATGCGGCAACCCTTCTGGCATGTGCAGGCGCGCCCGCAAAGGATGCAGGGCGGGTCTGCCGAATTGTTAGCCGGGCGGCGCACCGGGTCAGGATGTGTCCGGCGCAGCCAGGCGCGCGGCGAGATGGTCCGGCATATCCGCGAAACCACCCGGCGCCGGGCATCACTCTGGCAGCGCACCTTCCTGCGGCGGTGCATGTCTGCACGGCAGGTTTGGCGGCGCCGGCGGGTAAGGCGAAGTGCGGAAAAAAAGCCCCCGGCGGCGCAGCAGGTGTCAGGGCGTAAGCGTTCGCGCATGTCCGTGTGCCCGTTTTCAGGTGCGGCGGATCGCAGCCGGGATATGGGCTGGCGCGTTCGCCGCGATTGATGACATGTGACGAGATATGGAGGCGGGGTCGGCTTGCCCTTCCCCCTTGGGTCAGGAGGCACTATAGGGGGGCAGGACCAGAAGGCCGGGCAGCCGCTGGTACGTGGGTAACTGCGTGCTGGAGGAAAGTCCGGGCTCCAAGAAGACAGGGCGACGGCTAACGGCCGCCCGGCGCAAGCCGAGGGAAAGTGCCACAGAAAGCAAACCGCCTTGCGACTTCGGTCAAAAGGTAAGGGTGAAAGGGTGGGGTAAGAGCCCACCGCAGGCCTGGTAACAGGGCTGGCAAGGCAAACCCCGCCCGGAGCAAGACCAAGTAGGGGGCACATATGGGCCGTCTTATGCCCGTGCCCCGGGTGTGTCGCGCGAGGCGTTCAGCAATGAACGTCCCAGAGGAATGGCTGCCAGACCCCGAAAAGGGGCGAACAGAACCCGGCTTACAGGCCTTCTGGTCCACAATAAAAAAAGCGGCAGGGACTGCCCTGCGGCCGCCGCAGCGGCGCCGGGACGTGCATACGCGGGTCGTTCGGGTGCCTGAAGGATTGGCCGGGCAGTTCGTTTACACCCGCTGAGGCCGGTTCAGCACCGCCCGCAGCACGGCGATTTCCTCGGGGGATGTGGCCCAGGAACAGACAAAGCGGCTGGAGCCGCCGGGCCAGGCGTAGAAACGGGCGCCGGCGGCCTTGAGCGCTTCGCCATCCTGCGCCCCGAGCAAGGCGAAGACCTCATTGCCGTCCGGCGGATAGGCGAGATCGACACCGGCCTCGGTGAAGGCGCCGGCCAGTTCCTGCGCCATTGCGTTGGCATGGCCCGCGAGTTCGAGCCAGAGGCCGCCGGTGAGCATCGCTTCGGCCTGGGCGGAGAGGTAGCGCATCTTGGCAGGCATGTGGCCGGCGCGTTTTGCACGTATACGGAGCTCCTGCATCTTGTCGCGCGCCTTGCCAAAGAGGAGGATGATCTCGCACCCCATGGCGCCGGTCTTGGTGAGGCCGAGGGTGAGCACGTCGATGCCGGCTTTCCAGCTCATCTCGGCGGGCGAGGCGCCAGTGGAGACGAGGGCATTGCCGAGGCGGGCGCCGTCGAGATGGAACCAGAAACCGGTCCCGGAGGCGCGGCGGACGAAGGCGGCAATCTCGGCGGGCTGGTAGGCCGTGCCGCATTCGGTGAGATTGGTCAGCGAGACGGCATGTACCGGCGTTTCATGGACGAAGCCGGGATTGTGCTCGTCCACAGCGGCGGCGAAGGCAGCGGGGTCGATACGGGCACCAAAGCCGGGCACGAGGCGCAACTGGGCGCCGCCAGTGAAGAAGCCCGGCGCGCCGCGTTCGTCGCGCTCGATATGCGCTTCGCGGTGGCAGAGGATGGCGCCGGTGGACGGGCAGAGGCAGGCGAGCGCGATGGCGTTGGCGGCGGTGCCCGAGGCGACGAGCCAGAAGTCGAAATCCTCGGTCTCGAATGTCTGTGCAAGGACGGTACGCACGCGGGACATGCCGGCATCATCGCCATAGCTTGGCTGCGTGCCGGTATTGGCGCGGGCGAGCGCTTCGAGAACGCGCGGATGCGCAGGGGCGGTCGTATCGGATCCGAAGTTCAAGGGAGGCCTTTCAAAATGCCGTGTCGGGCGTTTGCCAAATGAGATGCTGGCCCCCGTCGCAGGCGATCATCTGGCCGGTGACGCTGCTGGCGGCGATGAGATAACGCAGGGCGGCGATGATTTCGGCGGGGCTGGAGCCTTCGCCGGTGAGAGTGGCAGCCTTCTCGGCGGCGAAGCTGGCGGCGGACTGGTGAATGCTCTGTAATGTCGGGCCGGGGCCTATAGCGTTGACGCGAATTTGCGGCGCAAGGGCCTGGGCGAGGG
This sequence comes from Hyphomonas sp., assembly GCF_040882205.1. GTDB lineage: Bacteria > Pseudomonadota > Alphaproteobacteria > Caulobacterales > Hyphomonadaceae > Hyphomonas. Next base: position 30,482 of record NZ_JBBEBT010000011.1, read on the forward strand.
TTTGCGTCGCCTGCCAGAGCGCCGCCTTTGAAAGCGTGTAGGTGAAGAACTGCGGAGTGAGTTTCCAGACGCGCTGGTCGATGATGTTGACGACCAGGCCTTTATCCCCGGCAGGCAAGGCGCGGGCGAACTGCTGGGCGAGGTGGACGGGGGCGCGCAGGTTCGGCTCGAAATGATGGTCCCAGTCGGCGCGGGAATGATCGGTGGCCGTATCATCGGCGAAGGTGGCGGCGGAGTTGACGAGCAGGGTGATGGGCTGGCCGAGGAGGCGGGCGGCGTCGGTGACGAGGCTGGCGCGAGCAGCGTCGCTCGCAAGGTCGCAGCTGAGCGTTTCAGCGCGCCCGCCAGCGATGCGGATGGCGCTGGCGGTTTCCTCGGCTTCGGCTCTCGAGCCGCGATAGTGTACGCAGACCGCCCAGCCATCCGCGCCGAGGTCTTCGGCCATCGCACGGCCAAGGCGCGCGCCCGCACCGGTTACAAGCGCCGCGCCGGGCTTCATCCGGCGATGACCTGGTAGAGGCCGAGCAGGCTGACGCCGCCCACAAGGCCATAGATGTAGATGGCGTAGAGGAGCAGCAGGAGCAGGCCAAGCAGGCGGCCGATCTTTGCCTTGGTCAGGATCAGGATGGAGAGGACGATGGCGGCGAAGCCCATGACCCAGTGGTCATAGGCGTGAAAGAGGCGGGCGATTTCTATCGGGCCGCTCATCGCGACGATGCCGCCGGCGCCGAGCAGGTTGATGATGTTCGCGCCGAGGATGTTGCCGACGACGACATCGCCGCGCTTGCGGGCGGCGGCGGCGAGCGAGGCGCCGATCTCGGGCAGCGAGGTGCCAACGGCGAGCAGCGTAAGGCCGATATATTCCTGCGGCACCCCCGCCGCGCGGGCGATGCCGTCCGCGCCGTTGACGATCAGCATGGACGCATAGACGAGGGCCACGATGCCGACGGGCACGTAGATCAACGCGCGCCAGAGGGGCGGGCCTTCGGGGGCATGCTCGCGCACGCCGGTGGGTTTGCCGGCGACTTCGTCGCGGCGGGCGGCAAAGAGGCTGAGACCCGTATAACCGATCAGCACAAGGAGGAAGCAGATGCCCATCAGCGGCGTCAGCGGCATGATCGCGGTCATGCCGATCCAGAGGGCGGTGGCCAGCAGGGTGGCGAAGAGGGCACGCCCCTGCCCCGGGCCGCCGGCGAAGACAGGGAAGAGCAGCGCCGGGATGGCGAGGACCAGGAAGACGTTGGCGATGCTGGAGCCGACGATATTGCCAACAGCGAGGCCCGGGCTTCCGGAGAAGGCGGCGTTCACCGAGACAAGGATTTCCGGCAGCGAGGTACCGAAGCCGACAATGAAGATGCCGGCGATCAGGGGCGCGGCGCCCATGGCGCGGGATGCGCGAACGGCTCCGCGCACGAGCAAGTCGCCGCCCAGGGCCAGGAGCAGGAGCCCGCCAACAAGCGAGGCAATCAGGATCGGATCGGGCATGGCAGCTGCCCTCGCAGGTTCAGTCGATGCGTTTGAACTCGATGAGGTTCAGGATGCCGAACACGATGACGATGGCGGCGATAGCGATGAGCGAAGGATGGATCATGGCGTGACTCTCAGCCCGAATAGAGATGCGATTTAGCCTTCTCGTAGCGCGCGTTGATGGCCTTGGCGAGCCCAAACGGCATCCCGGCGTACATTTCCGGCGCAGTTTGATGACGCCTTTTCCGCAAGGGAAAGCGAAAGACTGCCTAACGGCGGCGGATCGTGCCGGTGAGATTTACCGCATCCGCGACCGTGTTGGAGATGGTGCCGTACTTGCGGATGTTCTTGTGCAGAAGTTCGAGCCGCTGGTTGGTCTCGCCGGTGTCGACGATGATTTCATAGGTGACGGAGACCATTTTCGGCGGCGCATCCTGGCGCTGGCCGTGCAGGCGGACGTCCACGCCGTCCAGCGCGAAGCCCAGAAGAGGCGTTACACGCTCGATTCCCTTCAGGATGCAGGCGGCTACCGAGGCCAGGAAAAGCTCCGCCGGATTAAAGGCATCGGGCCGGCCGGAAAGGTCGGTATCCAGCACCAGGCGGGCCTCACCGGCGCGGGCTTCGCTGCCGTGGGCATCCATCCGCCGGGCGGTGACCGAGTATTCCAGCATGGTCAGGAGACCTTAGACCCGGCGTGCTCGCGGCGGAAGGCTTCGATCCGTGCCTCGATTTCGTCGCGGGCGGCGGCAAAGCGGGCGCGGAAGTCTTCGGGCGTGAGCGCGGGGTCGGAGCTGGCAGGGTCGTCGATGGGCCAGTGGAAGCGCCGGGTCTCGCCGGGGAGCCAGGGGCAGATCTCCTCGGCGCAGAGGGTGATGACATAGTCGAAGGCGGCGGCGTCGAGCGAGGCGAAGGATTTCGACGTGTGGGAGGTGATGTCGATGCCGCGATTGGCCATCGCCTCGATGGCGTAGGGGTTCGGCCTCGTCGGGGCGGAGCCGGCAGACATCACCTCGGCGCCAGGGCCGAGGAGGTGTCGGGCGAGGCCTTCGGCCATCTGGCTGCGGGCGGAATTGGCGACGCAGAGGAAGAGGACGTTCATGCAGGCTCCGTCTCGAAGGCGGCGAATTTTTCGCGGGTGCGGTTGGCGAAGACGACGAGCGACAGCATCACCGGCACTTCGACGAGGACGCCGACGACGGTGGCCAGCGCCGCGCCGGAGTTCAGGCCGAAGAGGCTGATTGCGACAGCGACGGCAAGTTCGAAAAAGTTGGATGTGCCGATCAGCGCGCAGGGGGCGGCTATGCGGTGGGGCACTTTCCAGGCGAAGGCGGCGGCGTAGGCGACGGCGAAGATGCCATAAGACTGGATGAGGATAGGCACGGCGATCAGGGCGATGACCAGAGGGTTCGCGAGGATGACGCCGCCCTGGAAACCGAAGAGAAGGACAACCGTGGCGAGGAGGCCAATGACCGAGGCGGGTTTGATCCGCGCCATGAAGGTATCGACGGCGGCGAGGCCGCCGCGTGCGATCAGCAAGCGGCGCGCGATGATGCCGGCGATCAGGGGGATGATGACATAGAGGCCGACCGAGAGCATCAGTGTTTCCCAGGGCACGGAGATTTCCGCGACGCCGAGCAGCAGCGCAACAATGGGCGCGAAGGCGAAGACCATAATGGCGTCGTTCACACCGACCTGCGCGAGCGTGTAGGCAGGATCGCCCCTGGTGAGCTGGGCCCAGACAAAGACCATGGCCGTGCACGGCGCAGCGCCGAGCAGGATGAGGCCGGCGATGTAGGATTTTGCATCGCCTGCCGGTATCAGACCCGCGAAGAGGTGCTCGAAGAAGAGGACGCTGAGCAGCGCCATCGTGAACGGCTTGATCAGCCAGTTGACGACGAGCGTGATGATCAAGCCCTTGGGCCTCGCGAAGGCCCCGCGGATGCCGGCAAACTCGATGCCGATCATCATGGGCCAGACCATCGCCCAGATGAGCAGGGCGACGGCGAAATTGACGTTGGCATACTCAAGGGACGCGAGCGCGCCGAAGGCAGACGGGAATAGCTGGCCGAGCGCGAGGCCGGCGACCAGGGCGAGACCGACCCAGACGGAGAGGAATTTTTCGAAGAGGCTCATGCGCGGGCGGGCTTGCAGGCTCTGGGTTTTGCGGGCGGGCAGCAGCCGGCGCGTTCGGCAGCGGCCTGCACGGGCGCGCAGATTTCGGGGCGGCCGTCGCAGCAGTCTTCCATCAGGTAAACGATCAGCTCACTGATCGAGCCGGTGCGCGCGGCATAGCGGATCACCCTGCCCTCGCGCGTGCCCGAAATGAGGCCGGCATGCACGAGAATGCTGAGCTGGGAGGAGAGCGTGTTCGGCGCAAGGCCGACGTCGGCCGCAATCTCACCCGCCGGGACGCCTCCCGGCCCGGCGCGCACGAGCAGACGGAAGACGTCGAGCCGCCCGGATTGGGCAAGGGCGGAGAGACGATCGATGGCGAGACTTGATTCCATAATTCGACGAATGTCGAAATATTTGGAGTGCGTCAAGGGGCAGGAAAGACAGCGGTGAGACGTCCAAAGGAACGCGCGCGCCTCCTGGCATCCCGGCGAACACGAAGCCGGCATCGAGGGGGCTTTGCTAATGTTTCAAAGCAGGGGCCCCGGCTTTCACTTTCTCCGGGATGACAAAATCAGAAATGAGGCCCTGTAAGCGCGGTCAGGCCTTGATCTCGACGGAGACGAACTGGTCGAACCAGCCGCCGGTTTCCCCACGGCGTTTGAGGCGGATCAGGATGGGGGTAGCGGGCGTGGCGAGGCCGGCTTTGACCTTGGCCAGCGTGTCGGTCACCGAAGTGACGGCCTTGAAGTTTACCTCGACGATGACATCGCCCCGGCGCAGCTTGTTAAAGGCGCGTCCCCGCGGGCTGACCGAGGTGACGACGACGCCGGCAAGGTCCTTCGGGATGGCGTAGCGGCGGCGCATGTCGTCATCGACCGGGGAAATCTCCGCCCCCAGATCATTCGAGTTTGCGGCCGTGTCCGGCGCAGCGGCGGCGGTTGCTTCCTCGTCGTCCTTCAGCTCGGTGAGCGTGACGGCGACCTCCCGTGTGCGGCCATCGCGGACGATGGAGAGGTTGACGGACTTGCCGATCGGCTTTTCTGAGAGGGTGCGCGTCATCTCGCGAACGCCGACCACCGACTTGCCATCGATGGTCAGGATGAGATCGCCGACTTCGAGCTTGGCTTTCGCAGCCGGGCTGTCATCGGAGATCCGTGTAATGATGACCCCGGTGAGGCCCTTGGCGCGGTAGGCCTTGATCAGGGCGGCGTCGGCGTCCTGCACGTTGACGCCGAGCCAGGGGCGGCGCACGCGGCCGTCCTTGATCAGGGCGGCGCTGATGCGTTTGACCGTGTTCGACGGCACCGAGAAGCCGAGGCCGATGGAGCCGCCGGACTGCGAGATGATGGCGGTGTTCACGCCGACGACCTGGCCGGCAAGATTGAACAGCGGACCGCCGGAATTGCCCTGGTTGATGGCCGCGTCGGTCTGGATGAAATTGTCCGAACGCCCCGTATTCAGGTCCCGGCCAGTGGCCGAGATGATACCCGCGGAGACCGAGCCGCCGAAGCCGAGCGGGTTGCCGATGGCGATGACCCAGTCGCCGACCACGGCCTTGTCGCTGTCTGCCAGTTCGACGAAGGGCAGCGGCGTGCGGGAGGTGACCTTGAGGACGGCGATGTCCGTATCGCGGTCGCGTCCGACGAGCTTGGCCTGCAATTCGCGCCCGTTCGAGAAGGTGATGGTGATCGTGTCGGCTTTCTCGATCACGTGATTGTTGGTGATGATGTAGCCATCGGCGCTGATGACGAAGCCGGAGCCGAGCGAGCCCTGGCGCTGGAAGCCGTCGCCGTCGCGGCCGAAATATTCGTTGAAACGTTCGGCGGGCGAGCCTTCCGGGAAGGTGGGCATGCCGGAGGCGATGACGGTTTCGGTGGAGATGTTCACCACCGCCGGCATCAGGCGTTTGGACAGGGCGGAAAAGCTCGATGGGGCAGACTTCATGTCGACGCCGGTGGCGGGTTTCGACAGACTGACCTGCGCTTCGGCGCCAAGGCCGGCGGCGGGCAAGGCCAGAAGGGCAAGCGCCAGAAGGGCGGCGTAGTTCATGGGGGCGTTCGCTCCGGTCAGGTTCGGAACTTTTTGTGAGGTCCGATTGGCGCCTGACTATGGCGCTTTGGGGGCCGAGTGCAACCGCTTCAGGCGGTGCGCACTGCAAGTGTGAGGAGCGCCGCACCGATCGCCGCGACGACCAGACCCGCAAGGATAAGGTCGCGCGGGCAAAGCGACTGGACGCGGAAGGCCAGCGTGCGCATGAAATCCGGCGCGATGGCGCACAGGCTACCCTCGACCAGCAGCCAGACGCCGAACCCGGCGAGGAGGACGGTGAGCAGGCTCACCGTCCTTCCCGGGTAGTCACGGCAATTGTCCCAGACGCGTTTGCCAGGTTTCGGATCGCCGCTCTAGCGCGGAACACCGGCGGACCGGGCGCTGTCAAAGAACTGATCACAGATACCGAGCGAGTTCGGGCCGACAATGATCTGCGTGCCCTCCTGGATGGCCGTTTCGCAGGCGATCAGCGCGCGCTGGAAGCGGAAGAACTCTGCGTCCTTGTTATAGGCGGTCGCATAGGTTTCCGAGGCCTTGGCATCGCCTTCACCGCGGATCTTGGAAGACTGTTCACGGGCCTGCGCCTCGATGACGGTCTTCTCGCGTTCGGCCTGGGCGCGGATCAGGCGGGCCCGCTCCTCCCCTTCCGAGCGGATACGCTGCGCTTCCTGGAGACGGGCAGTCCGCATCCGTTCGTAGACACCTTCGGCGACTTCGTTCGGCAGGTCGGCCTGACGGATGCGCACATCGATGATGTCGATGCCGTCGGCGGCGAGGCCGGCGTTCACGCCCTGCCGGATGCGGCCCATGAGCTGGGCGCGCTGGCCGGAAACGATTTCCGGGACCGGCACATCGCCCAGCACTTCGCGGATGGCGGAGGTGGTGATGCGGTTGAGCTGCGACTGGGCGGCTTCCTCGGTACGGAAGCGCTGATAGTAGCGCAGGGGATCGTTGATCCGCCAGCGGACGAATGCGTCGACCCGCAGGCGGCGCTGGTCGGAGGCGAGAACCTGGATGCCTTCGATATCGAGGCCCAGGTTACGCTTGTCGATGATCTCGACCTGCTGGATGATCGGGATCTTCATATGAAGGCCGGCTTCGTCCTTGCCGGGCTCGTTGATCAGAGCGACCGGACGGCCCACCTGGAGCACGATGGCCTGTTGCGACTGGCGCACGATGAAGAAGACATTGGAAGCGATGATCAGTCCGAGAATGGACACTATCAGGATGAGCCATCCGAAAGCGCGCATTATTGATCTCCCGTGTTCGGAGCAGTCGCCGGTCGGCGGGTGCGCTCAAGCGGCAGGTACGGAACGGCGCCGGAATCCTGGTCGAGGATCATCTTGTCCGTGCGGGCAAGGACACGTTCCATGGTTTCGAGGTACATGCGCTCGCGGGTCACGCGGGGCGCCTTGCGGTATTCCTCGTAGATCTGGTCGAAACGGGACGCTTCACCGCCGGCGTCGGCGATGACGCGGTCACGGTAGGCTTCGGCTTCCTGCAGCAGGCGCTGCGCGGTGCCGCGGGCCTGGGGGACGACCTCGTTGGCGAACTGGGTGGCCTGGTTGGTCCGGGTTTGTGCATCCTGCTCGGCGACGTTCACGTCGTTGAAGGCCTCGATCACCTGCTGCGGCGGATCGGACTTGTCGATCTGGATCGAGAGAATCTCGACGCCGGCGCGGTATTCGTTGAGCAGGGCCTGGGTCTGGGCCGCGACGGCCTGCTGCACGATGTCGCGTTCAGTAGTAATGATGTTCTGCAGGCGCGTCGTGCCGACGACCTCGCGCATCACCGACTCGGCGACCTGTTCGACGGTCAGCGAAGGATCGCGCACGTTGAGCAGGAAGTTTTCCGGATTGGCCGTGTCGACCTTCCAGAAGACCGAGAACTGGATGTCGACGATGTTTTCGTCCTGCGTCAGCATCAGGCTTTCTTCCGCCGTGCCGCCGAGACGCGTCTCGATCCGGCGTTCGACCGGGATCAGAATATGGCTCTCGAGGGGGGCCGGAAGGTGGAAGTGCAGGCCGGGGCCGAAATTGGTCTGCCATTTGCCGAAGCGGAAGACGGCCGCCTGCTGGGTCGGGTCAACGATAACGATGCTGGTGGAGAGCCAGGACAGGAGGACCACGCCGCCGATGACGAGCACGCCGAGGGGGCCAAGGTTCGGCATCTGCGCGCCGCCCTTGCCGCGGCCACCGCCCCCGCCGCCGCCGCGTCGCTGGCGAAAGCGGTCCTGCATGCGGCGCATCTGTTCTTCAAGGTCGGCCGGCTCCTTGTCGCCGCCGCCCTTGCCGCCGCCCTTGCCGCCGCCGGGGCCGCCGCCGGGGCCGCCGCCGGGGCCGCCACCGCCGCTGCCCGGACGGTTCCAGGGCGAGCCGCCCTCACCGCCGCCGGAGCCTTTTCCGCCGTCGCCGCCCCAGGGGCCGGAACCTTTATTGTTTTCTTCCCAGGGCAATAACGCCTCCTGAATTCTTCGAGTGGGGCCTATATAGGGCGTCTTGCGATGTGTGCACGTCGATTCGCCATGTCTAACAGGCTAAAATGAAGCAACTTCTTAACCGGAAGCCTGCGGTTTCGCCCTCAGCGCGAGTTGGCGGCGCGCAAACAGTAAAAAGGCTGGGTTTCGGGACCAATGTTTGGATCAAAGCAGAAGACACGTGAAAAGCTGGCGGGCGCTATCACCGAGGCGCTCGGCGGGGCGGGCTGGCTGGAGTCTGTATCGGTCGACGATGACGGCAAGGCCCTGCTGGTGATCCTTGCCGAGGACGGCGATGCCGGCACGGCCGAAGCGCGGCGAATTGAAGCCGAGAATTATGCGAGCCGGATTCCGGGGATTACCGCCGTGCGCAGTGTCATGACGGCGCAGCTGCGCCCAAGCGCGAGGCGGGCACATGCGCATGGCCCCGGCGATGGCCACACGCACAGCCATGCGCCCGCGCCCCCGGCCCCGGGGCTGCGCCGGGTGACCAAGGGGGCGCGGCTGTCGGACGAAGCGATCAGCCAGGGCGTGCCGGGGCCGGCGCAGGCGATGAGGCCGGTCCCGGGGATTGACCGCATCCTGGTGGTAGCGAGCGCCAAAGGGGGCGTGGGCAAATCGACCGTGGCGGTGAACCTGGCCGCCGCGATGGCCAAGGCCGGCATGCGCGTCGGCCTGCTGGACGCGGACATCTATGGCCCCTCGATTCCGACAATGCTGGGCACGGTGAGCGCGGAGCCCGCGACCTCGGCGGTGAAGAAACTTGTGCCGGTGGAAGCGTACGGCATGAAGACGCTGTCGATCGGGTATCTGTCCGATCCGGACTCGCCGATGATCTGGCGTGGGCCGATTGTCATGTCGGCAATCACGCAGCTGCTGAACGATGCCGAATGGGGCACGCGGGAAGAACCGCTGGACATTCTGATCATCGACACGCCGCCGGGCACCGGCGACGCGCAGCTGGCGATTGCGCAGAAAGTGCCGGTGACGGCCGCGCTGCTCGTGACGACACCGCAGGAAGTGGCGCTGGCCGACGTGCGGCGCGGGGCGGCGATGTTTACCAAGACCCATGTCCCCGTTATCGGGCTTGTCGAGACCATGAGCTGGTTCGAGGATGGTACGGGTACGAAGCAATTCCTGATGGGCGAAGGCGGCGCGCGCAGGATGAGCGCGGCGCTGGGATTGCCGGTTCTGGCCGAGATTCCGATGCTGCAGGCGATCCGCGAAGGCGGCGATACGGGGATTCCGGCGGCGCTGGGAACAAGTCCCGCGGCGGACATTTTCATGGCCCTGGCGCGCAATGTGGCGATTGCGCTGGACCAGCTGGTGACCAAACCGGCGCCGGAAATCGTGTTCGAGGATTGAGGCGGCCCTGATTCGACAGGGATTCTTGGCCGAATGCTGGCCGTAAAAATATAAATATAATCAAAGACTTGTAAGTAATATCCGGGTGGGATACAAACCGATGTTAACGACGCTTGCGTCCGCCTGCCGGAAAGGCTGTGCCCATGTCCCTCGAAAAATCAGAGATCCTTGAAACGATCGGCGAAACCGCTGAAGCTGCGCCGATGCGCGAAACGGCGCCCGTGATCCCGGCGTCCCGCGAGGCACCGCGCAAGCGCTATGCCGCGCCGTCTGCCCCGCGTGTCCTGCAATGCATGCTGCCAGCCGATTCCGCCGAGCGCACAACCCGGGTAAAAGCCTGAGACCATCCGTAACCAGACGGACCCGGCAAACTTCCAGCGCCTTGAATCGCCGGGCCGTCCCGAAAACATTATGAGACATGCGCCCCGTCCGCTGGGCTGGCTGCGCCGGATGCCAGCAGCTTTGCTGGGGGTACTCTGCCTGCTGTTCGGCGCCGGACTTCTGGGCACGGCAGCCTTCGCGCAGACAAATACCTCTGCCGCCGGACCACCTGCGAACTCGGTGTCCAAGCCCTATGGCCAAGGCTGGACCTGTGACAAGGGATTCCGCGAGGCCGCCGGCGCCTGCGCCTCGGTCAAACTGCCGGAGAACGCCCACCTGACGGGCGGCAATTACGGCTCTGGCTGGGACTGCAATTACGGTTTCTTGCGCCTGGGCGACGCCTGCGCGGCGGTCAGGGTACCGGCCAATGCCTATCTCGACGGGTCAGGCACGCGGTGGACCTGCGAGCGCGCATATGCGCGCGACGGCGAGCTGTGCAAGGCGATCAAGGTGCCGGTGAACGGCTACCTGACCAATTCGAACCATGGCGAGGGCTGGGCCTGCGAACGCGGCTTCCGGCCAGAGCACGGCGCTTGCCTGAAGATCGTGCTGCCCGGGAATGCCTACCTGACCGACAGCGCGACCGGATCCGGCTGGGCCTGTAACAGGGGCTATGCGCCGAAGGGCGCTGCCTGCCAGAAGATCAAGATGCCGTCATTTGCGCATCTGAACACATCCGGGGACGGATGGCAGTGCAACCGGCCGTACCGGCAGGTTGGCGGAGCGTGTGCGCCGCCTTAGGGCGCCTCTACGCGTTTCCAGTAAGACCCCTAACTCCCAACGCGCCCTCCGCCTCTCCCCCGCTGCGGGCAGGGCGTGAATGAGTTCAGGCATTATAGTTCAGCTTCAGGCCGGCTTCCGGCCAGCGTGTCTTGAGCAGCTGGCCTGTGCCGGAGGCGCAGATGTAGGCGTCGTGCATATCCTTGCCGCCAAAGGCGATGTTGGTGACGAAGGGGTCTGCGATTTCGGTGAAGCTGGACTGGCCGTCCGGCGTGATGGTGGTGATGCCGCCCGTGCTGCCATTTTTCAGGATTGTTGCCACACAGACGTTTCCGGAAGCGGCGACGGCGAGCGAGTCGAAGTAGCAAAGCTCCGTTTGCCCCGTAATCACACGGCCGCGCAGGAAGGGCGGCTTGTGCGGCGTGTATTCGCCCGGGCCGGTGAGCGCGAAGCCCCAGAGGCGCGCTGTCATCGTATCGGCGAAATAGAGCGTGCGGCCATCCGGCGAGAGGCCGCAGCCATTAGGCGAGATGTGGTGGTAGTCGACTTCCTTGATGAGGGAGCCATCGGGCTTGGCGTAATAGACGCCGCCATGGTCCCGGTAACGCGAGAAGCCCTTGCAGAGATCGGTGAAATAGAAGCCGCCGGATTTGTCGAAGACGACGTCGTTGGGTCCGCGCAGCTTGTTGCCATCGACTTCGTCATAGAGGCGTTCGACCTTGCCGGTGGAGAGGTCGATCCGCTCGATGCGGCCGCCGGAATAGTCGGCCGGGCAATTGCCGGGGATCGTGAGGCCGCCGACCTCGTGATATTCGAAGCCGCCATTGTTGCAGCAATAGAGCGCGCCGTCCGGACCGATGGCGAGGCCGTTGGGGCCGCCGCCGGGCGTGGCGATGACTTCATGCTTGCCGTTCCAGAGGCGGCTGATGCAGCCCTTCTTGATTTCGACGAGAATGATGGAGCCATCCTCCATCACCACAGGGCCTTCGGGAAAGCCGAGGCCGGAGCCGACCACTTCGAAATTCATGTCTTCCTCCCGGATAATTCTCCGCAAGGCTACGCCTCGGCCGGGGGAGCGTCCACCGCTCCCGCCGGGTCAGGCTAAATCCGGCCAAATCAGGCCAAATCAGGCCAGTTCAGGCCAGTTCAGGCCAGTTCAGGCCAGTTCAGGCGGGCGCTGTCACATGGTCGAGGATTCGCAGCGTGAAAGCATGGTCATTGCCCTGCCCGGATGCAAAGCGGGTAACCGAGCTTTCGGACCAGGCGCGCATGTCAATGACCGGGAAGTAGGCGTCGCCTTCCGGCTCGGCATCGACTTCGGTGAGGTAGATCCGGTCGGCCAGCGGCAGGGCAATCTCGTAGATTGCGGCGCCCCCGATGATGAAGACTTCCGGCTGGCCGGCTCGCAGGGCCATGGCCTTGGCGGCGTTGATGGCGGGCGAGACGCTGGAATAGACGCGCGCTTCAGCCGCGTCGTAATTCCAGTCGCGGCTGATCACAATGTTCGGGCGACCCGGCAGCGGGCGCTTCGGCAGGCTTTCCCAGGTCTTGCGGCCCATGATGACGGGCGCGCCCATCGTGGTGCGTTTGAAATGGGCAAGATCGTCCTTCAGGCGCCAGGGCAATTGCCCTGCACTGCCGATCACTCTATTTTGTCCTTGGGCGACAATGAGGCTGAGGCGGATGGGTTGGGTCATGAGCGTGGTTCCGGGCGGCCAAGGGACGGGACGGGCATGCGCCATCCCCGGCGCCGTTAACTCTATGGATCTGAAGTGTGGGCTCGTGCGCCGCGGCGCAAGCCAGGCGCAACCCGCAATCGCAGCCCTCGCTGCATTTGCCGTAAGGGAATTGGACATTCATGGGCTTTGATCTTGTCTCCGTTCTGACGAATGGGCAGACGGGCCTTCTGGGTCCGGCGCTGGGCGCGCTGGGGCTGACATTTGCGGCGATCTGGCTGCTGCAAGGGCGGGCCTGGGCGCTGTTCTATGTGGTGCTGATCCCGTTCCTGAACTGGAGTTTCGGGGTGATCCCGGAATTCAACGTCCTGGCTCCCGGCGAGAACGCGACGTTCCCGCAAGGTGTGGCGCTGCATCCGATGACCATGGTGACCGGCATGGTATTCGTGATCCGGGATTTCGTGCAGCGCGAGATGGGCCACCGGGTGCTTATCCTGATGGCAATCGCGGTGGCCTGGTCGTTCTTCTATGCCTGGCCAGTGATCGCGCTGGCGAGCGGGATCGCGTTCGCGATTTCCGAAGGCGTAGACTGGCTGCTGTTCACGTTCACGAAGTATCGCCTCTCGACACGAATCCTGCTGTCGAGCGCGGTCGCAGCGCCGGTGGATACGACCGTGTTTCTCTATGGCGCCGACCTCGCCAAGCAGATGGAGCTGGGCATGGATCCCGGCAATTCGCTGCATGCGTGGAACTGGGTCGTGTTCGTGATAGGCAAGATGGTAGGCGCGGTGATCGTGTCGGCGATCATCCGGAGGCGCGAAGATGCGGGGCTGATTTCGCCGCACGAGGCTTGATTGCATTCGCTCCGCGCAGACCGCGGCCCAGGAGCCGGAGCGCCTGGCCCTTCATTCTGCTGGTCAAGACACCCCGCCTTGAGGTCGCAGACGTTGCGTGACCCTCAACCGGCGAACTCGGTCGAGGGTCACCCTGAATGCAGCCGGAGGTCTATTCTGTCTCCAGCACCTTCTGCTTGAACAGAATGCCTGCGAGCGCTGCGCCGACCAGCGGGGCGATGAGGAAGAGCCAGAGCTGCGAGATGGCCGTACCGCCGACAATGATGGCCGGACCGAAGCTGCGGGCCGGGTTCACCGAGACGCCGGTGACCTGGATGCCAACGATATGGATAACCGTAAGCGTCAGGCCGATGGCGAGGCCGGCAAACATGCCAGGAGCGGACTTCTGCGTGCTGCCGAGAATTACAACCAGGAACAGGAAGGTCGCCACACCTTCGAAGACGAGGGCCGCAGCGAGCGTGTATTCTCCCAGATAGCCCGGGCCCCATCCGTTCTGACCGAGGCCGCCAGTGGCAAGGTCGTAGCCGGCCTTGCCGCTGGCAATGAGGTAAAGGACGCCGGCGCCGAGCAGGGCGCCGATGAACTGCGCTGCCCAATAGCGCAGCATGGTATTGAGGGGCATGCGCCCGGCGACGAAGGCGCCGAAGCTGACCGCCGGGTTGACATGGCAACCCGAGATGGGGCCGATGCCGTAAGCCATGGCGACGATCGCCAGTCCGAAAGCAAAGGCGATCCCGAGCTGGCCGACCTCGGCGCCCGCAAGGACCGCCGAGCCACAGCCGAGCAGGACAAGGGTGAATGTGCCGATGAGCTCGGCGACGAAGACTTTCATGTGGTGGTGCCTCCAAAAAAATCCTGCCGGACGGATCTTGCGTGTCCCCCTCGGCACGGGTCGCAATCATGGCGAGCTTCGCGCGCTGCGGCAAGCGGCGGCGCCGGTCTTGCCTTTGCAGGCTGATCCGGCAAGACAGGAGGCCTGCCCCGCAACCGGAGAAGACGGCAATGATCAACAGGCGCCCCTTGGGCGCGGCTTTAGCGGGCGCCGCGCTGCTCGCCGGCTGCGGCTCCGCGGACAAGCAGACCAGGGCCGCAGCCCGTGAACCCGCCATCACCGGCTCAGCGGCTAAAGGCACGGCGCCTGCGGTTTCACGGACGCCGGACGGAGAGCCCAAGATCGTGTCCCTGCCCTTCCGGCTGGATGTGACCCTTTCAGAGGACACACGGGGGAAACTCAGCGAAACCCATGCCGATCTCGGCGTTTCGGCGGATTATTACGGCGTCCCGAAAGACCCCCGCATGGCCGGGCTCGACCCTGACCTCGGCGTCTGGCTGGGCGGCGAGATGGTGACCATCGACCCGGGTCAGCGGTCCGTGACCTTCAAGGGTCAGGTCGATGCCGCGCGGGTTGCCCGCGAGGTGATCGGCGATGCACGCGTCAAGGTGACGGTGTACCCGGTGCGGGACTTTTCGGCCGAGGCGGCGATCACCTGCACAGAGTTTGACGAATACCTGTCCATAGCGGTGGAAACCGGCGGCACAGTGCACTGCACCCTGAGGGGCGAATAGGCCGCCCGGTCAGACCGCGACCGCGGCCTTGATGTGGGGATGAGGATTATAGTCCTCGATCCGGAAATCGTCATAGGTCCAGCCGAAAAGATCGGTCTTGTCCGGGTTCATCCAGAGTTTTGGCAAGGGACGCGGCTCGCGCGTCAGCTGCAGTTCGGCCTGTTCGAGATGGTTCAGGTAGAGGTGTGTGTCTCCGAAGGAATGGACAAAGTCCCCGGGGCGCAGGCCCGCGGCGCGGGCCATCATGTGGGTGAGCAGGGCGTAGGAGGCGATGTTGAACGGTACGCCGAGGAAGACATCCGCCGAGCGCTGGTAAAGCTGGCAGTTCAGCCGGCCGCCGATGACATTGAACTGGAAGAGGCAGTGGCAGGGCGGCAGGGCCATATCGTTAACGTCTGCCGGGTTCCATGCCGAAACGATAAGGCGGCGGGAGTTTGGATTGGTGCGGATTTCATCCAGCACCCACTGGACCTGGTCGATGGTACGCCCGTCCGGCGCCGCCCAGCTGCGCCACTGTTTGCCATAGACCGGGCCAAGATCGCCGTTGGCATCGGCCCAGTCATCCCAGATGGAAACGCCGTTTTCCTTCAGCCAGGCAATATTTGTTTCACCGCGAAGGAACCAAAGCAGCTCGATTATAATAGAGCGCACGTGCAGGCGTTTTGTTGTCACCAGCGGGAAGCCCTGTTCGAGGTCAAACCGCATCTGGCGCCCGAAAACGCCGCGCGTGCCCACGCCCGTGCGGTCAGCGCGGTCATGGCCGTTCTGCAGTATGTCCTGCAGGAGCGCTTGATATTGCTGCATGGCGGCGTCCTCTCGCGAGCGGGCGAATCGGGCGAATGATAGGTTAACCAGACCCTGCCCGGCGAGTCGCAATTTGCCGGTTCCCGGAAACCCTCGTTCAAGACCGATCTGTCATAAGCCTCAGTAGGTATTGCGCGGAAATCCACCAGGGGTGAGCTGGGCTATGTCGATCAAGTTTGCAATTCCGCGCCGGGTTCGCCGGTTCGCCGGCAATGACCGGGGCAATGTGGCGATACTGTTCGCCCTGTCCTGCCTGGTGATCTTCCCGCTGGTCGGCTTCGCCATCGACCTCTCGCGGGTCATGGTGGAAAAGCAAAAGCTGCAACAGGCAACCGACGCTGCGGCTCTGGCCGCCGCACACGATCCGTTCTTGACGTCGGGACAGCGCGAGGGGGTGATCAACGCCCACCTTGACCATCTGGAAGAGGTACTCGGCCGGGAAATCACCTACGAGCTGACCCAGGACGCCGAAGGCCGCATCTCGCTGGTCACACACATCACCGTAAACACCACGATCGCAAAGATCTTGGGCCGCGACTATGTCGCTGTCACGGTTCGTTCGGACGCGGTTCAAGGCGGCGCGGATATCGAAGTCGCCATGATCCTCGACATCACAGGCTCGATGGCCGGCACCCGCATTACAGCGTTGAAAGAGGCATCCGCCGACCTCGTAAACATCGTCGTCAAGGACGAGCAGACGCCGTATTATACCAAGGTATCAATGGTGCCCTATGCGGTGGCTGTAAACGTTGGCGACTATGCCGAACAGGTCCGTGGACCAATCACTGGGGGACGCCCGGTCACCGGCGCTTACTGGCAGGTCGGCGCGCAGAAATCACTTACTCAGATAACCAATCAAAACATTGCGGTGGTTACCTCGAACAGCCACGGTTTCGCCAACGGCGACCGCGTCTGGATCAGCGGTGTCAGCGGCATGACCCAGGTCAACGACAGAGTGTTCACGATTTTCAGTGTGACCACAGACAATTTCCGCCTGCAGAGCACCGACAGCCGCAGCTACGGTACCTACACAAGCGGCGGTATCATCCGCAAGTGCGCCAACACGAACTGCGAAGTCACAGTGACTGCCAACGGTCACGGGCTGGACAATGGCGATCACGTCTGGATTACCGGCGTAAATGGCATGACGCAGATCAACCGGACAACACACCAGACCTGGGTGGTCTCCAATACCGCTGCCAACACCTATGTGCTCAACAGCACGGTCGGCCCCAGCTACGGCGCCTATACGAACGGCGGCACGTCCTTCTGCACCGAAGCAGGTTGCCAATACTTCCGCTTCAACAACGCCAGCAACGGCGCCCAGCGCCTCCACCGGATCACCACCTGCGCGACGGAACGGACCGGCGACGAGGCCTATACGGATGCGGCTGCGGCCGAGAGCTATGTGGGTCGTGGCTACCTGTCCACATCCAACCCCTGCCCCGCAGCCAGGATCATCCCGCTGACGGCTGACAAGGACCTGCTCCTGGACGCGATCGATGACCTGTCCATCGGCGGCTCGACGGCCGGCCATATGGGCGCGGCATGGGGCTTCTATACGCTCTCGCCGGAGTTCGGGGACATTTTCCCCGCCGCCAGCAAGCCAGCCGCATTCGGTCGCCCGAAAC
>NZ_JBBEBT010000012.1:0-47578 GCF_040882205.1 Hyphomonas sp.
TTCGCAATGAAGCGATCACGGGGCCGCTCGGCAGCGAGAACCTGCTCAGCGTGCTCCGCTGGCCGGGATCGGATGAGGTTGTCCTCTCCGGCAGCCTTCCGGCGGACACGGCCGCGCGCAACTATTTCCTCAGCGTGCCGAGCCCCGCCCGGACGGCTGCGGAACGCCTCATGCGCCTGCTTGCTGCGCGCGGCATTGTGGTTGAAGGCACGGCCAAAGTCCGTTCACGGAGCGATGAGCTTGCCGGCGAGGAGATCGCGCGCCTCGCTGCACCGCCGCTGCTGCAAAGTGTGATCTATATCTCCGAAGACAGCGACAATCTCGCGGCTGAGCTGTTGCTACGCCATATTGCCCGCGCCACAGGCGGAGAGGGGGCGGAAGACGGTCTGGAGGCGCTCCACACCATGCTGGACCAGGCCGGTATCGGCCGGGCCGAAATCGAACTCTTCGATGGGTCAGGCCTGTCGCCCTATAACCGTGTCACCCCGCAATCGACCGTGCGGTTCCTGACCTGGACCACTCAGCAGTCCTGGGGCGAGGCATTTCGTGCCACACTGCCGGTCGGCGGACAGACTGGCTCACTTGCCCTGCGCTTTCGCGGCACCCCTCTCGAGGGCCGCATCTTCGCGAAGACCGGCACCGTGCAGGGCGTCAACGCGCTGTCGGGATTCCTGATCGCGGCAAGCGGTGAAACGCTGGTCTTCTCGGTAATCGCCAACGACCGTCCGGTCGACGGCGATCCGGTTCTGCCGGTGATCGACAAGTTGCTTGTCGAGATTGCTGCTGCGAACTGAAGCGCCGCTCAGTTCGGACGGCGCGTGTGGTCGGCGCCCCAGTCCATGCCGATCGATTTTTTCATCCAGTCCGCGAAGGTTGCCGGCTTCTCCAGCGCTTTGGCGTCGAGTGATCCGTAGGACACGAGTGGCCCGTCGACGCCTTCCACCCGCACGCCTTTCAGACGTTGGCCATTGTTCGAATAGTCGTAGGAGCCGTAACCCGGGTCGAGAATCAGCATGACCTGATGGCCGCCGCGCCCTTCCTCGTCACGTCCGAATACGAGGCCGTAGACTTTCTCCCGGCTGAACAGGCCGTGGCTGGAGGCCTGGCGCATGCCGTCCAGCAGCACCTCGTCCCAGAGCAGGTTGCGCCGCCATTGCAGCACATGCATCCGGTCTTCCGCCACGATCTTGATATCCACTTCATGCAAGGCGACACGAACCAGTTCTGCGTGCATTTGAGGCTCCTGTACCTGTTCTGAATTTATTGTTTTTCAATATACTACGCTAGAGCGCCGCGTCAACCCTGATCAGAACGGGCAGGGCGAAACGAGCTCGATTTGCGCGCCGGTGCCAGGATGAATGAAGCAGAGCATCTCGGCATGCAGCGCCAGGCGCGCGCGTGCCGCCAGTGCTTCAGCATGGGCATAGAATTCGTCGCCAAGGATCGGATGGTCGATCTGGGACAGGTGGACCCGCAGCTGGTGCGAGCGCCCGGTCAGCGGGGTCAGGGCAAGGCGCGAAGATGTATTGTCGCCAGACAGTGTCTGGTAGCGTGTGACGCTTGGCTTGCCGATTTCCCAGTCGACCTTTTGCAGGGGCCGACGCGGCCAGTCGTTGATCAGCGGCAGGTTTACCTCGCCCGATGCGGGCTGCGGCGTGCCCCATACATCCGCGATGTAACGCTTCTGAATCTCACTGCGCTCGAACAGCCCAGAGAGGGCGCGCTGCATGTCCTTGCCGCGCGCGAACAGCAGGAGGCCGCTGGTCGCCATGTCTAGCCGGTGCGCCGTCAGCGCATCCGGAAACACTTTCTGCACGCGCGATAGGGCGCAGTCCGCTTTGTCCCCGCCTCGTCCGGGCACGGACAGGAGTCCGGATGACTTGTTGATCGCGACCAGGAAATCATCGGCATGGACAACCTCCAGCCGTGATTGCGACGGGGCATAGATCGTCATGCCGATAGACCCGGAAGGGCAAGCCGGAAAGCGGTGCCGGACCCGCCGGTTTCCTGAAGTGACAACTCCCCGCCCAGCGCCAGCGCCAGTTCATGCGCGATCACAAGGCCGAGCCCTGTGCCGTTCGTGCGGGTGGAGCCGGCAAAGGGCCGGAACAGGTTCTCGCGCGCTTTGTCCGGCAGGCCCGGCCCATTGTCGCGGAAGATCAGGCCCTCATCTTCCAGCGTAATGTGGATGCGCGCCTCCGGCGTCACCGCCTGCGCCATGGCCTCATCGGCATTGCGCAAGAGGTTGGAGGCGATGCGGTGGAGATAGTCGGGATCACTCTCGAGGACGAGGTCAGTCGGAACATCGACGTCCAGCATAGCGCCGCCGCCATTCAACGCTTCGTCAGCCGCCTCCAGCAATACCGTCCGTAGGCTAACGGATTGCAGGCGTGGCGGGCGCGGTGCAGCTTTGCCGTAGTCGAGGGTAGCTGTTGCAAGGTCGATCGCGCGCTCAAGTGCCCGCTCGAGGCGCGGCGCGGCGCGCTTCACCCGTGGGTCGTCGGACTTCGCCAGAACGTCGGAAACAAGCTGGGCGGATGCGAGTGAGTTGCGCAGGTCATGGTTGATCTTCGCCACCGCGCTGCCAAGCTCGGCGAGGTGGGAGCGCTGGCGGAAAGCGTCCGCCACCGCTTCCTCCATGCCGGAGAGCGCATTCTGCGCGCGGCCGATCTCGTCGCGGCGCGCCGTGGGCGACAGGCGCCGGGTCCAGCTGCCGGGATCGCGGCTGAACTGTTCAACACTGACGGTCACCCGCTTCATCGGCCGA
The DNA here is from genome assembly GCF_040882205.1 of Hyphomonas sp. Classification (GTDB taxonomy): domain Bacteria; phylum Pseudomonadota; class Alphaproteobacteria; order Caulobacterales; family Hyphomonadaceae; genus Hyphomonas. Next base: position 2,768 of record NZ_JBBEBT010000012.1, read on the forward strand.
ACGACCAGGAGGTCCAGGACGGCATAGATCAGCACGGCCGCGACCAGCGCAATGATCAGCGACAAGGCCGCTACCCGCCAGGCAAAAGCGGTGAGCGCCGACTTCAACGGCGCCTGCGGCACGACGATCTCGATGACGCGGCCTTCGCCGGACCCTTCCGCCATGACGATCAGGATTTCGCCGCCCGGAGCGAAGTACTCTGCCATGGCGGCGAGGGAGCGACCCATCATGGTGGAGCCGCGCAGGTCGATGGTCCGCGTCGGCCCGTCAATTTCGGCGGACGGCGCCAGCAGCTGGAAGCGCATTTCGTCCTCCAGTTCTGCGACGGCCAGCACCTCGGCTTTCATCAACAGGCTTTCCGACAGTTCATCGGAAACCTCGCGCATCGGCGCAGCTTCCAGGGCGAGCGCGGCGATGCGCGCGGCCGAGACGCGTTCTTCCAGCCACTGTGTGCGCAGGCCGCTGACGGAGGGAATGAAGATCAGGAATTCTGTAAACAGGATGGCGCCCAGTGTCAGCGCGAAGAGGCGCGCCGACAGGCCATCGGCAAACCGCCTGAAGCCCGGCGGCGGCGTCGGTTCTGGGGCAGTCGGGGGCGCGGTCACCCGCCGAGGCTTAGGCGAATTCAGGCCGAAGGGGAACGGGGGACAGGCCCGGTTTCAGGGAATCCGCTGCAGCAGGCCAACCAGCGTCCGCGCCGGTTTGCCGAATACGCTTGGTGTGAAATAGGCCGAGGCTGCCCGCTTCACGGCTTCGGCGCGGGTCGGGTAGGGCGAGATGAAGTTGGTCAGGGCGGTCAGCTTCAAGCCGTTCGACATGGCGACCGAGACCAGCTGCAGGATGTCACCCGCGCCGTCCCCGGCAATAGAGGCGCCGACCAGCGTGCCCTTGTGCAGCACGAGTTTCGCTTCGCCGAGCGTTCTGCCTTCGGCAATGGCCCGGTCATTGTCATGGAACGGAAAGGCGGACGTCTTCACGCTGCCCCCGAACTTTGCCCGCGCTTCCGCTTCGGTGAGGCCGATCTGCGCGATCTCCGGTGAAGTGTAAGTCACCGAGGGTACCGGCAGGCTCGCGGCCGTGCTGCCCTGCTTGAAGAAGGCGCGGCGGATGAAAACGGAGGCATGCCAGCCCGCGACATGCGTGAACTGTTCGCGCCCGGCCGCATCGCCCAGCGCCCAGACGCGCGGATTGCTCCTTGATCGGAGCGTATCACCGACGGTGATGCCGGCTGGCGTATGTTTTACGCCGCCCTTGTCAAGGCCGAGTCCCTCCAGCACCGCGCGTCGGCCGAGCGCGACAAGAAGGTGTGATCCCTCGATAGCGATTTCGCCATCCGGGCCGTCCGCATGCACACTGACACGCCCGGCGCCGCCTGAAACGCGCACCGCCTTGTGGCCCTCGAGGATCGAGACGCCTTCGCGGCGGAGGGCCTCGACTGCCAGCTGCGCGTGCGCTGCGTCGGCGCGGGCCAGCGCGCGGCCCATCTCGAGTACGGTGACCTTCGCGCCAAGGCGGACAAATGCCTGCGCCAGTTCAAGGCCGATGGGCCCGCCACCAAGCACGATGAGGTGCTCTGGAAATGCAGGCAGTGAGAAGATGGTCTCGTTCGTCAGATAGGGATGTTCTGCAAGTCCCGGGATCGGCGGAATGAAAGCCCGGCTGCCGGTTGCAACTATGATGCGCCGTGCCTTCACGCGCACGCTGCCTGAGACGACCGTATGCGGGTCTTCGAACCGGGCTTCCTCGCGGATCACTGTGCAACCGAGGCCTTCGAAACGCTCCTGGCTGTCTACCGGGGCAATCGTCTCGATGGACTTGCGGATGTGTGCTTTCACGCCTTCCCAGTCGACCTTTGCCTCCCCCAGCGTGACGCCGTACTTCGCTGCCTCGGCCGGAGCGTGCGCCGACTTCGCGCAGGACAGTAGCGCCTTGGACGGCACGCAGCCGTAGTTGAGGCAATCGCCGCCCATCTCGTGCTTCTCGAACAGCACGACCTTCAGCCCGAGCATTGCCGCACCTGCCGCAGCTGAGAGGCCGCCGGATCCGGCGCCAATCACGCAGAGGTCAGCCTTCAGGGTACGTACATCAGCCATCAGGCGGGCACCTTCTTGGGAAAGAATTTCTTGTAGGCAACCGGAAGCAACGAGACGGTGGCCAGCGCGATCACCGCCGGAACGAGGTTGCGGGCCACGCTGGCGAAGTCCGGCTCGCCGCCCGCCGCAAACGTTGCGCCGAGGCCTGCGCCGATCCATGTATAAGCGATAACTCCGGGAACGATGCCCAGCGCCGTGGTAATCACATAGTCGCGAAACCTGGCACCAAAAATAGCGGGCGCAATATTGGCGACCGGGAAGGGCACGATCGGCAGAAAGCGTAACGCAAACATGTAGGACACAGCGTCTTCCTGAAAGCCCTTTTCAAGCTTTTGCACAAACGGCCCGGCGCGTTCCCGCAATGCGCTGCCTACGGAGGTTTTTGCGCCGAGGAAAAGAATGCTCGCCCCGAGCGTGGCGCCGACAATGGTGGCCGGTGTGCCGCCCCAGAGGCCGAACAGGAATCCGCCGGCGACCGTGATCCACAGCGCGCCCGGCAGCATCAGGATCGTCGCGGTTGCATAGACTGCAATATAGATGGCGAACGCCAGCACGGTGTTCTCCGCCACGAAGGCGCGCAGGGCGTCCTGCTGCTCGCGCAGCGTATCCAGCGAGAGATAACGGTGCACGCCGCTCGCCCAGGCGGCGGCCAGCGCAAGGACGATCAAGGCAACCGGCCAGAGGCGGCGCCAGAGCGGGACGGGACGATCTGTCATTGGGTCACAGGTTTCCTGATCTTCGCTGCATCATTGAGCGACCAGTCATACTGGTAGCGCACGATTTTCGGCTTGGCGCGGATTTTCGCGGCAAGTTCCGGGTCGGCATACTTCACCAGGTGCTCGATCACGGCCTCCTTCGACCCACCAAAGTCGATCTCGAACCAGTTGTAAATTTCAGAGATCCTGAGCCCCTTGGCGGTTACCGTCACGCCGCGCTGATGGTTGACGTAGGCGCGGGCGGCGTCGTCGAGGTCTTTCCTGAGGCTGGCGGCTTCCCAGGCCTTCGCCGGCAGGTTCGGGCAGCTGTAGGAGGCGCAGTTGATCGCATAATGCACTTCCGGAGTGCCCCAGGTCTTGCGCAGGATCTTGTGCTCGATGGCGTCCAGCGACACTTCGCGCCCGCCCGCCTGAACCTTCACATCCTTCCACGGACCCGTGAGATAGCCGTCCCTGATAGATTTTACCGGATAGCGCGCCACGATATGGCGCACGGTCACGGCATTGTAGAGGTTGGCCCAGGCTGCGAAGTTCGCGTCCGTCCTCGCTAAGAGGTCCGCCTCGGCAAACCCGTCAATATAAGTGTCCAGCGCCTCGCGGTCGCCGTCCGAGGCGGCCCATCCTGCATAATCGACCCGGGTGATGCCGTCGGTGCCGGCCTTGACGTATGTCTTCAAAAGGCGCGTCCATGCGGCATGTTCGGCAGGCACGGGCGTCTCCGTCTGGGGGCTAGGGTATGTATCGGCCAGTCCGGGGGCCGGGAAAAGGGCGGCCGCAAGGGCAACGAGGCAAAAGGCAGCGCGGCGCATGAACAGGTTCCAGTTTATGAGAGTGTTCCGGACACATAGACCCGGCGCGGCTGCCCGCCATCTCACGTCATGGTGATTGCCGCGCCCGTGATCGGCATATTTTGCACCTGTTGCGGCTTGACCCGGCCCCCGCCCGCCTGTATTCGCCCCGTTTTCCAAGATCCAAGTTCAGAGCAGTCCCATGAAACGCACTTTTCAGCCGAGCAACCTGCGCCGCAAGCGCACTCATGGCTTCCGTGAGCGCATGGCCACGAAAAGCGGCCGCAAGGTGCTGGCACGCCGCCGTGCCAAGGGCCGCAAGACCCTCACCGCCTGATCCATCTCCCTGCGCGGCCGTTCAGGCCCGCTTACCGGGAGACCGATGATGTCCGGCCCCGAAATCCAGAAATCACCTGAAACGCGCCGCCTCAAGAAGCGGCGCGAATTCACGTTTGCGCGTGATGGTATCACCGAACGGCGCAAATCCGTCGTGATCCAGGCCCGCGCCCGGGCCGGCGAGGCCCCAGGCGACCATATCGGCGAAGGCTTTACCGCGACAAAAAAGATCGGCGGCTCGGTCGAGCGCAACCGCGCCAAACGCCGCCTCAGGGAGGCCTCCCGCCGCCTGCTGGCCCTTCATGGGCGTCCCGGCCGGGATTATGTCTTCATCGCCCGAGAGGCGACGCTCGAAGCAGGCTGGTCCCGATTGCTTGACGATATGGAAAGCGCGCTGATAAGCCTCGCGCGCATTTGATGCCCCCAGCGCCTAGCTCCGGCGCGCCGCCCACAGACACCCGGAACGTTCCCCATGGAAAAAGAAGACCAGCGCAATTTCCTGCTCGCCCTCGTGGCGATGATTGCGTTCGTTTTTCTCTATCAGTTCTTCGTCATGGAGCCGGCACAGAAGCGCTACGAAGCCCAGCAGGCGATCATCGCCGCCCAGCAGCAAGTTGCCTCCGTTGATACTGCCGCCGCTGAGGCGGCTGGCCCGAAGCCGCTTCCCGAGGCCCTCGCCGCCGCCACGCGCATCAAGTTTGACGCGCCCTCCATCGATGGCTCCATCCGCCTCGCTGGCGCCCGCCTTGATGACCTGCAGCTGAAGAAGCACTTCCTGACGGTTGAACGCACCGAAGAAGTCCGCCTGCTGCGCCCGGAAGAATCCGAGTTCGGGTACTTCACCACTTACTATTGGGCCTCCGGCAACACGCTCGTTGCGGGGCGCAATTCCAGCTGGGTTCAGGTTGGCGAAGGCATGCTCACGTCCGCGACGCCGGTCACGCTGCGTCTTGAGTCTGACGGTGTCCGCATCGACCGCGAGATTTCGGTCGACGAGAATTACCTGTTTACCTTCCGTGACACGGTGACCAATATTTCTGATGCGCTCCAGGCGCTGCGCCCGATCGGCTCGGTCGAGCGTCATGGCGACTACAAACTGTTCCTCAATGCCACGGAGCCGGGCGTCGCCGCGGAGGCAGACAACGGCCTCGCCCATATGGGCCTCATGGGCGTCACCAATGGGACGCTCCGCTTGCAGAAGTACAAACCGCTGATGCAGTCCAAGCCGGTCAAGGACGAGTCCCAGGACGGCAATTTCAGCACGGCGACTGGCGGATGGTGGGGCCTCAGCGACAAATACTGGATGAGCGCGCTGATTCCCGGTCAGGCCGCACCGTTTACCGCATCGGTCAACCGCGCCAGCCTGGCGCGCGGCGGCCCTCTCGAAGTGCGCACTGAAGGCGCCGAGGTGAGCATCGCGCCGGGTGCAAGCGTCACCGTCGAAAACCGCATTTTTGCCGGCGCGAAGAAGTTCGAGATCCTTCGCGCCTACGAAGAAGCTCAGGGCATTCCGCAGTTCGTCGACGCCATCGACTGGGGCTGGGCCTTCTTCCTGACCAAGCCGTTCTTCTATGTGCTGCACTGGCTGCACGGCCTTGTCGGCTCGTTCGGCTGGGCGATTCTGGCCTTCACAGTCCTTGTTAAGCTGCCGCTGGTGCCGCTCTACAATGCCAGCTTCAAGTCGATGGCCAAGCTCAAGAAGCTCCAGGAACCGATGAAGGAAATCACCGAGCGCTTCGCGGCCGATCCGCAGCGGCGCCAACAGGAGATGATGAAGCTCTACAAGGAAACCGGCGCCAACCCCATCGGCGGCTGTCTGCCCATCCTCGTGACCATCCCCATCTTCTACGCGCTCTACAAGACGCTCTATGTGACGCTCGACATGCGCCACGAGCCCTTCTGGTACATGAAGGATCTCTCGGCGCCGGACCCGACCGCCATCGGCAACCTGTTCGGTCTGATCCCGTTCTGGTCGGGCGCTGACATCAAGGCCATTCCGGTCATCGGCATCATCATCGGCATCGGCATCCTGCCGCTGCTCTACGGCGCCACCATGGCGGTCCTGCAATCGCTGTCGCCGCCGCCGCCGGACAAGATGCAGGCGCGCATCATCATGGCGTTGCCGATTGTCTTCATGTTCGTGTTCGGAGGATTTGCGGCCGGTCTGGTGCTCTACTGGGTCTGGTCCAACGTGCTGACTTTCATCCAGCAGTACACGATCATGCGGATGAACGGCGCGGAGACCGAAGTCGGCAAGTTTGTTGCCGGCCTGCTCGGACGCCGTAAGGCGCCGGCGGAGTAATCTTGGACGCCGCCTCCTACCCCGATGACCAGATCGAAGCCGGCCGTGTCCTTTTCTCGGGAAACGCCACCTTCGTCATGGGCGTCGTGGACCTGCAGGGTCTTCCGGCAGCGGATCGTCTCGAAGTCTGCTTTGCCGGACGCTCCAATGTCGGCAAGTCAAGCCTGATCAACGCGCTCACCGGCCGCGCCAAGCTCGCCCGCGCTTCCACCGAGCCGGGCCGCACGCGCGAGCTGAACTATTTCGATATCGGCGAAGGCCGCCTCTATCTCGTCGACCTGCCGGGCTTCGGCTATGCGCAGGTTTCGAAGACGCAGGTCGCCGCCTGGCAGAAACTTATCAAGTCCTACCTGCGCGGACGGCCCAGCCTTCGCCGCGTCTTCCTGCTGGTCGATTCGCGCCGCGGTTTCATGGACACTGACCACGAAATCATGGACCTGCTCGATGGTTCGGCCGTGAACTACCAGATCATCCTGACCAAGGTCGACAAGGTGCCAAAGCCCGAAGTCGAGAAGGTTGCGGCCGATGTCGCCGTAAAGCTCAAGAAGCGCGGCGCCGCGCACCCGGTGGTGCTGCAAACTTCATCAGAGAAGGGCTGGGGCATCGCGGAGCTCCGGGCCGAGATTGCCGGCTTCCTGCCGCCCGCCTAGAACCGGCGCGGGAGGACCTGCGCCATGATCGACATTCGCCCCGATGATCTCACCAGCTCCGAGATGGCGGACCTGATCTCAGTCCATGCCGCCACCATGCTGGCGGCCTCCCCGCCCGAAAGTTGCCACTTCCTGCCGATCGACGGCCTGCGCCAGCCCGCCGTCTCGGTGTGGAGCATGTGGGAGGACGGCGCCCTGATCGGCTGCGGCGCCCTGAAGGACCTCGGCGACAGCGCGGGCGAGATCAAATCCATGCACACCCGCCAGGTCCAGCGGGGCAGGGGGCTCGGGCGCCAGATGCTCGAACACCTACTCGCCGAGGCCCGGCGCCGGGGCTACACCGCGCTCTGGCTGGAGACCGGCGCGATGGACGCCTTCATCCCCGCCCGCGGCCTCTACGAGGCCTATGGCTTCACCTATTGCGGCCCGTTCGGCGATTATTCCGAGGATCCGCACAGTGTCTTCATGACCTTCGCCCTCTGAACCCTCCGCCGCCTCGGGCATTGCATGGGGTCATCGAAACGCTCTAGACACCGGTCCCATGACCGACGCACAGACGCTCGCCCAGACGCAGGCCCAGACGCAGGCCCAGACGCAGGCCCTGCTGACCGCCCGGACATTGTCCGAAGCGCTGCCTTACCTGCAGCGCTATGACAACCAGACCATCGTGATCAAGTATGGCGGCCACGCGATGGTCGATCCCGAACTCGCCAAGGCTTTTGCCCGCGATGTCGTGCTGTTGAAGCTGCTCGGCATCCACCCGGTCGTCGTCCATGGCGGCGGCCCGCAGATCGGCGCGATGCTCGACAAGCTGGCGATCAAATCCGAGTTCAAGGACGGCCTGCGCGTCACCGATGACGCGACCATGGAAGTCGTCGAAATGGTCCTTTCCGGCCCCATCAACAAATCCATCGTCCGCGCCATCAACGCCGCGGGCGGAAAGGCGGTCGGCCTCTCCGGCGCCGATGGCAATCTGATCCGCGCCCGCAAGGCCACCAAGACCACCAAGGACCCGGACAGCAATATCGAGCGCATCGTCGACCTCGGATATGTCGGCGAACCCGAGCATGTCGACATCGCGGTCCTGAAAGCCCTTCGCGATGCCGATGATGACCTTATCCCGGTCGTCGCCCCGGTTGGAATCGGCGAGGACGGCGCCCGCTACAATATCAACGCCGATACTGCGGCGGGCGCGGTGGCCGCTGCCCTCGGCGCCAGCCGCCTGCTGCTGCTGACGGATGTGGCCGGCGTGTTCGACAAGCAGAAAAATCTTCTCCGTGAAATCAAGGTCAAGGACATCCCAGGCCTGATTGCGGACGGTACAGCTGCCGGCGGTATGATTCCCAAACTTGAAACGGCAGCGCATTCCGTGATTCATGGCGTCGGGGCGGCAGTAATCCTCGATGGGCGTGCGCCGCACGCCTTGCTCATGGAGCTTTTCACTGAACATGGCGCTGGAACGCTTGTTTCTTAGGCTGGCGGCGCTCGCCGTTGCGACCGTCACGGTGCTGGTCCTGCCAGCGCGCGCGCAAGGTGAAGGCGGCTGGGAACTCTGCAACCGCACCAGCTTCATCATCGAAGCCGCCGTTGGCCATTCCGAAGGCACCGGCTTTTCAGTGGATGGCTGGACCAAGCTCCCGCCTGGCACCTGCGAGACAGCCCTGCCCGGTCTGCTGACGCCCGGCATCCATTATCTCTACGGCCGCGCCTCGACAGCCCACCAGGGCGGTGGGCGCGAATGGGGCGGGCGCCACGAACTCTGCGTCGATCCCACCGGCGGCTTTTCGCTGGAAAGCCCGCCCGATTGCGCCGCCATGGGCCTCGAGCCGCAGGGCTTCCGGCCGATCAACATCACTTCCGAAAAGTGGACCAACAATTTTACCGAGATCGAGAACTGGACGCTCGACAATGCCCGTAATTCCGGGCTTCAGCGCCTGCTCGACGAAGCGGGCGTCGTGTCCGGTAATATCGACGGCCATATCGGCCTGCGCACCCGCGCCGCCATCAACGACTTCCTGAAGCTCAAGGGCCTCGCGTCGGACACTTCTGACGCAGACCTGATCGACTATCTCGAACAGGCCGCCGAGGAGCGCAGCCGCACGGTCGGCTTCACCCTCTGCAACCGCACCAAAAACCGCGTCTGGAGCGCCATTGCCCGCCGCGCCACCGAGGGCTGGGAAAGCCGGGGCTGGTGGCGCATCGAAGCTGGCGGCTGCGCCCGCGTGGTCGACCGCCCGCTGCGCGGCTCTGAACACTTCGTCTATGCCGAGATGGAAGAGCCGACCGGACTGCGCACCCTGTCGCGTGCCTCCGAAGCCTTCTGTGTTGGCCGCGCGAAGTTCGCCATCTCCGGGCGCGACAATTGTGAGGACAGCTCCTATCGCACCGCTCTCTTCGCACGCACCCCGGCGCCGACCGAGCGCAAGCTGGTCTTCGAGTTCTTCGAACGCGACTTCACCGATGCAGGGGCGAATGACGAGTAACCTGCCGCTGGTGCCAAAGCTGGATCACGTTACGGACTGGGTGTTCGACCTCGACAACACGCTCTACCCCGCGACGTGCGACCTCTTTGCCGAGATCGATACGCGGATGACTGATTTCGTAGCCCGGTTCACCGGCCTTGAGCGCGGCGAAGCGCGAACCCTGCAGAAGCACTACTATGCGAAATATGGCACCACGCTCTCCGGCCTTATGACCGAGCACGGCCTCGATCCCGCTGAGTTCCTCCACTACGTTCACGAGATCGATCTCTCGCCGCTCCCGGACCTGCCGCACCTGCGCAGCGCCATCGCCGCGCTCCCAGGACGCAAGTTCATCTACACCAACGGCTCGCGCCGTCATGCCGAGCGCGTCATCGAGAAGATGGGCCTCGCGCATCTCTTCAATGCAAGCTTCGGCATCGAGGAAAGCGCCTACACGCCGAAGCCGAACCTGCCAGCCTATCAGTCCTTCTGCCGCCTGCATCAGGTCGAGCCGCTGGGCGCTGCCTTCTTCGAAGACCTTGCCCGCAATCTCCTGCCCGCTAAATCCCTGGGCTTCACCACCGTGCTCGTCCATTCCGCCAAGGACTGGAGCCACGAACCCATTGAGGCGCGGCCTGCCGGGGCAGGGGACGTGTTCGGGGGTGACGGGACCGGGCACATCGACTACATCACCGGCGACCTCGCAGGCTTCCTCGACCAGGCTGTCCCGCGTCTGACGACCAACGCGAAAGACTGATGCCATGACCGAAGCCCTTGCCCGTGTGATCGATGCTGCCTGGGAGGCGCGCGACACGCTGTCCACCGAGACGACCGGCGAAGTGCGCGACGCGGTCGATGCGGCCATCAGCCTGCTCGATTCCGGCGAGGCGCGCGTCGCCACGAAGGAAGACAACGGCAGCTGGACCGTATACCAATGGCTCAAGAAATCCGTGCTCCTGTCATTTCGCCTCAACGCCAATGGCCCTATCTCCGGCACGCCAGGCGGCGGCAACTGGTGGGACAAGGTGCCCTCCAAGTTCGAGGGCTGGGGCGAAAAGGAATTCCGTGAAGCCGGCTTCCGCGCCGTGCCACCCGCTGCTGTGCGCCGCGGCGCCTTCATCGCGAAGAATGCCGTGCTGATGCCGTCCTATGTGAACATCGGCGCCTATGTCGGTGAAGGCACGATGATCGACACCTGGGCCTCTGTCGGCTCCTGCGCGCAGGTCGGCAAGAACTGCCACATCTCCGCCGGCACCGGCATTGGCGGCGTGCTTGAGCCGCTGCAGGCCAATCCGACCATCATCGAGGACAACTGCTTCATCGGCGCGCGCTCCGAAGTCGTCGAGGGCGTCGTGGTCGGCGAAGGCTCGGTGCTCGCCATGGGCGTCTTCATCACCCAGTCCACCAAAATCGTGAACCGCCAGACCGGCGCGATCATCTACGGCCATGTGCCGCCTTTCTCGGTCATTGTCCCCGGCACGCTGCCCGACCCAAAGGGCGGCCCCTCGCTTGCCTGCGCGGTGATCGTGAAAACGGTCGATGCCCGGACGCGCGAGAAGACCGCCGTCAACGAACTGCTGCGCGACTAGCGCAGACGAATTCTGGCCGCTGATGTCAGCAGCCATATCCCCAATGGAGGCTTTCATGGCCGACGATCCGACATCCGAACCCATCAAGGGTCCTGCATCCTACTTCCCGTCTATCGAGAAGACCTATGGCAAGAAGATGAGCCACTGGTTCGCCCTTGTCGCGGCCCGCAAGGGCGCCAAGCATGCCGAGATCGTCAGCTGGCTGAAGAACGAGCACAAGCTCAGCCACGGCCACGCCAACGCCATCGTCGCCCACTGCAAGGCGGCCGACAAAGCCTGACCCGGACGGATGACCATAGAGGTTCTGGACTCTTTCAATGATCCCGGCACGCCGGGCAGGACCGGTGACGACCGGCTCGGTTTCGATGCCGCAGCCGGGCGTGCCTGGGTCTTGGACGGGGCAACCGATGCCACCGACCTGAAACCCTTCCCGGGCGCCGAAAGCGGCGCGGCCTGGCTGGCTGAGGCGGTGTCGGCGCGTCTCATGTCCGGCCCGGAGGTGGGCGAAGGTGCAAAACCCTATTTCGGCCGTGTGCTGACGGATGTTGCCGCAGCTGCGGCGCGAAGTTCAAAGGTTCCGCTCCAGTCCTTGCCCGGCGAAGCCATGCCGGTTGCCTCCGCCATGTGGCTGCGCCGCGCAGGCAATGTCTGCGAGTTCATCTGGGCAGGCGACTGCTTCGCCATTGCGCAGACCGGCGGCGAAGCCCGCCTCATTGGCACGCAGGAGAAAGCCGACGCCGAAACGCGCGAAGCGGCACGCATGCTGGCCATGACGCAAGCGGCGCGCTGGGCAATCCTGCAGGCGCAGCGCCGGAGCGCCAATGATCCGGCGCGCGGCCTGATCACCCTCAACCCGGCCGCCGCGCAGCACCTGAGCGCCGAACGCATTTCCCTTGCGCCGGGCGCGCACGTTCTTCTGATGACGGACGGCTTCTTCCGCTTCGTGGAGCCTTACGGTCTCGATACGCCGTCCAGCCTGCTCGCCCGCGTCCTGAAAGTCGGCCTTGGCGCTGCGATTACCGCCCTGCGCAAACATGAGACATCTCCGCACACAGTCCGACTGAAAGCGCGCGACGATTCAGCGGCAGTTTTGCTCCGGGTGTGACGTTCATCCGCGAACCCGCTCCGCCACTTCCCCGCATGCCGCCAGCAACCGCCCGATATCCTCATCGCGCGACAGCCTGTGATCGCCGTCCTTGATCAGCGTTAGCACTAGGTCTTCCGCAGTCAGCGCGGTCGTGAGCGCCAATGCATGACCCCAGGGTACGTCTGGATCCTGCATGCCCTGAAGGATGCGGACAGGCCCGGCGAACACGATGTCCCTGTCGAGGACCGACCATTGCTGCCCGTCCTCGATCAGTGCCCGGGTGATCGGGTAGGGTTCTCCGTAAGCGGAGGGTCGCAGCGTAAAGCCTTCGCCCATGATTTCCGCCTGCTGCCCGGGCGTAAACTCCGGCCACATCAGCTTCTCGGTAAAGTCCGGCGCCGGGGCGATCAGGACGAGGCCCTTGACGCGCTCCGGCCGGGCAAGTGCGGCCAGCAGCGCCATCCAGCCGCCCATGCTTGAGCCGACCAGCACCAGCGGGCCCTCCGTCTGCGCATCAATTACCGCCAGCGCATCTTCGCGCCAGGCGCTGATCGTGCCATCCTCGAACGCGCCGCCCGATTGCCCATGCCCCGAATAATCGAACAGCAGCGCGCCGTGCCCCGCCCCCTTCGCCCAGGCTTCGACCGCGAGCGCCTTGCCGCCGCTCATGTCGGACTTGAATCCGCTGAGCCACACGAACGTCACGCCGGCGCCTGTCGCAGGCATACGGCGGAAGGCGAGGCGGCGTCCCTCGGGGGAGGTGAAAGATTCCGTTGTCATGCCGGTTGCCTTCCGCCATCTCTCTCGCCTGTCAAGCGAGTAGGGCGGGCCGCGTATTGGGCGAGTTACCAGAACTTAAAGGAAAGACGATCCTGCAGGTGGCGCCGGAGCTGTCTGCGGGCGGCGTGGAACGCACCGTGCTGGAAGTCACCGAAGCCATTGTCGAGGCCGGCGGGCGTGCCCTGCTCGCCAGCAAGGGTGGCCGGCTCGAGCCGGAATTCGCCCACCTCGGCGGCGAACTCATCCGGATGGACGCGAAAAGCCGCAACCCGGTCACGATCAAGCTCAACGAAGGCAAGCTGCGCCAGATCATCCGCGAGGAGAAGGTCAATCTCGTCCACGCCCGCTCCCGCGCGCCAGCCTGGAGCGCACTCGCCGCCGCAAAAGCCGAAGGCGTACCCTTCGTCACCACCTATCACGGTGCCTATTCCGGCACGACCGGCCTCAAGCGGGCTTACAATTCCGTCATGGCTAAGGGCGATCTCGTGATTGCCAATTCCGAATGGATCGCGGCGCATATCGCCGGGGTGCACGGGATCGATCCTGCCCGCATCGTCACGATCCCGCGCGGGGTGGATCTCGACACCTTCGATCCTGCCGTCGTCGCTCAGATCCGTGTGGACGCGCTGCGCAAGGACTGGGGCCTTGAAGGCGACACGCGTTTCGTGCTGTTGCTGCCGGGCCGGCTCACCAGTTGGAAAGGGCAGGGCCTCGCCCTCGAAGCGCTGGGCCTTCTCTCGCCCGAAGAGCGCAGCGGCCTCGTGCTGATCCTCGCCGGCGACGCTCAGGGCCGCGACGGTTACGTCTCCGGACTTGAACACCAGATCATCCGTCTCGGCCTCACCGGCCATGCCCGCATCGTGCCCCACGTCACCGACATGCCTGCCGCCTACCTCGCCGCTGGCCTCGTCCTTGCCCCCTCCACCCGGCCGGAAGCCTTCGGCCGGGTCGCCGCCGAGGCCTCCGCCATGGCCCGACCGGTCATCGTGGCCGACCATGGCGGCGCCCGCGAAACCGTCGTTGAATACGAAACCGGCACCCGCGCCGAACCCGGCAGTGCCCCCGCGCTGGCCGGCGCCATTCGCGCCATGCTCTCCCTCGGCCCGGCGTCCCGCGTCTCCATGGGCCGGGAGGGCCGCGCCCATATCAGCCGCCACTTCTCGAAAAGAGGGCTTCAGGCGGCGACACTGAAGGTCTATAAGCGCCTGTTGGAGTAGGGGAATTAGAAGATTTGAACACCGCGCGGGCCAAAACCGCCAGTCCGGCCAACCCGGGCGCACAGGCAAGGGAAGTGCTGGTCATCAAGCTCAGCGCGCTGGGGGATTTTGTCCTCGCCCTCGGCGCCATGCGCGCGGTGCGCGAGTTCCACCCCTCGGCGCGGATCACGCTGCTGACCACGCCGCCCTTCGAGGAATTCGCCAAGGTCTGCCCTTATGTGGACGCTGTCGAAACCGATGGCCGCCCCGAGGGCCTCAAGCCCACCGCCGCCCTGATCCAGCGCATCCGCAAGGCGAAGTACGACATTATCTACGATTTCCAGACCAGTGGGCGCACGAAGAATTATTTCACCGCGCTGAGCCGCGGCGGCAAGACGCCGCTCTGGTCCGGCCACCATGAGAAGGCCGCCTTCTTCCACGGCAATCCGGCGCGCGGCGCGATGCACTCGATCGACCGGCTCGCCGAGCAGCTCGAAGTTGCCGGCGTCGCCCCGCAGGGCCGCTGGCTCGGGCGAAGTGCGCCGTTCCCGGATCTTGGCTGGGTGCGCCCCAAGCTCGGCAACACGCCGCGCCTGAACCCCGCCTATTTCGGCCTCACGCCGCCCTACATGCTGCTGATCCCCGGCGCCTCCGAGCACCGCGAGGCGAAGCGCTGGCCGGTGGAAAACTACGCCGCGCTCGCCCGCCGCATCGCGGACGCCGGCATCCAGCCCGCCATCATCGGCGGCAAGGCCGAAGGCCAGATCGCGCAGGACATCGTCAAGCGCGAACCGTGCGTCAAAAGCCTTGTGACGCGTACGGATCTTTTCCAGATCGTCACGCTTGCCGAAACCGCCGTGTTCGTCGTCGGCAATGATACCGGACCCATGCACATGGCCACGCTCGCCGGCGCGCCGGGCATCGCCCTCTTCGCCCTCACCGAGAGCAACCCCGACCATTCCGCCCCGCGCGGCCCCAAGCCTGTCATCGTCAACGCCGCCCCAACGCTGCAGGAACTCTCCGTCGATGACGTCTGGCAATCTGTCCGCGCCCTCGGCGTCCTCAAATAGAGGCCTCGGGTGCCCGCGCGACTTCGGTTTCCAGATCGGCCGCTGGCGCGTCACGCACAAGCGTCTGCGTGTACGCCTCGCCGGGCCGGAAGACTGGGAAACCTTCTCTGGAACAAGCGTCACGCGTCCCGTCCTCGGCGGCGCAGGCAACATCGAAGACAACGTCCTCGATATCTCCTCAGGCACCTGCCGCGTCATCGCCATCCGGTCCTGTGATACCGCTGCAAAGTCATGGGCCATATGGTGGCTGGATGATCGCAGCCCCTCCGCCCTCGACGTGCCGGTCATCGCGAGCTTCGCAGATGGCGTTGGTAAGTTCCTCGCGGTGGACACCTCCGGCGATACGCCAGTGCACGTCTGCTTCCTCTGGCTGCGCACCGATACCTCCGCGCCGCGCTGGGAGCAGGCAAAGTCGGTCGATGGCGGCGAAACCGGGGAGACTAACCGGACTATGGATTTCGAACGCGACGAAGAAGCGCCGTGCTTGCAGGTCTAATTTCCGCAGAACCAGCAATCTTCCGTTTGTCCCATCGAGCCGATCGGCGGACCCGGCGGCACGGGAAGGGATTGCAGGGGCTTGGCCACAGTGACTTCTTCGCCGGCGAGATGCCGGGTGATCCGTGCACTGAGCGCTGCAAGATGGGCGCGGTCCGTCTCGCCCTGGCCCCTGCGCTTCCTGCCGAAACCCTCGCGCAGCGCCGCAAGCTTCGCGTCCGCCACCGCCGACACCTCCGCTGTTGCACCTTCCGCCCGAGCCAGTGCCATCATCTCTGACACGAACCGCGACTGCACCACGCGCGCCAGCGGCGCGAGCCTTGCGTCTGTTTCAGGCGCAAATACAGCAGCGTCGATCTCGTCCAGGATCGCCCGCAAGCTTAAGGCGCCCGGCACGCGCTGCTCATAGGCCGCCACGCGGCCTGCCCGGGACGGCTCAAGGATCGCCGACAGCGTCAGGCTCGCCGAAATATCGGCTGCCCCGGCCAGATCGAATACCGGGCCCGTCCGTCCCGGGAATGTTTCCGGCGCTTCACCGCCGCCCTGATAGCCCACATCGCCCGGCGTCAGCTGGTTCAGCACCCTATCCGGCAGGTCCAGTTCTGCCGGGTCGAGCGTGCGCACCAGCGCCGCCAGCGCCCGGCGCTGCTCTGCGGCTGCGACCGGCTTGGCCGCTGCATCGCCGTCCCCGGTCAACGCATAGCGGAAATCCAGCCCGCCGATGAACTTCGCCGCCGCGTCCACCTGGTAGCGATGGTAAAGATAGATCGGCACGATTACCGCATTCAGGTCGGACGTCGCGCGCCCGGGCGCCAGTACGCGCGGGCCAAACCCGTCGAGCGCGATCCGGCGCACCGCCATCGTTTCCTCCAGCGCGGCAACCGGGTCCGCCCCGTTGTCCCACACCGAGGCATAGGGATGCGCCGTATCCATTGTCCGCGCATGGTCATCCGAAATGAAGCGCAGCCCGGCGCTGTAGGCGGCGTCCACCATCGCGTCCAGCGCCGCGCGGTCATCCCCGCCGTCCGGGAATTCCGTATACAGCCATTTCACGGTGAACACGTCCCAGGCACCAAGACCCGCTGCATAGGCGTTCGAAAAATCCAGCGCCCCGCCTCCCGCGGGCCGCACGAACGGGGCGGGGTAGTCCATCACCGAGGCGCGGCCGTTTCCGCTCGCCGCGAAGTTGTGCGCAAAGCCCAGCGTATGGCCCACTTCGTGCGCCGAAAGCTGGCGGATGCGCGCCAGTGAGATCGTGATCGGATCATCCGCTGTGCCCGTGCCTGTTTGCTCCGCGCCGGCAAGACCCTCGAAGATCATCCGGTCCTGGCGTACGCGCTGCGAGCCGAGAATGACATTCGCCTTCAATATCTCGCCGGTGCGCGGATCGATGACGCTGCCGCCATACGACCAGCCCCGCGTCTGCCGGTGCACCCAGTTGATCACATTATAGCGCACGTCCAGCGGATGCGCGTCCTCCGGCAACACCTCCACGCGGTAGGCGTCCTTGAAGCCCGCCGCCTCGAAACCCCCGGCCCACCATGCCGCGCCCTCGATCAGCGCATCGCGGATTTCCTGCGGCGCGCCATTGTCGACATGGAATACGATCGGCTCCTTCACCGGGCTGACTGCTGCCGCAGGGTCAGTCTTCTCCAACCGGAACCTCGGTGACAGGCGCGTCACGATGGAGGCCGCCAGCGGGTTCGAGAAATCATAATACCCCATCCCGATACTGGCCGTGCGCTGATCAAATGCGCGTGGGGAAAATCCGTCATCAGGCAGGCGCACGAAGGAATGATGCAGCACCAGCGTCACGGCCCGCCCGTCCGCCGCCGTCGCCCGCGTCTCCGCGTTCGGCTTTGCCGTCTCGAACGTCAGGAAGGCGTCGATTTCGGCATTGTCCGGAAACGAAAGCACGCTGGACGTGTCCGGCATCGAGCGGTCTGCCGCCAGGCTATAGCTGCCCGCGCCCTCGCCAAAGGCCAGCGCTGCGCCAAGATAGCCCGCGTCCCGCGTCAGGAACCCGGTGAGGTCCACCAGCAGCCGGCCGTCCGCATCCGCCGCTTCAATCCCGGTCGACCAGAGGAAGGACGGCGCAAAACTCTGCTGCACGGACTTCTCTTCCGCCGCCCGCCCGGAGGTCGCCCGGTAGCGCCAGTTCTCCTGCTCGGCCACCACCTTGTCGCCGATCCGCCGGAAGCGCACGATCTCGCCGGACGAGGCATTGCCCCGGTCCAGCCCGATGGGGTTCGAGCCCAGCCCTGCCGTCAGCCCGGTCGAATAGATGAACCGCACGCCGACCCCGTCCGCCCCCGGAGCGGGCAGGACGGCCAGCACACGGCCGCCTTTGGGGTCCGCATAGAGGTCAAGGAAGCCCGGCTTCGCCTCCAGCCCGGCAACCTGCGCGCCAAGCGTCGGGCGCGCCTCCCCCAGCGCCTCCCCCAGCGCGGGCCCCAGCGCGGGCCCCGCCACCAGCAGCAGGCAGGCGGCAATCATTGCGAAAAGTCTCATGGAAGGCCCCTGGCACGTGCAGATCAGACCCGTATCAAAGCCTATCCGCCCGCTGGGGGCAACTTGGGCCCGCCGCAAACTTTGCCAGTTGCATGCCGCCCCGGCACACGCCAAAGCATCGCGCCTTGAAGATGCCCGCAATAACGGGCATATTCCCGCTACTTTCAACAATTCGAGAAGGAGTTCTCCAATAGCTCGCAGACCCGAAGCCGAAGCGCCCGTCAAAAAACAGATCGGGCCACGCATCAACGAAGAGATCCGCGCCGCCCGCGTGCTGCTGATCGACGAAAAAGGTGAGAAGCAGGGTGTCATGCCCCTCGCTGCGGCGCTGGACGCTGCGCGCGAAGCCGCTCTCGACCTTGTGGAAGTTTCCGGCGAGCAGGAAGTTCCTGTCGTCAAGATCCTCGATTACGGAAAGGTCCGCTTCGAGGAGCGCAAGAAGAAGGCCGCTGCCCGGAAGAAACAGAAATCGTCCGAGCTGAAAGAGATCAAGATCCGGCCGAACATCGACACCCACGATTACGAAGTGAAGGCCCGCGCCATCCATCGCTTCTTCGAGGATGGTGACAAGGTGAAGATCACCCTGCGCTTCCGTGGCCGCGAAATGGCCCACCAGCATCTCGGCATGGAGCTGCTCGAGAAGATGAAGGTGGATTTCGCCGAAGCCGCCAAGGTCGAACTCGAACCCAAGCTGGAAGGCAAGCAGATGACCATGGTGCTCGCGCCGCGTTGAGCCGGCTATGGCGCAGGTTTCAAAGGCCCTCGCGCAAGCGGGGGCCTTTTCGTTGATTTCGCAGGTTAGGTCGCGCGAAGCGATACTCACCAACGCCGCCTAAAGTATCCTGCTTGAGCGTGCCTGAACTGCGCAGCATCAATGCCGCATGCTCACCCGTCTTTGCCTCTCGGGAAACCTCTTCATGGCCCTTCTGTCGCTGCTCGCGTTCGGGGAGAAGGACCGGCGCGCCTCGCGGCCCGGCGGCGGGGAAATCGTTTTCCCGGCCCGCTTTCGGTGCATGTCGTCGGCATGCGCGATGTGTGCGACAAGCCGGGCCGCTTCTTCGCGGTCTGGATTTTCGACAGCCATGGCGGCGAGGCCTGCGCCCGCAAGATGGCCGCCGACATCCTGAAATCCCATTCGAAAAGACAATCGGCGGGGAAAGCAGGCTGGAGCGGATGGATTTTTTCATGCGCTGGCTCTTCGTGCTCCTGTTCGCCAGCCTCGGCCTCATGCTGCTCTATGTCGGCGTCACGCAATACTTCCTGCAGAAACGGATCGCGCGAAAGCGCCCGGCCCCTTTAAGTCGAAATCATCCGCTCGGATGTCACCTTCCGCTACGCGGTGAACGGCGTGCCTTACGAAAGCAGTCAGCTGCGCCCGAACATCATCGGGACCAGCTTTGCCTCGCAGGAAGACGCCGCCGCCGAGATTGCCGCATTCCCGGTGGGCGCGAGGGTCGTCGCCCATGCCGACGAGGCGCATCCTGGAAACGCCTTCC
The DNA here is from genome assembly GCF_040882205.1 of Hyphomonas sp. GTDB lineage: Bacteria > Pseudomonadota > Alphaproteobacteria > Caulobacterales > Hyphomonadaceae > Hyphomonas. The sequence goes on from NZ_JBBEBT010000012.1 coordinate 22,339, forward strand.
TGAAATTTGAAGCAGGGGCAGGGCTGGTTGTCTTCATGCTGGTTGCGCCCGTCGCGCTCGCTGCCGCCTTGGCCTCGTGGCGGTTCCTCTGATGGCGTGCCTGCGCCGCGCTTTCGGCATCTTCTCGCTAGAACTGCCGCCTGGCCTGTTTGACGCAGACGGCGCCCTCACCGGCTATGACGGCGCCGTCACCGGCTACAAGCCCGTCACCCTCCGCGTCCGGAGGATAACGCCCGGCAGCGCCTCCACGCTCGCCGACGTCATGCCCCCCCCTTTGCGACGCGGCGCCCCAACCCGTCACCGCTGCCGGCGAGGCGCACGTCTGGCCCGGCCTCAGTGCAAGCGAAACCTCCGGCCACCGCTGCCGTTACTACCTGTTCGAAAGTAATGGCCAGGTCATCCGCCGCCGCATCGACATGCCGGATGCTCTGTAGGCGGACTATGGCGTCTTCCCCGAGACGGCCCTCTTCTCGCTGGACCTCGGCGAGGCGCATGCACCCGCGTTGCCGCTTTTCCCCGGCGCGGGCCGGCCCGAAATCGCCGTCCGCCCGCACGGGGAATACCCCGTCGATGCGTTGAGGCGCCGTCTCGCAGACGCCTCGGGCGAAGTCATGGCGCTCATCCGTGCCTCACGCTTCGACGAGGCTGAAACCCTCGTGCGCCGCATCGGCGCCGACATCTACGGCGCCGTCGCTCTCGCGGACGCTTACGAGGCCGCGCTCACCGCGGCGCCGGGCAAACCGGTCCTCCTCGCGCGCGCCCTCCAGGGGGCCGCCTGCGCCTTTCCGTCCCCGCAGACCGCTCACGAAGCGCGCGATTGCGAAAAGGCCCTCGAAGCGCGAGAAGCCCGCCTGCGCGCCCTCGCGCGCAGCTGAACGCCTGTGGTGGTCTGCTGTCTCCGGACGCATGAGGACGGCAGGCTGCAAGGCGTCTCCCCGGCATGACGGCGGCGCAGGTCGCGTCGCTGGAAGTGCGCTGCACGCATGGATTGCGCCCTTGACGGCGCTGCAATAACTGAAAACGGACTCGCAGACGCAAGTATGTGAAGGTAGCCGGGAGACTGAACGATGGGAACGGGGCAGCCGGACTTGTCTATCTGGACCGAGAAGCGCCTGCGCTTCGCCATGGAAGGCGCCGGCGTCGCGCTCTGGGCCTGGAATGTCGATACCGACAAGCTCATCCTCGACCGGCGATCCTATGAGATGTGGGGCGTCGTCAGCGACACCAATGTCACCTTTGAAGACCTATCCGCCCATATCCACCCCGCAGACCGCGACCGGGTGCGCGCGGCCTTCGCCGCGACCCGCGCGATCATGGGCCAGTACGAGATCGACTTCCGCATCCTGGTCGGTGAGGAGGTCCGCTGGATCTCTGCCCGGGGCCAGGGCGAGGATGACGCCATGGTGGACAGAACCATGTTCGGCATCTTTCTCGATGTGACCGGCCGCAAGCAGGCCGAGGAAAGCAACGAACTGCTCGCCGGCGAGATGAGCCACCGGGTGAAAAACCTGCTCGCCATCGCTTCGGGCCTCACCTCGATTACCTCACGCTCGGCCTCCTCGACCGAAGACATGGCGCGCCAGCTGACGAACCGCCTGACGGCCCTCGGCCGCGCGCATGATCTCGTCCGCCCGCTGCCTGGCCAAGGCCAGAAGGATGCGCTTCTGGGCGACCTCCTCTCCGTCCTGCTTGCGCCCTATGACGACCTCGGCGCCTTCAGCGGCCGCATCCGCGTCTCCGTGCCACGCATGGGCGTGGGCGAAGGGGCCGCGACGACGCTGGCGCTGATCGTGCATGAACTTGCGACCAACGCGCTCAAGTATGGCGCGCTGTCGTCGGATACCGGCACGCTCGACGTTTCGGCAACCAGTCATGACGACGAGGACTTGGTCGTGGTCTGGACCGAACGGGGCGGCCCGCCGGTCGACAGCCCCACCGGGCAGGGCGGCTTCGGCAGCAGGCTGATCAACCGCGCCATGTCGATGCAACTTGGCGGCACCATCACCTGCGACTGGGCCGCCGAAGGCGTAGTCGTCACGCTGACCATGAACAAGGAAAGCCTTGGCGCCTGACGGTATGCGTTGGCCGGGCAATCAATTGCCGCCAGGCTTCGGGCGCACACCCAAACCCCCCGCAGGCACGATCCGTCAGACCGGCGCGAACAGTCTGGGCGCCGCGCGCCATCCGCTGTCCCCTCCGGTCCCGAAGGCTCATCCGCTCCTGGCGCCAGTCCTTCTCCCTTCCTTCCTTCCTTCCTTCCTTCCTTCCTTCCTTCCTTTTCCTTGCTTCCTTGCCTGCCTGCTGCCTTCCCGCGGCGTTCCCTCCCGTCGTGCCGTCCCAAACCGGGCCCTTGAAATAGGATACCTCTTAGAATGAGTGAACAATCGCGTTGCGCGAGGCCGGCGCTCAGTGCCGGGCGCCCTCTCACTGCGCAGATGCGCTCCGAACAGCACGTATCCAGCTTGGAGGGGGCGTCTCTGAACCGCGCCGCCAACTCGCCTGACAGGCGAAATTCATCCATTAGCCTCCATGGGGCTGGTGGATCGTTTATGGACGGCGGCCCGCAAGGGGTAGCTCTGGACTTGTACCTACGTTCAGCGCGCCCCCTTGATTCCTTGACGCGCCTCCTTCATAAGCCGCCACTTCCGGACTCCGGGGCGACGGCATTGCCCCACTGTCCGTGTATCCTGGGCCGCCAGATCTGGTGTGAGCTCTATAGTTTGAGGAGAAAAACATGCCGAAGATGAAGACCAAGAAGGCCGCTGCAAAGCGGTTCAAGATCACCGCGACAGGCAAGCTGAAGCATGGTGTGGCCGGCAAACGCCACCGCCTGATCAGCCATAACTCGAAATACATCCGTCAGAACCGCGGCACCTCCGTCGGTGCGAAGGCGGACGAAGCCCGCGTCAAGAAGTACCTGCCTTACGGCCTGTAGTCTTCTATCCCATTGATCTTGAACACGAATTGACAGGAGGCATCCATGCCCCGCTCACGCGCCAAAGTACCCGCCCACGCCCGCCATAAGAAAATCCTGAAGCAGGCAAAGGGTTTCCGCAACCGCCGCAAGAATACTTTCACCAACGCCGTCGCCGCCGTCTGGAAAGCCGGCGAGTACGCCTACGTTGGCCGAAAGGTCAAAAAGCGCCAGTTCCGCTCCCTCTGGATCCAACGCATCAACGCCGCCGTAAGAATCCATGACGAAGAGCTCACATATTCCAGCTTTATCAATGGCTTGACCAAGGCCGGCATTGAAGTTGACCGCAAGGTCATGGCCGATCTCGCTGTCCGGGAACCGGAGGCGTTCGGCGCCCTCGTGTCCCAGGCCAAAGCTGCCCTCGCTTAAGGAAACCGACAGATGAGCAAGTCCCCCAGCAGCGTCCTGCACCCGAGCAAGAAACCGCGCGTGAAGCGCCGTAACTCCAAATGGACCGCGAACCTCTCCAAGCGCGCCAATATCGGCATTTTTGGTAATACCAAGAAAGCCCGCAGCGCCCGCAAGAAGGCTGCCCGCGCGTAATCTGATCCGCGCCGCTGGCACTTCGCCAAGGCCTGAATTAAGCCTCCCTCTGACCCTCGTGTCGCGGGAGGCTTTCTTAATGAGCGTGTCGAAGTCGAGCGGAGCGTTGCGCATCGCCCTGGGCGTCAGTCTGGTGGTGTTCGCGCTGGCTGCTGGCTTCGTTCAACGCTCACCCTGGATACTGCCTTTCCTGGCCACCGGCGTCGCGTCCGCCTACCTGTGCGGCCAGCTGCGGACCTGGCGCCATGCCCGCAATACAGGGGGCCTGCGGCTTTACTGGCTGCAGCTCGCCGCGGATTTCGGCGTACAATTGCTGCTGGTTTCGGCGCTCTACCTGATCGGCTTCGGCTTCAGCGCGCTGATCAGCAGCGGCGTCAGGGTCGCCCCGGTCGCGCCGGGCGATGCGATCTGGTCCTTGGCGGTGGGCGCGGTCGCTTCGCTGCTCGGCATTTACATCGACCGGCTCGAAGGCAAGCCCTCGGCCTGTTTCCCGGCCTGTTTTCCGGCCTGTTTTCCGGCCTGGATGACCGGCAGGGATGAGGACGCCGGCGAGGTATTCCGCAACGACCTGCGCCTGCTGCAGGAGCGGGTGTCGCTGCAATCTTTCTTCACGGCGCCGGCGGATACGGTGTCAGCCACCGAGCATGAGGCGGCGGCCTGGGCGGACGCCTACTCGGCGCTCACCGAAGGTCTCAGTGAGGACGACATAACCCGCGCCGAAGCCCGTCTGGGCCGAGCCCTGCCGGACCTGCTGATCGCGCTTTATCGCCAGCAGAACGGCGGCACGGTGGCGCCTGTCTGCATTCCATTGCCGCAACACCCCGAGCCAGCCCGGTATGCCCACGTGATCCTGCCCTTCGGGGGCTATAACGACCTCGTGCCGGCCGAGAGCCTGCGCACGGTGTGGGACACGGTGTGCGACTATGCCGACCCGGACGCTCCAGAGGACGCAAACCAGTTCCCGCCGGGTGCAAAGGCGATGATCGTGCTGGCCCAATGGTACCGGGAAACCCTGTTCCTGGATTATAATCAGCCGGGCGCCCCGAGGGTCGGGTATACCGATTTCGACCGTTTCAGCCCCGACGGCAGCCGCGGTGCGGTGACCTGGTGGAAGCACTTTGAGACTTTCTTTGCTTGCCTGCGCCATTACGAGCCCGGCTGAGCCCGATTCTAGCGGGTTGGCGCGGGCCCCAGAGGCCGCTAAACAGCGCGCTTGGTTTTCCGGAAGGGTTGTCACTTTGTCCGACATTATATCCATCGAGCAGGAAGCGCTGGCAGCCATTCAGGGCGCCGCCAGCCTTGACGCGCTGGACGCCGTGCGCGTCGCCGAACTCGGCAAGAAGGGCCGGGTCTCCGGCCTGATGGGCACGCTCGGCGCGATGGCGCCGGAGGAGCGCAAGGAAAAGGGGCCGGCCCTCAACGCGCTCAAGGTTCGCATCGAAGACGCCCTGCGCGCGCGTAAGGGCGCGCTGGAAGCGGTGGCGCTCGAAGCGCAGCTGAAGCGCGAAACGGTCGACCTGACGCTGCCGGCCTCGCCGTCGGCCGGCGAAGGTGCACTGCATCCGGTGATGCAGGTGTTCGAGGAAATCGCAGCAATCTTCGGCGATATGGGTTTCCGCGTGGCGGAAGGCCCGGACATCGAGGACGACTGGCACAATTTCACGGCGCTGAACTTCCCCGAAGGCCACCCGGCGCGCGAGACGCATGACACCTTCTTCCTGAAGCCCGGCGAAAACGCGTTGCCGAAAGTGCTCCGAACACATACGAGTCCGGTGCAGGTTCGCACCATGATGAGCGAGAAGCCGCCGATCCGGATTCTCGTGCCGGGCCGGGTGTTCCGCAATGACTGGGACGCGACGCACACGCCGATGTTCCATCAGGTCGAGGGGCTCGTCATCGAGGAGGGCATACATATGGGCCACCTCAAGGGCTGCCTTGTCGATTTCGTCAAGGCCTTCTTCGAAGTGGAGAATGTGACCGCGCGTTTCCGGCCGCATTTCTTTCCGTTTACGGAGCCTTCGGCCGAGATGGACGTGCAATGCCAGCGCTCCGGCGGTGTTGTCGAAGTGGGCAAGGGCACTGACTGGCTGGAAGTGCTCGGCTGCGGTATGGTGCACCCGAACGTGCTGCGCAATTGCGGGCTTGATCCGGCGGTCCATCAGGGCTTCGCCTTCGGCATGGGCGTCGACCGCCTCGCCATGCTCAAATATGGCATGCCGGACCTGCGCCCCTATTTCGAAGCCGACCCGCAATGGACCCGCCATTACGGATTCTCGCCCTGGCTCACGCCGTCCGTGAGCGGAGGGCTCAGCTGATGAAGTTCACTCTTTCCTGGCTGAACGATCACCTCGTCACCAAGGCTTCGCTCGATGATATCCTCGGTTTCATGGGCAAGGCGGGCCTTGAGGTCGAGCATGTCACCGATCCGAAGAAGGCGCTGGCGCCCTTCTCGGTGTGCAGGGTGCTGGAAGCTGAGCCTCATCCGCAGGCAGACAAGTTGCGTGTGTGCAAGGTCGACACGATCGACGGCGTCAAGCAGATCGTCTGTGGCGCGCCAAATGCACGCGCCGGGATGACGGCGATCTATGCGCCGCTGGGCACATGGATTCCCGGACTGAACATGGCGCTCGACAAGAAGCCGCGCGCCATTCGCGGCGTCGAGAGCCATGGCATGATGTGCTCCTCGCGCGAACTCGAGACGGGCGATGACCATGACGGCATCATCGATCTCGAGGGTGACTTCTCGGTCGGCACGCCGGCGGCCGATGCGCTCGGCGCAGGCGACGCGGTGATCGATTTCGAAGTGACGCCGAATCGGCCGGACTGGCTGGGCGTGCAGGGCATTGCGCGCGATCTCGCCGCCGCTGGCGCGGGCCGTTTCCTGCGCAATGATGCGAAGAAGGTTTCCGGCAGCGGCGATTGCCCGGTGGAAATCAAGCTGGACGCGCCCGAAGCGTGCCCGGTCTTCGCGGGCGCTCTGGTGCGCGGCGTCACCAATGGTCCGTCCCCGGACTGGATGCAGACGCGACTGAGGGCGGCTGGCCTGCAGCCGCGTTCGCTGCTGGTCGATATCACCAACTATGTCTCGCTCGACCGCGCGCGGCCGCTGCATGTGTATGACGCGGCGAAGCTCTCCGGCGCGGTGGTGGCCCGGCTCGGCAGGAAAGGCGAAAGCCTCGAGGCGCTGGACGGCAAAACCTACCCGGTCACGCAAGACATGTGCGTGATTGCGGACGCCTCGGGCGTCATCGGCCTTGGCGGCGTGATGGGCGGCGTCTCGACCTGCGTCTCCGCCGGGACGACGGATGTCTTCATCGAGAGCGCCTGGTTCGATCCGCTGCGTACCGCGCGCACTGGCCGCGTGACCGGTATCCATTCGGATGCCCGCTACCGGTTCGAGCGCGGTGTCGATCCGCAGAGCTGCCTCGACGGGCTGAACCTCGCCCTCGCGCTGATCCTCGAGTATGGCGGCGGTACGGCGACCAAGGCCCGTGTGGTGGGTAGTATTTCTGCGCGTATCCAGAAGGTCACCTTTTATCACGGCGATGTCGAGCGCCTGACCGGGCTCGTGGTGAAGCCCGCCGAGATGAAACGCATCCTGAAGGATCTCGAGATCGACATCGAGGATGCGGGCGACGCCTGGTACCTGCTGCCTCCCTCGCACCGGTTCGACATTGATCGGTCTGCGGACATTGTGGAGGAGATCGCGCGGCTCATTGGTTATGACCAGCTGCCGACGCGCTCCCTGCCGATGACCGAGGGCATGAAGCAGGGCGTAGCCTCCACGCGCCAGTCGCGCGTTTCCATCGCGCGCCGGTCGATGGCGGCGCGCGGCTTCCTCGAAGCTGTGACCTGGAGCTTTATGGCGAAGGAACATGCCGGCCTCTTCGGCAAGATCGACGAGGCGCTGACGGTGGCAAATCCGGTCGCCAGCGAACTCAACTATATGCGCTCCACCGCGCTCGCGAATCTCGCGCAGGCCGCGCAGCGCGCCGCCAATCGCGGTGAGCGCAGCATTCGCCTGTTTGAAGCCGGGCCTATCTACCTTGGCGACGGCCCGAAGGATCAGCGCACCGTGATTGCGGCGCTCGCGCAGCCTTCGGCGCAGCGCCACTGGCAGGGCGCGCCGCAGCACTATGACGCCTTCGCGGCCAAGGCAGACCTTTTCGCACTGCTCGGCGCGCTTGGTCAGTCGGCGGACAAGTTCCAGATCGGCGCGGCGACGCAGCCCCATTGGCATCCCGGCCAGTCGGCCAGCCTCAAGCTCGGCCCGAAGATGACGGTCGCCAACTTCGGCGCGCTGCACCCCGGCGTGCTCAAGGCGCTGGATGTGGACGGCCCGGTCTATGCCTTCGAACTGAACCTCAACGCACTGCCGGTGATGAAGGCAAAGTCGACCAAGACCAAGCCCGTACTGGAGCGCGCGGACCTGACGCCGATCCGGCGCGACCTTGCCTTTGTGGTGGACGCTTCGGTGGCGGCCGGCGAGCTCGTGAAACACGCGCAGGGCGCCGAAAAGCAGCTTGTATCGAAGGTGGACGTGTTCGACGTCTACCAGGGGCAGGGCGTGCCGGAAGGCAAGAAGTCGGTCGCGTTCGAAGTGACGATCCAGCCGCGCGAGGCGCTGAAGGATGACCAGATCCAGGCGATCATGGACCGGATCATCGCTTCCGTGGCAAAAGGAACCGGCGGCCTGTTGCGCGGCTAGCAGGTTCAGGCGGGGGCGCGAAGGGGATGAAGGCTTGGCTCTATCGGCAACTGGTGCCGGAGGCGCGCGCATCCGGCATTTCACTGCTCAACCAGGTCATTGTCGGCCTTGTGCTGCTGTCTTTCCTGTTGCTTGCGCTTGAGACCGAGCCGACCTTGAATGGACAGCCCGCTTGGGCGCGCCTGTTTGCGGTGTTCAATGTCACGGTCGTGATCGTCTTCGCGGCTGAATACCTGGCGCGCCTCTGGGTGGCGGGGGTCGATCCGGAGTACCAGGGCTTCGGCGGCCGGCTCAGATATGCGACACGTTTCTACTCGCTTGCGGACCTGATGGCCTTCCTGCCGGAACTGGTGGTGATGCTGGCGGGAGGCGGCGGCTCGCTCCTCGTGCTGCGCGTGCTGCGGCTGGCGCGTCTGGTGAAGATTGCGCGCTTCATTCCGGCGTTTGATGCACTGGGCGCGGCGCTGCGCCGGTCGTCCTCGCAGCTCCTGACCAGTCTCGCGGTGGCGCTGACGCTGGTCTATGTGTCCGCGGTGCTCCTCTATTTCGTGGAAGGCATTGGCGGGCAACATCAGGAGGAATTTGCGTCCATCCCGCGCGCCATCTGGTGGGCGGTCGCCACGCTGACGACAGTGGGCTATGGGGATGTCTATCCGGTGACGCCGCTCGGGCGTTTCTTCTCCGCGATCATCGCGATTGCGGGTATCGGGGTCGTGGCCTTACCGGCCGGTGTTTTTGCCAGCGCCTTTTCGGATGAACTGAAAGAGCGGCGCGAAAAGGAAGTGCGCAATGACGAAGTCCAGTGAGGCGCTGAAGGTCGCCGTGGCGGGTGTGGCGGGGCGCATGGGGCGCCAGCTCGCCGCGATGGTGATCGACCGGGGATTGGTGCTGGCCGGGGCGAGCGAAGTGGCGCAGGCGGGCGTGTTCGACGAGGACGCGGGCACGCTGGCGGGCCGCCGCGCCGTGGGCGTCTGGCCGTCGCCGGACGTTCAGGAAGCCGCCGCCGACGCCGATGTATGGATCGATTTCACCCGGCCCGAGGCGACATTGTCGGCGCTCGGCGCGCTGCGCACGACGCCGGTGCGCGCGGTCGTCATCGGCACGACGGGCTTTGCACCGGATCAGGAGATCGTGATCCAGGCCGCATCGGCGCGCTTTGCCATCGTCAAGGCGGGCAATTTCTCGGTGGGCATCAATGTATTGCAGGCGCTCACGCGCCTTGCGGCATCGCGTCTCGGCGCGGACTGGGACATCGAGATTCTGGAGAGCCATCACCGGCTGAAAGTGGATGCACCGTCGGGTACTGCGGTGATGCTGGGAGAGGCCGCCGCGGCGGGTCGCGGGCGCACGCTGGGCGACCTTCTGGCAAAGCCGTATCTCGGCCCGGAAGCGGCGCGAAAGGATGGCGAGATCGGCATGGCGGTGCGCCGGGGCGGAGGTATTTACGGTGAACACGAAGTGATGTTCGGGGCGCCGCGCGAGGTGCTGCGCCTTTCGCACATGGCGCTCGACCGGACAGTATTTGCCGATGGCGCCGTGCAGGCCGCAGAGTGGGCCGCGCGCCAGCCGCCCGGACTTTACGACATGAACGATGTGTTGGGTCTCGGCCACACCGGTTGAGGAAACCGCTGGCACCTCGGCTGAATGCGCCTTGACGCGCCGCAGCATCGTGCCAACGTGACGGTTCTGTTAAGTGAAACCGAGCGTTCCGAAGGCACATGATCGGCATTGTTGTCGTCAGCCATGGCAAACTTGCGCACGAGCTCGTGGCGGCCGCGGAACACGTGGTCGGGCGGCTGTGGCGGACGCGTGCCGTCTCCATCGATGCCGACGAAGACCTCGACCTGAAGCGTGAAGCGATCCTCGAAGCGGTGAAAGCCTGCGATGCGGGCCGCGGCGTGATCGTGCTGACCGACATGTTTGGCGGCACGCCCTCGAACCTCGTCCTGTCGCTGCGCAGCCGGGCGCGCATGGAAATTGTCTCAGGTGCAAACCTCCCGATGCTGATCAAGCTGGCCCAGATGCGCGACAGCCTGACGCTTGAGGAATCCGCGCAGGACGCCGCCGAGGGTGGCCGCAAGTATATCACCATCGCGTCCGACATCCTTGCGAAGCTGCCGACCTACTGATGTCTGACGCCTTTCCCGCCCTGCGGCGCGCCACCATCGTCAATCGCAAGGGGCTTCACGCCCGCGCCTCCGCCAAACTTGCCAGGCTTGCCGGCGAGTTCGATGCGCAGGTTTTCGTCACGCACGAATCCGAAACGGCCGATGCCCGTTCGATCATGGACCTGCTGATGCTGGTCGCGCACACGGGCTGCGTCGTCGAGATCAAGGGCAGGGGGGCGCAGGCGGACGAGGCGGTCAGCGCCATTGCCCGCCTGATTGATGACGGCTTCGGCGAGAACGACGGCTAAGCGGCTTTCCGCTTGGCCTTGCGCACTTCGAACTTGTTGAGCGCGTGGAGATAGGCCTTCGCACTTGCCACCAGCGTATCGGGGTCTGACGAGCGGCCCGTCGCCATGATGGCGTCGCCGTTGAGGCGCACAGAGACCGTCGCCTGCGCGTCAGTCCCGCCGGTCACGGCATGCACCTGATAGAGTTCCAGCACAGCCTGGTGCGGCACGATCTGGCGGATGGCGTTGAACACAGCGTCGACCGGGCCATTGCCGCGCGCGATGGCGTACTTTTCTTCGCCGTCCACTACGAGATCGATTTCCGCCGTCTGCGGACCATCCGTGCCGGCGACAACGCGCAGGCGCTTGAACGCGATGCGCTCGCCTTCGGCGGCAAGTTGCTCGTCCACCAGCGCAATGATGTCATCATCGAAGACGTGTTTCTTGCGGTCGGCGAGATCCTTGAAGCGCTTGAATGCATCGTTCAGCGCCTCGCCCTCGATGAAGTAGCCCATCGATTCCAGCTTGTCGCGGAAGGCGTTGCGGCCCGAGAGCTTGCCCATGACCAGCGAGGTCTTCGCGACCCCGACTTCTTCCGGTTTCATGATCTCGTAGGTCTCGGAATTCTTCAGCATGCCGTCCTGGTGGATGCCGCTCTCGTGCGCGAAAGCGTTCTTGCCGACGATGGCCTTGTTATACTGCACCGGGAAACCGGTAATGCGGCTGACCATGCCGGAGGCGCGTGCCAGGTAGCGCGTGTCGATGCCCGTTTCGTAGGGCAGCGTGTCGCCGCGCACCTTCATCGCCATCACGATCTCTTCAAGGGCCGCATTGCCGGCGCGCTCGCCAAGGCCGTTGATCGTGCACTCGATCTGGCGGGCGCCGTTCGACATGCCGGCCAGCGAGTTGGCCACCGCGAGGCCGAGGTCGTTATGGCAGTGCGTGGACCAAATGACCTTGTCCGAGTTCGGGATGGTTTCGATCAGCCTGCGGATCAGTGCGCCGTATTCGTCCGGGTGGGAATAGCCGACCGTATCGGGAACATTGATGGTCGTGGCGCCCGACGCAATCGCCGCGTCGATACACTTGCAGAGGAAATCAAACTCGGTGCGGGTTGCGTCTTCCGCGCTCCATTCCACATCGTCGACGAGATTGCGGGCCTGGCTGACCGAGCGGCCGACCGCTTCCAGCACGGCGTTCGGGCCCATCTTCAGCTTGTGTTTCATGTGCACGGGGCTGGTGGAGATGAAGGTGTGGATGCGCGGGCGGGCGGCCTTGCGGACGGCTTCGCCGCAGCGCTCGATGTCAGCGGGCGTGGAGCGGGCGAGGCCGCAGATCACGGCGCGCTTCGACTGGGCGGCAATGGCGCTGACGGCCAGAAAATCGCCTTCCGACGCAGCCGGAAAGCCCGCTTCGATGATGTCTACGCCCATCTCCTCGAGCAGGTTTCCGAGTTCGAGCTTTTCATTGTGCGTCATGGAGGCGCCGGGCGATTGCTCCCCGTCGCGCATGGTCGTGTCAAAGATGAAGACGCGGGGTTTGTTCGCGGGCTTCGCGGTGGATTTCGAGGTCATGGGATGGCGGCTCTGCGATGGGATCTGGGGGGGAAGGGGAGGAAGGTGTGTGAACATCCCCTGGCCGCGCGTGCGCCCCTCAGGTTGAGGCGACCGGCTCCGGCCAGGGGCCGGTAAGCAGACGGAGAAGGGGCAAGAGTTTGCGCATGAGGGCTTTAATCGCCGCGTTTCTGCCCAGTGTCAATCTCCTGAGGGGTCACTGCGGGAACATCTTGCCAGGCGCGCCGGGCCCGGCGGACCACGAAAAACGCCGCCCCCAGGTACAGCGTAAGGGCGGCCCCGCCGAACAGAGTGGCCGTAAGGGGGTTGCCTTTATAGGCCTCAACCACGGTCTGCCACCCCGCGGCAACCAGCAGGATCTTCGGCAAGATGCCGAGGCCCATGCCGATCCAGTAGTCCCGGAATTTCGCGGCGCTGGCGCCGAACACCATGTTGACGATCAGAAAGGGGCCCGCCGGAACGCTGCGCACGAGGGCGCTGGCGATCAGGGCGTTGCGGCCGATCAGGGCTGACAGCTTCTGCGCGCGCGGGCCGGCATAGCGGCGCACGGCCGCCTCGCCCCCCGCCCGGCCGATCCAGAAGGTCAGTGCGCCGGACACCATGTTGGCAATCCAGCTGTAGACCGCGCCCATCACCGGCCCGAATACAGCAATCGAGGCGGCCAGCAGGGCAAACTGCGGCACGCCGATGAAAGCCGCGACGCAGAATACGGCGATCACCGCCGGCAGGCCCCAGGGGCTGTCTGCGAGGCTATCGAGCCAGACTTCGACATCGCCAAGTCTCGGCACGAGGCCAAGCTTGCCGAGGGCGAACACGCCCAGCACCAGTGCCAGGAGCCCGGCCCCGATATAGATGGCGCGCCTGTTGGCAGGCACTGGGGCGGTCGTCTCGCGCGTCATGGGGCGATCAGGTGCGACAGGCGCGCGGCGGCGTCAATCTCGGCCCGGCAGATCGATTGTCAGGCCTGCGCCAGCATCTTCTCGCTCATGGCCCAGAGTTTCTCGGCGCGGGCATCGTCGGCAATCCATTCGCGCGCATGCTCCCAGCGCTGGCTCTCGGGCGTTGCAAGCTGGGCGATGTCGCAATTCTCGCAATATACCCCGCCCTTGCCGGCGAGCTTCGGGGCGGTCGCCGCCCAGACAGTGGTCGAGGCGCCCTGTTCGGGGGTCTTGAACATCGCCTGCACCATCGGCGGGATGGTTCCATCGGGCGCCTTCCAGCCGAGGGCGACCATTTCCTCTTCCGGCAGGTGGCGCTGCAGCGGCGTGAAGATGCCGCCGGGGTGGACCGAGAAAGCCCGCACGCCGACATCGCGGCCCAGCATGTCCACGCCGAGCGCGAAGAGGGCATTGGCGGATTTCGCCTGGCCATAGGCTTCCCATTTGTCATAGGCCCGCGTCTCATAGTTGGGGTCGTCCCAGATCACGTCCGAGCGGACATGGCCGGTGGAGGAGAGGGCCACCACGCGCGCGCCCTCCGCAGCTTGCAGGGCAGGCGCAAGTTTCAGGGCAAGCGCCATATGGCCGAGATGGTTGGTGCCGAACTGGGTTTCCCAGCCGTTGCCGACGCGGCCAAAGGGCGTTGCCATGACACCGGCATTGTTGATCAGGATGTGCAGGGCGCGGCCGGTTTCCAGGTACTGGTCGGCAAAGCGGCGCACGCTGGCGGTATCGCCAAGGTCCATCGCGGCAATCTCGATCTCGCCTGCGACACCGGCGAGGGTCTCGGCGGCAACATCCGCGCGGCGCGCCGGAACGGTGACGCGCGCCCCGGCGCCGGCCAGCGCCCGGACCGTTTCCAGTCCGATGCCGGAATAGCCGCCGGTGACGATGATGTTCCTGCCCGAGAGGTCGATGCCCGCGAGGACTTCGCTAGCCGTACTCTTGGCGTGAAAGCCGGATCCCACCGGCACCTGATCCGCTACGGCCATGGTGTTTGCGTCCCTCTGTTTTCCTGCTGCGATGGAGGTTAGCGCTGCCGCAGGTGAGGGGCTACTGTAATTTCTGGAAGCTTGCCGCGGCGATGCCTAAATCTGCGGTTATGCTTCGCCCAAAGGATGGAGAGCCGATCATGGACATCCGAACGATGCTGGGCGCCGTCCTCCTGAGCGGCGTTCTTGCCTTTCCCGCCGCTGCCCAGTTCGGGCAGGTCGAGCGGACACAGGCCGAGATTGCGCTGGAACAGGCCGAATCGCGCATCGCCAGGCAGAAGGCTGACCGGGTAGCCGCCTCGTCCGCCTGCACGGCGGGCGATCTGGAGGGATGTTTCAAGCTGGCCGACATGCAACGCACGGGCATTGGCGGGCCGCAGGACCTGAAAGCGGCCGCGAAAGCCTACAAGATAATGTGCGATGGCAAGGATGGCCGGGGTTGTTCGGGCCTTGCTTATCTGACGGTTCAGGGCCGGGGCATGGCCGAGAACAAGACCGAGGGCCGGGCGCTCTACCAGAAGGCCTGCGACTATGGTGATGTCAGCGGCTGCGCGGCCTATGGCAACATGGCCTACACCGGCACGGGCGGGCGCAAGGATGTGCTGGCCGGCACTGACGCGCTGACCAAGGCCTGCGACCGCGAGTATGAGTGGGCGTGCACACGGATGCGCGAACTGGGCGTGTTTGATCCGACGGAAAACCCGTTCGAACGGCTGCGCGACCTGCGCAATAACTGATCAGAGGGCAGCAGCTTTTGGTGCGCCGTTATCGGCGGCCGGCGTATCTGCGCGCGCCGGCGAAAGCGGCGCGACATTCGAAAGGTCGGGCACAGAGGCGGCCTTGTTGATGTGCGCGGCTGTGCGCTGCGGCGCGATCAGCAGGTCGGCGCTGACGAGGGTGCGTTCTTCGACTTTCATTGACGGGGAAAAGGCAACGCCTTCGAGACGTCCGCCGCTGCATATTTCGAGGCTCTTGCTCGCCTCGATGTCGCCGCTGACGGCGCCGTGCACGATGAGGGTCGCCGCGCGGATGCGGCCTTCGATGCGGCCGCTGGCTTCGACGAGGATCAGATCATCGGACTCGATGTCACCGCGAATGTGCGCGCCGATGATCACCGGGCCGGCGAAGTAAAACTTGCCTTCGAGTTTTCCGCCGGCCGCTATCGCATTGCCGAGCCCGGACCTGGCGGGTTTGGCTGGAAGGTCAGCTTTGGGAGTGGGTGCAGCCATGACGCGGTTCCTTTATTGCGCCCTGTTCGGCAGGTTAACCTATTGTTAACGAAAGAAGAAGGGTTCCAGCCGGATGCTTGCAAGAATTGTGCGGATGCCCCTGCTTCTGGCAGGAATTGCGGTACTGGCTGCCTGCGGCGCGCGCACCGGCGAACCGGCCGCTTCACATTCCTCCGCAATGCCGCGGCCGGGCGCCGAAGGCATAGACCTGTCGCACCATAACGGACCAGTAGACTGGGCGCGCCTTGGCACCGAGCCGCTGGAATTCGTCTACCTGAAAGCCACCGAAGGCACCGATCATATAGACGCCCGCTTCCAGGAGAACTGGACATCCGCCACCCGCCTCGGCTGGCAGACGGGCGCCTACCACTTCTACCTCCTCTGCCGGGACGGGGCGTCACAGGCGGCGAATTTCATCCGCCAGGTCGAGGTGCGGACCGGTACGCTGCCGCCGGCCGTCGACCTTGAGCATGCCCATAATTGCAGGGCGCGGGGGGACCGGACGGCGACGCTGGCAGAGCTGCGCACTTTCCTCGCCGCGGTCGAAACCGAGTACGGCGCCGTGCCGGTGATCTACACGACACCCGCCTTCCATGCCTAATGGCTGGCCGGGGAGGGCTTCGACGCGCATCCCCTCTGGATCCGCTCGCTGGGCGGGCGGCCGCAAGGACCCTACGCGATCTGGCAGTATTCGATGAAGGGCAAGGTGGCGGGCGTTGCCGGCCCGGTGGACCTCAACCGCGCGGCGGAGTGAGCGCCTTGCCCGCCGCTGCCCGAGGCTATGGCGCCGGGTTGGGGTGCGTGCAAAAAAAGCCTGTCCGGGCGCCTGTCATGCACCGGCCCAGCTTTCAGTCAGGATCGCACCTGTCCCGCTTCGTCCTTTCCAGTTCCGCTTTCCCCGGACTTTTCCTGATCAGCCTTGCGCTTCCCGCGCCGGCCAGCGCGGGGGGCCTGCTGGCTTGGCTGCGCGCCGATGGGGCCGATCGACGAACCTGACGGACCGGAAGACGAAGGTGGCGGCGATTACAGCGAGCTTGCGCCGCGCGGGGTATCCCTCGACCGAAGCGTTGCAGGCGATGGCGCAAGCCTGAGTGAAAGCGCAACTGTGGCGCGAGGAAGAGCGGATGAAGGATCCGGTCTATCGCAAGCTGAAGGCAGGTTACTGGCGCTGTCCTGAAGCCAGCAAAGCCAGCAGCGATGTCTGCTTCGCAACGTCCGTGTCGCCCTCGGGGCGGCGCTGCGCTGCGCTGATGGACTGGGCGGGCGATCAGCCGGGCGCCTTCCTCGCCTTCTTCGGCGCGGAAATCCCCGAGGCAAAAAAGATCAGGCACATCAAAGTCAGCCTGATCCAGCCGGGTGAGACGCAGGCCGTAAAGGCCTTCCACGCTCCGTTCTTCTCTTCGGATGATCTGGGGATGATCATGTTCGCTGTTGCGTCCATGGACGTTCTCCTGAAGTCCATCGAGGACGTTCAGGATTTCGAGGTCACGCATTCCGGGCAGACGCTCATTCCCGGCGAATGGCACATCGGCCATGAAGCGCGGGACTATCTGACCGGGTGCGCGTGCGCCCGCGCGCATTGACACCGCGGGTTCAGATCACCTTGCCCATCCTGAGACCTGGCACGTCGATGCCGCCTGTCGAGGCGCTGATGATGCGCTCGATCTCGCTGTAGCCGCAGGCGCGGTAGAGCGGCTCGCCCGCGAGCGTCGCCATCAGTTCGACATGGGTGAACCCGGCCGTGTGCGCGGCCTGTTCGCAGACGGACAAGACATAGCGCCCCAGGCCGCGCCGGGTGAAATCCGGATGCGTATACATCGCGCGGATGCGGGCAGCGTCCGCGCCCATGCGCAGCAGGGCGGCGTTGCGCTGCGCGGTGGAATGGTCGCCGCCATAGAGGGTCGCCCGGCGGCTCCAGCCACCACTGGCGGCGAGGCGTCCGCTCGCGGTTTCGTGCACGATGAAATAAGTGCTGTCGGCAATCAGCTGCCGGTCGAGCCCCATGATGCTGCGGGCGACGGTGATCTGCTCGGGCGACAAGAAACCGCGCTGAAGTTCGCCGATTGCGGCGTCCATCAGCGCGGCGATTTCGTCCGTGTCCGCCCCGGTCGCGGGACGGTGGCTGAAGCCCTCCAGGAAGGGCTGCGCCATACTAGTTGCGGCTCTTGTCCACGAGGCGGTCATTCTTCGCCCAGTGCATCATGGAGCGCAGTTTCTCGCCGACTTCCTCGATGCTGTGCGACGCCATTCGCTGTCGCATCGCGTGGAAGCCCGGCGCGCCGGCCTGGTTTTCCAGAACCCAGTTGCGGGCAAACGTGCCGTTCTGGATGTCTTCGAGAACCTTCTTCATTTCTGCTTTCGTTGCCGAGTTCACGATGCGCGGTCCGGTGACATACTCGCCGTACTCGGCCGTGTTCGAGATCGAGTAGTTCATGTTGGCGATGCCGCCTTCATAGATCAGGTCTACGATCAGTTTGGTCTCGTGGAGGCATTCGAAATAGGCCATCTCCGGGGCATAGCCTGCTTCGACCAACGTTTCGTAGCCAGCCTTGATCAGCTCGACGATACCGCCGCACAGAACAGCCTGTTCGCCGAAGAGGTCGGTTTCGGTCTCTTCACGGAAAGAGGTTTCGATCACGCCAGCGCGGGTGTTGCCGATGGCTTTCGAGTAGGAGAGGGCGACAGACTGGGCCGTGCCGGTCGCATCCTGGTGAATGGCAATCAGACCCGGCAGGCCGAAGCCCATCTGGTACTGGTTACGGAGCGTGTGGCCAGGGCCTTTCGGCGCCGAGAGCGAGACGTCAATGTCTGCACGCGGACGGATCAGGTTGTAGTGAATGTTGAAGCCGTGACCGAACATCAGGTGCTGGCCCTTGCGAAGGTGCGGCTCGATCTCGTTGGCGAACATCACGGCCTGTTTCTCGTCCGGCACGAGGATCATCAGCACGTCGGCCCATTTCGCGGCTTCGGCGGGCGTCACCACTTCAAGGCCGGCTTCAGTGGCTTTCTTGCGCGAGGCCGAGCCTTCCTGCAGGGCGACCTTGATCTCTTTGACGCCGGAATCCTTGAGGTTCAGCGCATGCGCATGGCCCTGGCTGCCATAGCCGACGACCGCGACCTTCTTCTTCTGGATGAGCGAGATGTCGGCGTCTTGTTCGTAGTAGATTTTCATGTGCGTTCGGAAGCTCCGCTAAGGGGTAGGGGGATTGGCGATTGAAGGGATACGTCAGGAGGCGCTGCAGACCCAATCGGGGCTGACATTGGCGACGCCGATGACGAGATTGTTGAGTTGGGTCACCGGATCGTCCGATCCTGAGTGCCGCGAAAAGGCCCGATCGCCGGACGCTGTCCGGGCACGCGTGATGATGTCATGACTGTCGATGACGAGGCGTACGCTGCGCGAGCCGTCGGCATTGACCTTGACGTCCTCGCGCGCGCCATAGTCCGGCACAGCGGCGTCGGCCGCCTTGATCAGCAGTGCAGCAATGGCATTGGCGGTGTCGCCTGCAATCGCCGCCTGCAGGCGGCAGCGCGGGCCGCGCCCGTCGGGCACCGAGCGCGCATCAAGGCGCAGCTGCGTGCCTTCGCTCAGCACATTGTAGAGATAGGCGGCGCCGCTCGGCGAAGCGGTGTCTATGATCTCGATCTGGGCGTCGAACTGCACGTCATAGATATTCCGGGCGCGGTCACGGATCCTGCCGGCGCGTTCAAGATCGCAGCTCATGCGCGCGGCGTCCGAGAGACCTCCTGTGCAGTCCTTCGTCTCGGCGCCCGCCGCAAGCGGCGAGGCGGCAACGGCAAGGCCCACCAGACAGGCGCGCCAGAGAGAGGTGATCATCCCTTCTCCTTCCCGCGTTTGATCGACAGGACACCGGTCCGGCTGACTTCGACCAGGCCCAGCGGGCGCATCAGGTCGACAAACTGGGTCAGCTTTTCGCAGGCGCCTGTGACCTCGAAAATGAAGCTCTCGTTGGTTGTGTCTATCACATGTGCCCGGAAAATCTCAGCGATGCGCAGCGCCTCGACGCGCTTTTCCCCGACCCCTGCCACTTTCACGAGCGCCAGCTCGCGCTCGATGCCGCTCTTCGAGTTGGTGATATCGATGACTTCCGCCACCGGCACGATGCGCAGCAGCTGCGCCTCGATCTGCTCAAGAATGTGCGGCGTGCCCTGCGTGACGATCGTGATGCGGGAGCGGTGCTGGCTGGCATCGACTTCGGCCACGGTAAGGGAATCAATGTTATAGCCCCGCCCCGAGAAGAGCCCGACAACGCGCGCCAGGACGCCCGGCTCGTTGTCGACCAGCACCGCCAGCGTGCGCCGCTCAACCGCCTCATCGGCATGCGAGAGGAAGTACGCGGATTTCGGTCCGCTGCCGCCTGCGGGGGTCGTCTGGTCGTTCATTGCAGCCTCTGGTTCGGTGTCGCTGCAGCGCCGGAAGCGACACCGGGCCGGCGGGTTTCAAGCCTGGTCTTCAGCGCCTGCGACTTGGTGATGGCGTCTTTCCGGTCGTCATCGTCCTGGTCGTCATAGCGCTCGACCACTTCGTCCTTGCGGCGCGGGTCGAGGTAGGATTGCAGCTCGGACACCAGCAGGCGGCGGCACTCGTCGATATAGGCGGCGCTGTCGTCGCAGCTCGGGCCGCCTTCGCGGGTCAGCGCTTCCAACTCGTGATAGGTCCACATCAGCGCGTCCAGCACCGGCGGGCGTTGGCCGCGATAGGCGCCTTCCTTCTCGGCGCCTTTCTTGTCCGGGTTAAGGTTCGGGAAGAACAACCGGCCGCGGTCGACCAGCGTGGAAAGGGCTACCAACAGGTTCGCCTTGTTGGCAAGGAAGCTGCCATCATTGGCCTGCAGCTGGCGGGTGCGGGCAAACATGGCGGCGCGGGCCAGCGTGTCGATCGCGGCATTGCCCCAGTCGATGCTGGCCGCATCGATGCTCTGGCGCAGGCGTTCTGTCTGCAGCTTGCGCTGTCGGCGGGTCTCGCCCCGCGCGATCAGGGCGCTGATGACCGCGACGCCTGCGGACAAGACCGCGATGATCCCGTCGCCATTACTTTGCCCGAACGAGAGCAATTTCGTCATATCCATCACCGTCCCCGCACTTAACCGGCTTTGCGCCTCGTATCCCTCAGACCAGCTTGCGTCCGGCCTCGCCTATTTCGTTACCTGTTATCTCGCCGAGAATCATCTGGTTGTGCGCAGAACCCGACGGGATCATCGGCAGGCAGTTTTCGGCCCGCTCGACCCGGCAGTCGAACAGAACCGGGCCCGGATGGTCAATCATTTCAAGGATTTTCGCGTCCAGATCCTCCGGCTTGTCGCAGCGGATGCCGTGCCCTCCGAGCGCCTTGGCCAGCATCACGAAGTCCGGCAGGCTTTCGGAATAGGAGTGCGAATAGCGCTCGCCGTGCAGCAATTCCTGCCACTGGCGCACCATGCCCATCCATTCATTGTTGAGGATGAATACCTTCACCGGCAGCTTGTGCTGCACGGCCGTGGACAGCTCCTGCATCATCATCTGGATCGAGGCTTCGCCTGCAATGTCGATCACCAGCGCGTCCGGATGCGCCGCCTGCACGCCTACGGCGGCCGGCAGGCCATAACCCATCGTTCCGAGGCCGCCCGAAGTCATCCAGCGGTTCGGCTCCTCGAAATGATAGAACTGGGCGGCCCACATCTGGTGCTGGCCGACTTCGGTGGTGATGAAGGTCTTGCAGTCCTTGGTCAGTGCATAGAGCCGCTCCACCGCGTATTGCGGTTTGATCACCGCGTCGGAGTTTTTGTAGGCAAAGCAGCGGCGCTCCCGCCAGCCGTCGATCTGGCCCCGCCAGGCGCCGAGGTCCGGCAGCTTGCGCTTCAGTGCCTTGATCTCGGTGATCAGCGCGTCCAGCGCTTCGGCGCAGTCAGCCACGATCGGGACGTCCACCCGCACGATCTTGTTGATCGAGGAGGCGTCGATATCGATGTGGATCTTCTTGGATTTCGGCGAGAACAGGTCGACACGGCCGGTCACGCGGTCATCGAACCGCGCGCCGACGCAGATCATCAGGTCGCAGTCGTGCATCGCATTGTTGGCTTCGTAGCTGCCATGCATGCCCACCATGCCCAGCCAGTCCGGATGCGAGGCGGGGAAAGCGCCCAGTCCCATCAGTGTCGAGGTTACCGGGAAACCGGTCAGCTCCTGCAACTCGCGCAGTTTGGCGGAGGCTTCCGGCCCGGAATTGATTACGCCGCCGCCGGTATAGAGGATCGGGCGCGAGGCCTCGGTCATCAGCTCGGCCGCCGCCTTGACCGCGTCTTTCCTCGGTGTGCGCTGGGGCACATAGGTCGGCTTTGTCACACCGGCCTTGCCGGTATAGGGACCGGTCGCGAACTGGATGTCCTTCGGAATATCAATGACCACAGGACCCGGGCGCCCGGATGTCGCCACATAGAAAGCCTCGTGCACGATCCGCGCAAGCTGGTTCACGTCGGTGACGAGATAGTTGTGCTTGGCGCAGCTGCGCGTGATGCCGGTCGTGTCGCATTCCTGGAAGGCATCGGTGCCGATCAGGTGCGTCGGCACCTGGCCGGTGATCACCACCATCGGGATGGAATCCATCAGCGCGTCGGTGATCGGGGTCACCATGTTGGTTGCGCCGGGGCCGGAGGTCACCAGCGCAACGCCGCACTTGCCGGTCGAGCGGGCATAGCCCTCGGCGGCATGGCCCGCGCCCTGTTCATGGCGCACCAGGATGTGGCGGATCGCGTCCTGCCCGTAGAGGGCATCATAGATCGGCAGGACCGCCCCGCCCGGATAGCCGAACATTACCGATACGCCCTGTTCGCGCAGCGCTTCCACGACGATCTGCGCCCCGGTCATGATCCGGGGTCCGGCTGTATCGGCAGCGGCGGTGGCGGGCTTGGCCTTGGTCTTGATCGTCATGGAGCGGGCTCGGGGGTCTGGGAGGGTTGGAAGAAAGGTTTGGATCGGTCATCGGCCAAACAAAAAAGGGCCTCCGAGAGGAAGCCCTTTTTTGCGCGCACCCGCAACCGCCTGTCAGGACAGGCAGCTACGGGCGCCGAAGCTCTACTACGGTCATTTTGCGCAAGTGGCGTTTCCTCGATCTGGTGTGCTCAGGCATAATCTTCCGCCTGAGCCCTGTCAATCTCCCTGTAAAGGGCAAAAATGACCCTCAAACGATCTCCCATCTCGGGTGAAGGTATGCGGGTCCAGAACGGAAACTGACGTCCGATCCAGGTGAATTGCCTTTTTGCATAGCGCCGGGTGTCGCGCTTGGCGTTTTCGGCGGCCTCCTCGGGGCTCATCTCGCCGCGCGCGAAAGCCGTCAGCCAGGGCATCCCGCAGGCTTTCATCACCGGTAGTTCCGGATCGAGCCCCCGCGCCACCAGCGCGCGGGCCTCGTTCATGGCGCCCTGCATCAGCATGCCCTCGAAGCGCCGGTCGATCTTCTTGTAGAGCGCGCCCCGGGGAGGGGTGAGGGCAAACCCTGTCCATTCTCCCGGCTGCAGCACAGGCGGCTGGCGCTCGGTCTGGAAATCGGCCAGCGATCGGCCCGTGGCAAGCCACACCTCATAGGCCCGGGAAAGTCGCTGGCGGTCGCCGGTGCCCAGCCGCTCGGCAAGCTCCGGGTCATGCGGCAGCAGCCGGGCGCGCAGGCCTTCAGCGCCTTGCGTCTCGCTGATTGTGCGCACCTCGGCGCGGATTTCCTCAGGCACTGGCGGAATGTCGGACAGGCCTTGCGTCAGCGCCAGCAGGTAGAGCCCGGTGCCGCCCACGAACACCGCGCGCTTGTTCTGGCGCTGCAGCTTCTTGATCACAGCCCTGGCCGCTTCCAGCCATTCGCCGGTCGAATAGCGGGTGCCGGGATCGACATAGCCGAACAGGTGGTGCGCCACGCCGGCCATCTCTTCTTCGCTCGGCCGGGCCGATAAGACCTGCACCTCGTCGTAGACCTGCATGGAATCGGCATTGATCACTTCGCCGCCGAGACGGCGGGCGACTTCTATCGCGAGGGCGGACTTGCCGCTGGCCGTGGGACCGTGGATCAGGATCGCAGGATGCATCCACCACACCTAGGGTCTTGCCCGCCGCGAGGAAAGCCACCTAGAGACACCTCTGCCTGAAAGCGGAGTCCCGGATGGCCAACCCATGGGTGGTAATTGCTGCGTCGCGCGCGGGCGGACCTGCCGGTGCGCGCGCCCTCGCCGGCGCCATCGAGGCCGAAGGCGGCCTGCCCGGTGAAGGCCGGTCGCTGTCGGCCTCAGGCCCGGTCTATGCCGGCTGTTATCCCTTCAACATGCCGGACGACGCTGCCCCGGCGGGCCTGCGCGCGCGTCTCGAGGCGGAGCTTGAGGCCGATATCGCAGTGATGCCGGCTGCGCGGTTCGGCCGCAAACGCCTGCTGATCTGCGACATGGATTCCACCATCATCGGACAGGAGTGTATCGACGAACTGGCTGATGCCGTCGGTCTTAAGCCGCAGATCTCGGAAATCACCGAACGCGCCATGCGCGGCGAACTCGATTTCGAGGCTGCGCTAACCTCACGCGTCGCCATGCTGCGCGGCCTGCCACTCGGCGAACTGGACCGCACCCTGCGCGAGCGCATCACACTGAACCCCGGCGCCCGTACCATGATCGCCACGATGAAGGCGCACGGCGCGCAGACCCTGCTCGTCTCCGGCGGCTTCACCTTCTTCACCTCGCGCGTGGCAAAACTCGCCGGGTTCAATGCCGATCAGGGCAATACTCTGATTGATGACGGCGCCGCCCTCACCGGCGAAGTCGGACAACCTATCCTCGGCCGCGCCGCCAAGCTTACCGCGCTTCTGGACGCCGCCGCTGCTCTTGGCGCCGGCCCGCAGGACGCCGTCGCGCTCGGAGACGGGGCAAATGACCTCGACATGATCAAGGCCGCGGGCCTCGGTATTGCCTATTATGCCAAACCGGTTGTTGCTGCCGAAGCGGGGGCCGCGATCCGGCACACGGATCTCACCGCTGCTTTGTTCTTCCAGGGCTTTACCGCCGCCGAATTTGTCCACGGATAAGCCCCGCATGCCCACGTTGCGTACGCTCGCCTTCCAGGCCTGGTTCCGGATCAGCCGCCCCATGACGCTCGGCGTGCGCGCGGCGGTGGAGAATGCCGATGGCCAGGTCTTCATGGTGCGCCATACCTATGTGCCCGGCTGGTTCATGCCGGGCGGCGGCGTCGAGCATGGCGAGCCGGCGCTGGAGGCGCTGCGCCGCGAACTCGTCGAAGAAGGCGGCATCCGCCTTACCGCCGAGCCGAAAGTGTTCGGCTTCTACTCGAACCACACCCATTTCCGGAACGATCACGTCCTGCTCTACCATGTGCCCTGGGGCAGCTGGGAACCGGTCGGCGCCACCAGCTCAGGCGAGATTGCCGAGACCGCCTGGGTCGATCCGCGGTCCCCGCCGGAAGGCATCACCGCCGGCAACCTGCGCCGCCTCGAAGAGCTTTACCGCGGCGCCCCGGTCTCGCGCTACTGGGCGCCCAGGACCTGATAGGCCTTGCCCGAGACTTCCAGACGCGGCACGCGGGCGGTTTGCCCGAACTGCGTCCATGCCGGCGCAAGGCTCAACCAGAAGGGCAGGTGCTCGCTTCCCCGCTGAGCGGCCAGATTTTCCTGGGTCATCGGGAAGGGGAAGACATGCACGTCGACGGACGTTTGCCCCTCTTCATAGGCCGCCTGCATCAGTGTCCAGATTTCCTCGATCACGCCATCGGTCATCGCAAAGCAGCCGATCGAGACGCAGCTGCCATGCACCATCAGGAAACTGCCCGTGCGCCCGTTGGCGCGGTCGAAAGCGTTGGGATAGCCGAGATTGAAGGAAAGGTGGTAGCCTGAGGCTGGGTTCATC
>NZ_JBBEBT010000013.1:0-8586 GCF_040882205.1 Hyphomonas sp.
AATAAGGGAGAGCTGGATGGCGTCCGTGTTCTTAATGCGCGACGTGTTGAAGAAATGATGTCCAATCAACTCTCCGAGGCGGCCTTAAATCAGTCGCCGCGCTTGTCCAAGGATGGCGTTACTTACGGATTGGGTGGTGCGATAGTTCAGGATCCGAACCAGGCCCCCTTGTCTGTGCCCAAGGGTATGTATTTTTGGTCCGGCGCTGCCTCAACGTTTTTCTGGGTTGATCCAGAAAACGGCACTTTTGGATTGGTTATGACGCAGGTGCTTGGAGGTGACTTCAATAGCTATCGTTTGGAGATTATTGACGCTTGGTATGACAATGCGGCAGAGTGAGCGCGGCGAAATCTTGCGCGTTCTGCCGAGAACGAAAGCAGCGCAGCTTGCAGCCTGATCCTCTGAAAGCTGCCATCAGCAGCCGAAGACATGCGCGACATGCGGTCCGCCCGCGCGAGTTGCGCAGGTATGACGCATACACGCGGCGCGCCATATCACCCTCAAACCCAGGGCAAGATCGAACGCCGGCACCAGCCCTTGAAGAACCGGATCCTGCTGGAGAACTACATCCTGCCCGTGGCCTGCCCCTCAGCAGTGGTCCACCAGATTTGTTAGCCCGGCGGTTGCAAGGTAGCAGCGTTCATGCTGCCACCTCCCCATAGTAAGGCGGCATGAACGCTGCGGGCAAGATGGCTTTTGGGGCGGGTGGTTTGTAGCCCAGGGGCGAGTGCGGCCGGGCGGTGTTGTAGTGGAGCCGCCAGGCTTTGATCAGGATTTTTGCCTCGCGCAGATCGAAGAAGATTTCCCTTGCCAGCAACTCGTCGCGCAGCTTGCTGTTGAAGCTTTCGCAGTAGCCGTTCTCCCAGGGTGACCCCGGTTCGATGTAGAGCGTCTTCACGCCGATGCGTTCGAGCCATTCGCGCAGCGCTGTTGCAATGAACTCCGGGCCATTGGCGGCCGGCGACATCTGGGCGCTCTCCGTGGCAGATCAGGACGAAGCCGCCGGCGCGATCGCCGCAAGCGGGCTGAATTGTCCGTTCACGAACAGTAGGCCGAGGCCCTCGCTGTCCCAGGCCCGGACAACCTTGCCGATGATGATCGTGTGGTCGCCAGCGTCATGGGTGGCGGTAAGCGCGCATTCGAACACCGCGACACATCCCGCCAGCAAGGGCACGCCATCGGCGTTCAGGCGGTGATCGATCAAGTCAAAGGACTGCCCGCCTCGGACGAAGGATTCGCACAGGCTCGCCTGCTCGGCGGTGAGGATATGGATCGCGAAATGCCGGCTTTCGACAAACACATCGTGGCGCCGGGAGGCCTTGGCGGGTGACCACATGACGAGTGGCGGCGTCAGCGACAGGCTCGCGAAACTGTTTGCGGTGATGCCGACAGGCTCCGTTTCGCCAGGAGCAGTGACGATCGTCACGCCGGTCGCGAAACGGCCGAGGGCCCGGCGGAACGCGCGCGGATCGAAGGCGGGATCAAAGCCTCCAAGGCACGTGTCAGCACTGGTCATGCGACTTCACGGCCGAGGGCAGCTGTGTAGAGCTCGAACCAGTCCTGCCGACCGAGCCTGACCTTCAGGGCCTCGCCGATCTGACGGATCCGCTCGATCCGGTTGGTGCCGATGACGGGCATGATCCGCGCCGGATGCGCCAACAGCCAGGCAACTGCCACCGATGAGGGCGCGACATCGTTCGCCTTTGCCAACCGGCCCAAACTTTCCGTGACGCCAGCATTCTCGCTGCCGAACAGCCGGCCTCCGCCGAGCGGCGACCAGGCCATCGGCGTGATGGCGCGCTCCTGAAGGAAGGCAAGTTCACCATTCGTGAACGGAAGATGATGCACGAGGCTGAGTTCGATCTGGTTGGTAACGAGACGCTCGCGCATGGCCGATTGCAAGAGCGTGAAATCGTGCGGCATGAAGTTCGACACCCCCACTGCGCGAACCTTGCCGGAGGCGACCAGCGCATCGAGCGCCGCGCCGGTCTCGGCATGATCCATCAGCGGGTCCGGCCGGTGGATCAACAGGAGGTCGACATGGCCAGTCGCCATTTCCTTCAGTGAGGTTTCGACCGACTGGATGATGTGTGGGGCGGTGGTGTCGTAGTGCTTGACCTGCGCCGCGGCGTGCCGCCCGACGGGGGCGATGATGCCGCATTTGGTTACAATCTCGACCTTGTCGCGCAGGTGCGGGGCCGCGCGGAGGCAGCCGCCGAGCAGCGCTTCGGCGGTGTAGCCGCCATAGATGTCGGCCTGGTCGAGGGTGGTCAGGCCTTGTGCGAGACACGCCTCGATCTTCGCCTGCACATGCGCGGGCGAGGTGTCGCGGTCGTCGCCAAGGCGCCACATGCCATAGGCAATGTGCGAAAAGCTTACAGGCCCGAGGTTCAGACGCTCCATTATACGCGCGGCCCGGTGCCGAGCGGCGTTGCGGAAACGGCCGCTGGCACACGGCCATAGGCTTGCGGCAAAGAGCATGTGTCGAGATGCGGCATCACGCGGCTGCCGAAGGATTTGCATTCATCTAGGTGAGGATAGCCCGAAAAGATGAAAGCGCGAATCCCCATCTTCTGGTAGGCTTCGATTTCCGACAGCACCTGGTCTGTCGACCCCACAAGCGCAGCGCCGCAGCCCGACCGCGCCCGGCCGATGCCTGTCCAGAGATGCGGCTCGATATAGCCGAACTGGTCTGAAAGTTCCCGCGCCCGCGCCTGGAGCGAAACGCCGAGGCTGATTGAATCGTGGGCCCGGTCGCGGATCATCCGTCCGTATTCGTCGTCGAGCTTGCTGACGAGGTGTTCGGCATATTCGCGCGCTTCCTGTTCGGTGTCGCGCACGATCATGTGCACCCGCAGGCCATAGTCGATCACCCGGCCATATCTTTCGGCGCAGGCGTGTACGGCGCGCATCCGGCCGGCGAGCTGCTCCTTGGTTTCGGGCCACATCAGATAGACGTCGCAATATTCTCCGCAGAGCTCGAGCGCGTCAGGCGAGTAGCCGCCGAAATAAAGGAGCGGTCCGCCCGTCTGGTAGGGCACGGCCGGCGCGGTCGGCACCTTGCTGAACTGATAGACCTCGCCTTGATGGTCGATCGTGTCGCGGCTCCAAGCCTGCCGCAAAATCTGCACGACTTCGCGCGAGCGCCGGTAGCGGTATTCGCTGTTGGCAACTTCGCCCGGAAAGTCCGAGCTGATGACGTTAAGCGTCAACCGGCCCTTCAGCATATGGTCGAGCGTCGCGACCGTACGCGCAAGCATGATCGGCTGCATCTCGCCGCAGCGAATGGCGGCGAGCATGTTGATCTGGCTGGTCAGCGGCGCGCAGCCGGCGACGAAGCTGAGCGTGTCCTGCCCGACTTGGTAGGAGGATGGGCAGAGGATATTGCGAAAGCCCTGCGCCTCGGCTTCGAGCAGGATGTCGCGGCAGTGTTCCCAGCTGGAGCGCAGGCGCCCGTCGGGGACGCCGAGATATTCGAAGTCATCCGAGCAGAGCGCGGAGAACCATGAAACTTCAACCGACTTGAGGTCTGCCGACTTCACCGGAACGATCGTCATGGCTGGCCAGCTCCTTGCAAGTCATCATCTAGAATTGGCCTTGCCTAGCATCACAATACTTGTATATCAATAGTGCATCAATCAAACAATCGCTGCGGGCTCAATGATTAAATCCGGCCCTCTTCCGAAACACCTGCAGGTCACCGAAATGCTGATTAGGGAGATTGCCGCCGGACATATTCCGGACGGTAGCCGCCTGCCTCCGGAGCGCAAGATGGCCGCCGAACTCAACATCGCCGTCGGAACCTTGCGCAAGGCCCTCGCCGAACTCGAAAGCAAGCAGATGCTGGAACGTGTCCAGGGTTCGGGAAATTATGTCCGTGCCCGGCCGGCTGCGGAAAGCATCTATGCCTTCTTCCGGCTTGAGCTCGCCGATGGCGGCGGCCTGCCGACGGCGCGGGTGATCCAGGTGTCGCGTCAGCCGAAGCCGGAGGACGCACCGGCGTTCGGCGAAGGCGCCATCGCTCACCGGATTCGCCGACTGCGCTATCTCGACGACCAGCCAATCGCCGTCGAGGAGATATGGCTCGACGGGCGCTTCATCAACCGGCTGGACGCGTCGCAACTCGTCGATTCCCTCTATTTCTTCTACAAGAAGACACTTGGCCTTGTGATCACACGCGTCATCGACAGGGTGGGTGTGGGCCCGGCGCCGGCCTGGACACCGCAGGCCTTTCCGATGCCGCACGGCGCGCCCGCCGGTTATATTGAACGGCTCAGCTGGGGTCAGGACGACACGCCGGCTGAATTCTCGCGGACATGGTTCGACCCCGAACTTGCCCGCTACACGATGCGTTTGCAGTGAGACCCCTGAAATGACCGACCTGAAGTACGGCCTGATTGGCTGTGGAATGATGGGTGCGGAGCATGTCCGCAACGTCGCGCTGGTGGACGGCGCGCGGATTGCCGCCGTGTACGATCCAGTGCCCGAACTGGCCCAGCGGGCAGCGCGCCTTGCGGGCGGCGCCGAGGTGCTCGGCGCTCTCGACGCGCTGATCGTCCATCCGGGCCTGGATGCGTTTATCATCTGCAGCCCGAATTTCCTGCATGTTAGCCAGCTGGAGGCGATCGCGGCGCGCCGGCCGCTGCCCGTTCTATGCGAAAAGCCGATCTACACGCGGGCCGAAGATGCCGCACGGATCGCTGCGCTAGCCAAGGATTTTCCGCATCCGGTATGGGTGGCCATGGAGTACCGCTACATGCCCCCGATTGCGGAACTGATCGCCGAGGCCGATGCGGTGACCGGCGGCGTCAAGATGCTGACCATCCGCGAGCATCGCCTTCCCTTCCTCGACAAGGTGGGCAACTGGAACCGGTTCAACGAGAATACCGGCGGCACGCTAGTCGAGAAATGCTGTCACTTCTTCGACCTGATGCGCCTGATCCTGCGGGCAGAGCCTGTGCGGGTGATGGCCAGCGCCGGGCAGGTCGCAAACCACAAGGACGAATCCTATGACGGGCGCACCCCGGACATCTGGGACAGCGGCTATGCCCTCTTCGATTTCGACAATGGCGCCCGCGCGATGCTGGAATTGTGCATGTTTGCCGATGGGACGCGCTGGAACGAGGAAATCTGCGCGGTGGGCCCTGCCGGCAAGATCGAGTCGCGCATTCCGGGTCCGCAGCGGTTCTGGCCGGACACGCTCGGCCCCCCGCCGGAACCCGAGATCAGCACCTATCCGCGCCATCCGAAGAACCCGCAGACGCGCGTGCTGTACCTTGCCCCCGCCTTGCTGAAGGCGGGCGATCATCATGGCTCGACCTATCACCAGCATGTCGGCTTCAGCCAGACCGTGCGCAGCGGTAAACGCCCCGCAGTGACGCTGGATGATGGCTCGCGCGCCGTGCAGATGGCGCTCGCCGCCCAGCAGTCGGCGATCGAGCATCGCGCGGTCGCGTTCGGCTGATCCGGCGTGGGCGCGGTCACCCACCTGACAGCAGCCGTCCGACCCCTCCTGCCGGGGGTCTTCGTCGCAGCGCTCGTGGCGATGGCGGCGCAGTTCACCTCCGAGCACTCCGGCGCGCCGGCCATGCTGATGGCGCTGGTGTTCGGCATGACGCTGAGCTTCCTCAGCGAGCCGGGCGCGCCGACGGCGCCGGGCATCCTGTTCACCTCCCGCGATGTGCTGAGGTTCGGGGTGTTCCTTCTCGGCGCGCGGATCAGCGCCGAGCTGCTGATGGACCTCGGCCTGCCCTTGTTCGTACTCGTCGTCACAGCGATGTTTGCGACCATGCTGTTCGGCGTGCTGGCCGGGCGACTGCTTGGCAAGGACCTTCCCTTCTCGCTGCTAACAGGCGGCGCGGTTGCGATCTGTGGGGCATCGGCCGCACTCGCGATCGCCGCTGTGTTGCCGCAGGACAAGAAATCGGAGCAGAACCTCCTGTTCACAGTGCTCAGCGTCACGTTGCTTTCCACGCTGGCCATGGTCTTCTATCCGATCGGCACGGCGATGCTCGGCCTCAGCGATGTCGAAGCGGGGGCTTTTCTCGGCGCGACCATTCACGATGTGGCGCAGGTGGTTGGCGCCGGATTCTCGATCTCGGACGATGCGGGAAAAACGGCCACACTGGTCAAGCTCACCCGGGTCACGCTGCTCGCCCCGATCGTCATCGGCCTCACCCTGCTGGCGCGTGCGAAGGGCTGGTCGAGCGGCGCCGGCAAGCGCCCACCGCTGTTACCATTGTTCGTCCTCGGCTTCGTGACGCTCGCGGCGCTGAATTCGGCAGGCCTCATCCCGCTGGCCGTGCGCGAGGGCGCCATCACCGTTTCACGCTGGGCCCTGCTGACGGCTATCGCCGCGGTTGGCCTCAAGACATCGCTGCGCTCGGTCTACCAGCTTGGCCCAGGCGCCATCGGACTGGTTGTCGGCCAGAGCCTCTTCCTCGCCGCTTTCGTGCTGGCGGGCCTGATGCTCTTCCTGCTTTAACGCCCCGGCCCGGCGCTCGCCTATTTGGTGTGTTGCGCTGTCGCCACCACAGCAGGGAAAATTGATACGCTATTCATATTTCCGCAGCCGCTTTTTTGCATCCCCTCCGCATGACGTCGATGGTCAAAAATTTCCCATACCAACTCTTGTTATTATATGTTTTATATAATAAGTTTTCGCGGAAGTTGTGGAGATCGAACATGAAACAAACACCAAAAGGCACTGATCACGGTGGCGAAACGCTCAATGAGATTCCGATTGTTGACTGGCTCGATCTCGAACACGATCGAGAGAAACTCCTGCGGGATATAGAATACGCGCTTTCTGAATGCGGATTTATGGTGCTTGCGAACGCACCAGGACTTGATGACGATTTTCAACAACGCGCCTTCAAGGAAGTCCGCGCATTCTTCGATTCTTCTCCGGATGTAAAACAATCGGTGGAGATCTCTCAATCCCCCTACTTTCGCGGATACTCCGACCGAAAACTGAAAGACATCGGCCACGGACAGATCATTGAGACGTTCCAATATTCATTCGAGCAGCCACCGGTTAGCGCTCATGACGATGAAAGCTTCCCATTGCACGATCGCCTGATGAAGGGACCGAACATCTGGCCCGAGCCGGACGAACTTCCAGGGTTCCGTCCTATCATCGAAAAACTCTGCGACACCTATCATAGCCTCACGCATATGCTGGGCGAATTGATAGTCGAATCGTTAGGTGAAGATTCCGCTGAGTTCAGAAGATACTTCGATTTTGATGATCCCAATCTTGCTGCAAGCCTGAACCACAATCATAGTTTGTCAGCTTTTCCCGAAGAATCCCGAGCCCGTGTTCGGGCCGACTATGCGAAGTTCGATAGTTCGAATGTTGGAACACACATTGATGGCCCCCCATTTGTAGCGTTGCTGATCAATGATCGCCCCGGACTACAAGTTGTTGCCGGCGAAGGACGCTGGATCAATGCACCGGTCACATGCCGTACGGCAGACGGCGACTATCCTGTTCCGGTTATTCCTGGCTCGGTCATCGTCAATACAGGTGGTACGCTTATGCACCTCAGCGAGGGCCGCTACTCGGCGACCCTTCACCGCGCGAATACAACCTTGATACCTGAAGGCGAAACGCGTGTGTCTATGCCATACTTCCTGCTTCCAAAGACGGAAGGCGATTTGGTGCCTTTTGGAAAGTCGTCAGCAACGCGAGGAAACGCTTCCGGCTATGATGTCGGTCGCGATCGCGGTGCAAATGCGTGCGTCAATCGTATGGGAACATTCCCACAGGTGACGCGGCGCTGGTGGCAAAAGGAATTTGACGCTTTGCGCGAGAAAGCCAAAAGCGAAGTCGAATCTGAAACCAACGCCGCTTTCGAATTCGCCGCTAAACGAGGCGAGCGCTACAAGAACAGAACCACCTAACTGCAAGCTCAATGACGTCGAGCCGCTCGGATACCTTACCGCAACGCTCGAGGCGATCGCTCAGGGTCACCCGATGAAACGCCTCGATGAACTCCTGCCGGGACCGTTCGCCAAGAAGTCAATACACTGAGCATGTGATGCGCTCGCAGCGCTTACGATATACCCGCCCTGGTGCCCACTATCGATAGTGGGCACCATCGCCCTCTATCGAACGCGCCAGCATCAATGGATCAGGGCGCACCGCAAGGTCGGTCAGGCCGAACGCTTGCGGGCTGATTACCATCCCAAAAGGAAAAGCCCCCGAAATCCGCAAGGAAATCAGGGGCTTATTTGGGTGCGGGAAGGCGCACCAATCAAAAAAGTACCTCAATAATCCCTTTTGTTTCAGAGGGTTGACCGTTCACAAAATGCGGGATGGCGCAAGGACCGAACCCATCAGTTACTGCCGCCTGTCGATAGTGAACAAGAAGAGATCTAAGCGCTTTGCACTGCGGCTAGCGCTTGGTCTCGCGCATACGCAGGTTGCTTGGCTGAAACACGGCTGCCGTCCATGCCGCGTTTCCAGGGTTATCCCCGGGCTGAATGCCTCCGGATCCGGCGCGCAGTGCGTAAATCGCGTCATGGCATAGAGCGGACCGTATAGCAGGCGCAGCTGATCCTGAACGAACTGCAAACGCGCCG
>NZ_JBBEBT010000014.1:0-47251 GCF_040882205.1 Hyphomonas sp.
TGGCTTGCCTCGAACGGCGGCGGCATCGGCACCTATTGGGGCAATGTCCGCTCGATTGGCGAAAAGGTTGGGCAGAACGGGCAGACCTCGGGCATCATCCCCTTCATCCGCGTGATGGACTCTCTGACGCTGGCGATCAGCCAGGGCTCGCTGCGCCGTGGTTCAGCCGCCTGCTATCTCGACATCCATCACCCGGAGATCGAGGAATTCCTCGAAATCCGCAAAGCCTCCGGCGACTTCAACCGCAAGAGCCTCAATCTCCATCACGGCATCAACATCACCGATGCCTTCATGGAGGCGGTGCGCAATGATGATGACTTCCCGCTGATCAGCCCGAAATCGAACGAAGTGCTGAAGACGGTCAACGCCCGCAAGCTCTGGCAGAAGATCCTCGAGCTGCGCATGCAGACCGGCGAGCCCTACCTGCTGTTCACCGACACCGTGAACAACGCCATGCCGGCGCACCAGAAACGCCTCGGCCTGAAGGTCACCCAGTCGAACCTCTGCTCGGAAATCACGCTGCCGACCGGGGTCGACCATCGCGGCGTGGATCGCACAGCCGTCTGCTGCCTCTCTTCGGTCAATGCGGAAACCTTCCTCGAATGGTCGAAAGAGGCGATGTTCATGGAGGACGTGTTCCGCTTCCTCGA
This sequence comes from Hyphomonas sp., assembly GCF_040882205.1. GTDB lineage: Bacteria > Pseudomonadota > Alphaproteobacteria > Caulobacterales > Hyphomonadaceae > Hyphomonas. Next base: position 651 of record NZ_JBBEBT010000014.1, read on the forward strand.
CAACGTGCTGGAAGACTTCATCGAACGCGCCCCGCCGGAAATGGCCCGCGCGGTCTATTCCGCCAAACGCGAGCGCTCGGTCGGCCTCGGCGTGATGGGTTTCCACTCCTTCCTGCAGGCGATGAACGTCTCGCTGGAAAGCGCCACGGCGAAATCTCTGAACCTCAAGATCTTCAAGCATATCCGCCAGGGCGCTGATGCGGCCTCGGTGAAACTTGCCAGGGAACGCGGCCCCTGCGAGGACGCACGCGATGTCGGCATGATGGCCCGCTTCTCGAACAAGCTGGCCGTGGCGCCGACCGCCTCGATCTCGATCATCTGCGGCGGCACCTCGGCCGGCATAGAGCCGATCCCGGCGAACGTCTACACGCACAAGACCCTGTCGGGCTCGTTCACAGTGAAGAACCAGCAGCTCGAAACCCTGCTCGACACGAAGGGTCTCAACACGCCTGAAATCTGGAACTCGATCCTCGAGCATGAGGGTTCGGTTCAGCACCTTGCTTGTCTCGACGCGCAGGAGAAGGATGTCTTCAAGACCGCCTTCGAACTCGACCAGCGCTGGATCATCGAACTGGCGGCTGACCGCACACCGTTCATCTGCCAGTCGCAGTCGCTGAACCTGTTCCTGCCGGGCGACGTGTCGAAGTGGGATCTGCATATGCTGCACTGGACGGCATGGGAGCGGGGCTTGAAATCGCTCTATTACTGCCGCTCCAAATCGGTCCAGCGCGCCTCTTTCGCCGGGTCCGAGAAGATCGAGGAAGGTTTCAAGGAAACCGGTTCGACCGACTATGATGAGTGTCTCGCCTGCCAGTAGACATGCCAAAGGATTGATCGCCGGAAGGCCAGGACGGCCCGCCAAAAGGTGGGCCGCTTTGCATTCCGGCTGCTGCAATTTCGCCAATTATCTGAACAGGTTAATCCTGTAGTATCGGGTTCTGGCGCGGTTCTTACGAGAAAATTTCCCTGAAAATCCGGGAACTGTAGCAACATCTGAACGTTTAGGATCTGTAGCAAGGAATTAATCTTTGAAGCGCGTTTTGCCCTTTGGTGCCTAAACTCCTTCATGGTAGATTAGCGGAACAGGGTCATTTTCTTACCAGTCAGAGTAAGGACTTCGGCCATGAAAGGTATTAGGGGAATGGTGTACGCGATTGCATCCAGTCTGTTGACCCTGGCCTGCCAGGGTTGCGTGGCAACGGGCACCGACTATGCCAACTGGGAGCCGGCCGTTGCGCCTTCCCTGGGAATGAGCCTTGCCGTTCCGGGATCGTTCGGAGACGGCGCGCTCAACTCGCCCACCGGAAATGCCTTTGCAGGATCCCCGCTCGGGATTTCTGAGCGCATTCCCGCCGGCATCCGCCTGACGCCTCCGAACGCCCCGGTCTCTGTCCTTGCCAGCGATGCACAGCCGAGCGCATTCAGCCTGACCGGTGCAGGCATGACCGGCGTGCCGGATACCGACGTGAACTTTGGCTGGAGCGCGAACCCCGCGATTGCCTCGGTCGCTGCCCAGCTCGCTTCGAGCCGTTACGGCCAGCCCAGCCCCGAATACAATGAAATGTCGCTCGGCGTCTCGATTGCGGCCACCAGCGGCCAGACTGGCCTTGGCTTCGATGTGGGCCTCGCTCCGCGCGTTGCCATGCGGGATGGCGGCGATCTCAGGGGCCGCAGGATTGGCGGTGAACTCCGCCTCGGTCAGGGTCTCGACCTCGCAGACGGTCCGGCGCCGAAGGGTTGGTATATTTTTGTCGGCGCCGACGGCGAAGCGCTCGTGTGGGATACGGACCTGCAGCGCCTCGGCATGAACACGTTGACCGACGTGCAGATGACTGATCAGCTGACCGTGGGCGACCTGCAGGCCGGCTTCTCGATCCAGCGCGCCGGCGGCGAGTTGTCGCTCAGCTATATCCGCCGCGAGATGGAGTTCAGCGATCGCAACAAGACGCTGCAGGACACGGAAGACTTCGCAGGCATCACGTTCACGATGCGGCGATAAGGCGGCTTCGCAATTGAGTTCAGGCGATGTGAACCCCTGCTTCGGCGGGGGCTTTCATTTTCGGCCCCCGCCGCACGCGCGCGCAACACGCGGTTCAGGGAAAATCGACGGGGCGAAGGCGCCCGGATCCACATGCCAAAGGGCCTGGGCCTGCGGTCCGAAGGCGGCGAGCACCGGATCGATCTCGTCCGCCCTGACGATCGCCCGCAGGGCAATCGCCTTTGCTTCGATGCAATTGCCGGGTGTGAGGTTGTTATGGAGGCGCAAAGCCTGAGCTTCGCCAGTCTCCTCGTCCCGGTTGCCCCCTGGCGAGGGGGCAGCAGGTTGCCAGTGCGTGGCGAAGATCGCCTGCGGAACGGTCGCAAGGATATCGGCGAATCGTAGCGCTGGCTCGGCCGCAAGCCGGCGTCGCAACGTCAGCAAAACGCCTTCGATCGCCGTGTACGCGAGGTTGTTGGTGACAAGGTCCATCTCGTCTCTCGCCACATCGAGGAAGCGTTGCCGCTCGGCGCCCGCGTGTCGGCAGGTCCGCGGCATCGGTACGCGGCATCGGTGCAGGCAACCCCGGCCCCCATATGTGGCCGCACGCCAAAATTCGGGCCGGCGCCGCCGCCCGGCTCAGTCCTCGTCTTCATCCTGCGGCGCGTCGCCGGCGTCGCGGCGGGGGCGGGCGATCAGTTCGCCGAGGTCGACCAGTTCGATGAAGGTGTCGGCCTCGCGGCGCAGGTCGTCTGAAATCATCGGCGGGGTAGCATTCAGGGTGGAGACGACCGAGACGCGCACGCCTTTCGCCTTCACGGCCTCGACGAGGCGCCGGAAATCGCCATTGCCGCTGAACAGGACGATATGGTCTGCCCAGGCCGCGGCCTCGAGCATGTCGACGGACAGCTCCACATCCATGTTGCCGCGCACCCGCTTGCGCCCTTCGCGGTCGACAAACTCCCGGGCGGCCTTCTTGACCACGTTAAAGCCATTATAGGCCAGCCAGTCGACCAGCGGGCGGATCGGGCTGTATTCGTCATTCTCGACGAGGGCGGTGTAATAATTCGCCCGGATCAGGCGGCCGCGGGTATGGAACTCCTTGAGAAGCTTGCGGAAATCGATTTCCAGTCCGACTGCGCGGGCGGCCGAGTAGAGGTTAGCGCCGTCAATGAAGAGGGCCAGGCGCTCATCCTTGTAGAAGGCCATTGGCAATACCCTTTTCTTCCAATAGGAGGGGCCAATAAATTGCCCGGAAACGTGTATTCCCATCGCTTACCTGTCCTTGCGGAACCCTGCAAGGATTGGGTTGCCGCGATGTGTTGCAGCGCATATAAAGGGCGGTTCTCAGGAGATTATCCCGAAATGGCCCGCGTTACTGTCGAAGACTGCATCCAGAAAGTCCCCAACCGGTTCGAGCTCGTCCTGCTCGCCGGCCACCGTGCGCGGATGATCCGCGAAGGCTCGCCGCTGACGATTGACCGGGACAATGACAAGGATCCGGTCGTGTCGCTTCGCGAAATCGCGGATTCCTCGATCGACCTGAAAGTCGTCAAGGAAGCGCTGATCTCCGGCCTGCAGGACATCCGTCCGGGCGAAGAGAACGAGCGCGAAGCCGACCGTCAAGCCCTCATGGCTGCCCCGGCTGCGACCGAGGACGATGTGCTGCGCGCTTACCAGGCAGAGATCGAATCCGGGCGCGACGACCGCCTCTAGGAGAGAAAATGGACGCCAGTGCCCTTTCTGGTCAGGGAAAAGGGGCCGGACCGGAAAAAGGGGCTGGCGCAAACGCTGGCAAGACGCCCGCCGCGCCCGAGACGGGCGATCAGCTGCCGCCGGCGTCCACACGTGAAGAACTGATTGCCAAAGTCCGGGCCTATCACCCGAGGGTGCGGTCCGAACTGCTTGGCCAGGCTTATGACTTCGCCAAGAAGCACCACGGCGCGCAGCGGCGCGATTCCGGCGAGGCGTATTATTCCCACCCGATCCGCGTGGCGAACCTGCTCGCCGATGTGCGCCTCGACGAGGTGACCATCGTCGCTGGCCTGCTGCATGATGTGGTCGAGGATACAGATATCGACATCGGCGACATCGAAGTGCGTTTCGGCGCCGATGTGGCCGAGTTGGTCGATGGGGTGACAAAGCTCGACAAGCTGGAGTTCACTTCCAAGGAAACGGCGCAGGCGGAGAACTTCCAGAAGTTCATCCTGGCGATGACCAGCGACATTCGCGTGCTGCTGGTGAAGCTGGCAGACCGGCTGCACAATATGGAAACGCTGCACCACCGCAAGAAGCCGGAAAGCCGGCAGCGGACGGCGCGCGAGACGATGGACATCTATGCGCCGCTGGCGCGCCGGGTGGGCCTCTACGATGTCGCCGCGCGTATGGACGACATGGCCTTCCAGGAGCTGAATCCGGAAGCACGCCGGGCGATCCTCTTCCGGCTGGAAGAGCTTGAGCGGGAGAACAGCGGCGATCTCGACCGTATACGCAATGACCTGACGAGACTGCTCGACGCGACCGGTATCCGCTACCGGCTGAAGGGGCGGCGCAAGCAGCCCTATTCATTGTGGCGCAAGCTGGAGCGTAAATCGATCTCGTTCCGCGACGTGGCGGACCTTTTCGCTTTCCGCGTGATCCTCGACAATGTGCCGGACTGTTATTCCGTACTCGGTGCAATCCATACGCACTGGTCATGCATACCGGACCGGTTCCGCGATTTCATTTCCGTGCCGAAGCCGAACGGCTATGCCAGCCTGCATACAACCGTGCGCGCCAGCGGTAACCGCCGCGTGGAGTTGCAGATCCGCACGGCGGCGATGGACCGCACGGCAGAATATGGCGTGGCAGCGCACTGGGGTTACAAGAACCGCGCCTATGGCTTCGATATGGACTCAGCGCGCGCCGCCGGCCTTGACCCGGAAGCCAACCTGAAGGCCTTTGCCGAACTGCTGCGCGACGGTGCGGAGCCGGGCGAATTCCTCGAGCACGCGAAGCTCGAGATGTACCGCGAGCATGTTTTCACCTTCACCCCGAAGGGTAAGCTGATCATCCTGCCGGCGGGCGCCATGCCGCTGGACTTTGCCTATGCCGTGCACTCGGCCGTGGGCGACACCACAATCGGGGCGCGGATCAACGGCGAGGAGAAATCCATGCGCCGCCCACTGAAAAATGGCGACGTGGTAGATATCATCCGTGGACGGATGCCCGCGCCGGTAATCGGTTGGGAAGCGATGACCTATACGGGGCGCGCGAAATCCAAGCAGCGCAAGCTGGAGCGTGACCGCGAGGCGGCAGAGTTCCGCCGCCTCGGCGAGGGCCTGATCAACCAGGCGCTGCGCCGTGCGGGCGCCGACCCGGTGGACGTGATGCTGCGGGATGTGGCCAACAAGATCGGCATTTCCACCATCGATGACCTGCGCGAGGAAGTGGGCCGTGGGCGGATGCAGACATCGGCCGTGATCAATGCGGCGTTCCCGGGCTATTTCGCCGAGCGAACCGACGATGCCGACAAGACGCCGATCGACAGCCGTCATGCCCCGCTGTTCGTGGAGGGCAAGGATCTGATGCCCGGTGTGACGCTGCACCTCGGTCAGTGTTGCCGGCCGCTGCCGGGCGACCGGATCATCGGCGTGCAGGTGCCGGACAAGGGCCTTGTGGTGCATATTTCCAGCTGCCCGCGCCTCGCTGAGTATGACGACCGCCCGGAACTCTGGCGCGACCTGAAATGGACCGAACTGGCAAAGACCGGCGCGGTGGCGACCGCCCGTATACGGATCAATGCGTCGAACCAGAAGGGTGTTCTGGCGAAGCTCTGTTCGGCGGTGGCTGAGTCCAACGGCAACATTGTCGGCATCTCGACCGGCGCGCGCCACCCCGATTTTATTGAACTGCTGATGGATATTGAAGTGGAAGACCTGAAACGCATGACGCAAATTCTGGCAGCCCTGCGCTCGCTGGCCGTTGTTGACCGCGCCGTGCGCGACCAGGAGGGCCAGGATGAACAGTGATCAGGTGCTCGATATTTTCCGGGATGCCGGCGCGCTGCTGGAGGGGCATTTCATCCTCTCCTCGGGCCGGCGCAGTCCTGTTTTCCTTCAGAAGGCGCTGGTCTTCTCGCGGCCCGACCTTTCGGAAAAACTCTGCAAGGCGCTAGCTGAGAAGCTCACGGCGGCGTTCGGCAAGATCGACGTCGTGGCCGGGCCTGCCGTGGGCGGTATCATTCCGGGTTACGAGATTGCCCGGCATCTCGGCGCACGCGCGATCTTTGCCGAGCGGGTGGAGGGCAAACTGGAGTTCCGGCGCGGCTTCTCAATCGATGCGAATGACCGTGTACTGATCGCTGAGGATATCGTGACGACGGGTCTGTCGTTTCGCGAGACGGTAGAGGCGCTCGGCAATCTGCCGGGAACGCTGGTGGGCGGGGCATGCATCATCGATCGTTCGGCCGGCCGGGTGGATGTCGGATGCGAGCTGGTTTCCCTCGCGCAGGTCGATTTCCCGGACTATGCGCCCGATGCACTGCCGCCGGAGCTTGCCGCGATGCCCGCCGTGAAACCTGGCTCGCGGGGGCTTGCCTGATGTCGGACTTCCTGCGGCTGGGCGTCAATATCGACCACGTTGCGACTATCCGCAATGCGCGCGGTGGGCCGCATCCAGATCCCGTGCGCGCGGCTGAGATCGCCGAGGCTGCGGGCGCCGACGGAATCACCATCCACCTGCGCGAAGACCGCCGCCACATTCGCGACGGCGACCTGGAGGCGATCCGCCGCGCGACGCGCCTGCCGATCAACCTGGAGATGGCCGTGACAGAAGAGATGGTGGCGATTGCGACGGCCTTTCGTCCGCATGCGGCCTGTCTCGTGCCCGAGCGGCGCGAGGAGCGAACGACTGAAGGCGGCCTTGATGTGGCCGGCATGCACAACCGGATTGCGCCGGTGGTCGAGGCGCTTCGGCGCGCGGGCGCGCGCGTGTCGCTGTTCATCGAGCCGGACCCGGTGCAGATCGCGGTGGCCGAAGTGCTGGGCGCACCGGTCGTGGAGCTGCACACCGGAAAGTATGCAGAGCTTTGGCTGGAAGGCGGCGCGGACGCGGCGGCGCCGGAGCTGGAGCGGCTGAAATTTGCCGCCGCCGATGCGCGCCGCCGGGGCATCGAGCCGCATGCCGGGCATGGGCTGACATTCGAGAATGTCGGGCCGGTGGCCGCGATCGCAGAACTTGCGGAACTCAATATCGGGCATTTCCTCGTCGGCGAGGCGGTCTTCATCGGGCTTGAAGCGTCCATCCGCGAGATGCGGCGCCGGATGGACATCACGCGCGGCGCGGCGGCCGCGGCATGATCATCGGCATCGGCAACGACCTCTGCAATATCGAGCGTATCCAGCGCTCGCTCGACCGGTTTGGGGCGCGCTTCGAAGAGCGCGTTTTCACACCCTATGAGATTGCCAAGGCGCGGGGCCGGCGGCGCATTGCGGAGACCTATGCGAAGCGGTTTGCGGCGAAAGAAGCCTGCGCCAAGGCGCTCGGCACCGGCGTGCCGCGCGCCGGCGTACACTGGCAACATCTCGGCGTGATCAACCTGGCGTCCGGCAAGCCGGGTTTCGAACTGACCGGCGGCGCGGCAGCGCGCCTCGCACGGATCACGCCGCTCGGTTACACGGCGGTGGTGCACCTGACGCTGACGGATGATCATCCCTGGGCGGAGGCTCAGGTCATTATCGAAGCCATGGCGACAGGCGCGACATGACGCCTGCACGACCAAAACGCACGCGCCAACGCGCGGCGGCAAAGCAGGTCCGGCGGAGCCTCGGCGACGCTGCCATCCTGGAGGCGGAGATCGCCTGCGGGCATCGGTTCAAGGACAGGACGCTGCTGGTGCGCGCGCTGACGCATCCGAGCGCGGTGAGCGCGGCGGAATCGCTGCAGCATGCCAATCAGCGGCTGGAGTTCCTCGGCGACCGGGTGCTGAACCTCCTGATTGCCGAACGCCTGATCGAACGGCGCAAGAACGAAACCGAGGGCGACCTCGCGCCGCGCCTGAACCAGCTGGTCAAGAAAGGGGCGTGTGCGGAGGCATTCCGGCATCTGGGCCTCGGCGCGTTTCTGCTGCTTTCAGACAGCGAAGTGGCGAGCGGCGGGCGCGAGCGGGAATCGACGCTGGGCGATGCCTGCGAAGCGGTGATTGCGGCAATCTATCTGGACGGCGGTCTCGCTGCGGCGCGCAAGTTCATCGAGAAGGCCTGGGCGCCGCAGTTCAACGGCGGGCCAGCCGAAATGAAGGATCCGAAAACCCTTCTGCAGGAATGGGCGCAGGGGCAAGGTCATCCTCTCCCGCATTATGTGGTGACCGGCCGCTCCGGCCCGGATCATGCACCGGAATACGAAGTTGAAGTGCGCATTGCGCAGAACGGGACGGCCGCCGCCGCGGGCCCCTCCAAGCGCGATGCCGAGCGTCTCGCCGCCGCGCGGATGCTGGAACAACTGAAAGGGAACATATGAGCGATCAGGCCGTAACCCATGCAGGCTTCTGCGCCATCATCGGTGCGCCGAATGCCGGCAAGTCAACGCTGACCAACCGGCTCGTAGGTCAGAAGGTGGCGATCGTCACGCACAAGGTGCAGACAACACGCTTTCCGGTGCGCGGCGTCGCGCAGATCGGCGCGGCGCAGGTCGTGATCGTAGATACGCCCGGCATTTTCGTCGCCAAGCGAAGGTTGGACCGGGCGATGGTGAAGGCGGCCTGGGGCGGGGCGGACGACGCCGATGCGATCGTGCACCTGATCGATGCCTCGGCCTGGGTGGCCGAACATGAGGGTCACACCAGCGGAGCGCAGCGCCATTCCATCGAAGATGACCAGCGCGTGATCGCGCAGCTGAAGGATGCCGGCAAGCGGGCGATCCTGGCGCTCAACAAGATCGACCTCTTCCCGCATGACCGCGTGCTGCCGGTGATGGCGGCGCTGAACGGTGAGGGCGTGTACGAGGAGATCTTCATGATCTCCGCCGAAAAGGGCGACGGTGTGGAGAAGCTCGCCGCCGCGATTGCCGCGCGCATGCCGGAGAGCGAAGCGCTCTACCCGCCCGACCAGATTGCCGACTTGCCGATGCGCGTTCTGGCCGCAGAAGTGACGCGCGAGAAGCTTATGCTGCGGCTGCATCAGGAGTTGCCCTATCAGCTGACAGTGGAGACCGAGAGCTGGGAAGAACGCAAGGACGGGTCCGTCCGCGTACAGCAGGTGATCATTGTCGGACGGGATGGGCACAAGGCGATGGTGCTGGGCAAGGGCGGCGCGCTGATCAAAGAGATCGGCCGGCAGGCGCGCATTGAACTGACGCAGATGCTGGAGCGTCCAGTGCACCTGTTCCTGTTCGTCAAGGTGGACGAGCGCTGGCAGGAGAAGCGCGAGAATTACTCCGGGTTCGGCCTCGAATTTGATGTATGAACTGGTCCGATGACGGAATAATTCTGGGTGGGCGCCGCTTCGGCGAGGGCGGCCTCATCCTTGATGTTCTGACGGCGGCGCGGGGCCGACGTTCCGGCCTCGTTTATGGCGGCGCCTCGCGCAAACGCCGGGCGCATTATGATGCGGGCAACACGGTAGCGCTGGCCTGGTCCGGGCGGCTGGATGATGCGCTCGGCCGGTTCGATTTGGCGGAGCCGCGCAAGGAGCGCGCCTCGCGGCTGCTGGATGATCCAGCGGCGCTGTCGGCAGTTTCCGCGATCACGGCGATGCTGCGTGCCAGCATGAACGAAGGCGATGCGGCGGGCTCGAGTCTCTACGAGGCGACGGTTCTGCTGCTGGATGAGCTTGGCCATGGCGACATCTGGCCGGCGCTGTATGTGCGCTGGGAACTGGGCTTGCTCTCGGCGTTGGGATTCGGTCTGGACCTGGAAGAGTGCGCTATTTCCGGAGCGAATGACGGACTGACGCACGTCTCGCCGAAGACCGGGCGCGCTGTGCGCGGGTCCGAGGCCGAGCAATACATTGACCGGTTGCTGGCGCTTCCGGATTTCCTGATGCGGCCCGCGGCGCCCGTGCAGCCCGGCGACATTGCCGCCGGGCTGAAGCTGACCGGTCACTTCCTTGAGAACCGCTTGTTCGCTGCAGTGCACCGGGGTGTTCCGCCGGAGCGGGAGCGGTTGGTCGTCCGCCTGCTGGGCAAAGCTTAAGCCTTGGCGCTGGGCCTTTCAGCGGCCGCAGCATACCAGCGCCCGACATTCTGCAGCTCCGGGTTCAGCGGCTGGCCGACAGCGCCGCCAAAAGTGAGGAAGCAGAAGAGCAGCACATCCGCGAGCGTGAATTTTTCGCCGGCCACATTGGTGCGCGCGGCAAGCTGCGTATCGAGGAAGGCGAGAGCGTCCTGCGCCTTGGCTTTCAGGCCGGGGGCGGCTTCCGGGAGGCAGCGGAAGCGGGACTGGAACAGCGGCAGGCCTTCGGAATAGCGGAAGCCATTGGCCAATGGCTCGACAATGTTGAGGTCTGTCCAGCGGGTCCAGCGGCGTGTCTGGGCGCGCTCTTCAGCGGTCTTGCCGATCAGGCTGTCGCCCGGAAATTTCTCGTCGAGATACTCGCAGATGGCGGTGATCTCGGTGATGACTGAACCGTCATCCAGCACCAGCGTGGGCGACTGGCCGGCCGGATTGGTTTTCAGGTAGTCGCCTTCGCGGTTCTTGCCCTTCAGGATGTCGATGTCCTCCAGCGCCAGCGTGATGCCGCGTTCGGCCATGAACATGCGCACGACATGCGGATTGGGGCCGACGGAATTGATAAGCTTCATGATGGATCCTCCCGGTTTATCTCGTTGGCAGGACAATGAGGCCCTGACGCAGCGTCCGGCAAGAGGCGTTCACCGGCAGGTTCGTGCATTGCCCATGTCGAAGTGGAAATGGTCGGCATGGGCGGCATTATAGTCGGGTCCCAGGGTGACTGAGAAGATGCGGCAGGCGCCCGTGTGGACACGCTTCAGGAATTCGCCCTCCTTGCCGCCATTGTCCCAATGGGTTTCGACATTGATCAGGCGGCCATCCTCGAGACGGAAGCCGGAGATGTCGACGGCGTTGGCGCGGGCGTGTTCGGACTTGCGGTCGGAGCCGGCGATGTTGCGGCAGGAGAAGCTGCCATAGGTCTCGATGCGGGCGATGGGGGAGCCGAAGATTTCCACAGCCGCGGGGCGGGCGACGTGGCGCTCCCATAGATAAAGCGAGGCGGTCTGGCCGCAGGTCATGCTGAGGGTGGCGGAATAGGGCGTCAGGGAGCGGTCGAGCGTCAGGGCGTCATACTTTCCGCAAGCCTCGCCCCGCGGGGAATCCTCCAGCGGGGTGAAGAGCACGCCGGTCGCGTCCAGGGCGTTGAAACAGGCCGAGGGGTGGCGTTCCAGCTGCGTCATCTTGAAGTGGGAGGCGATGCCCGGCCGGTCGTTGAGGTCCAGCGGTGCCAAGGGGTTGTGCTGAGGCGGGGCAAACCGGAGGAAAACGCCCACGACCAGGGCCAAAGGCAGGACCAGCAGCGTGAAATGGCGCACGAGGGCCTTTTGCAGCGCCACCCTTTTCCTTTCCTTAACCAAACCCCGGTTTCTGTTAACGTGTGCTGGCCCCTGAGCCGGAATCGACCCTAAAGCCGGGGCACGCACAGAATGTGGCACGAACTGCAGAAGAGACCAGAATGGTGAAGCGCGGACCCTCGCCGCCGCCTGAAGAGCGGATCATCAACGAGACGATGAGCGAGGCGCTGTCGAAGCGCTATCTCGCCTATGCGCTCTCCACGATCACGGCCCGGGCCCTCCCGGATGTGCGCGACGGCCTGAAGCCGGTGCAGCGGCGCATCCTCTACGGCATGCGCGTGCTGAGGCTGGACCCCGAAGGCGGATACCGCAAATGCGCCAAGATCGTCGGCGATGTGATGGGTAACTACCACCCGCACGGCGACAGCTCTATCTATGACACGCTCGTTCGCCTCGCGCAGGATTTCAACGTTCGCTACCCGCTGGTCGACGGGCAGGGCAACTTCGGCAACATCGACGGCGATAGCGCCGCCGCTTATCGCTATACCGAAGCGCGCATGACGCGCGCAGCCGAGCTGCTGATGGAAGGCCTCGACGAGAACGCGGTCGATTTTCGAGCCAACTATGCCGAGAATGACGAAGAACCCGTAGTGCTTCCCGCCGGCTTCCCGGCGCTGCTCGCCAATGGCGCGACCGGCATTGCGGTCGGCATGGCAACTTCGATCCCGCCGCACAATGTGGCCGAGGTGATCGATGCGGCGCGCCTGCTGATAGAGAAGCCGAAGGCGACGACGGCCGAGCTGATGGAATTTATTCAGGGGCCGGACTTTCCGACTGGCGGCGTGATCGTCGAGGAACGCGCCGCGATGCTGCAAGCATATGAGACGGGCCGCGGCAGTTTCCGTATGCGGGCGCGCTGGCATGTCGAGGATACGGGGCGGGGCACCTACCAGATCATCGTGACCGAGATTCCCTATCAGGTGCAGAAGTCTCGCCTGCTCGAACGCCTCTCCGAACTTCTGGAAGCCAAAAAGGTTCCGTTGCTGGAAGATGTGCGTGACGAGAGCGCCGAGGACGTGCGCCTCGTCCTTGTGCCCCGCGCCAAGACGGTCGAGCCGGATGTGCTGATGGAGAGCCTGTTCAAGGTCTGTGATCTTGAAACGCGCTTCAGCCTGAACATGAACGTGCTGCACAAGGGCGCGCCGCAGGTGATGGGCCTCAGGGCCGTGCTGCAGGCCTATCTTGACCACCGCCGCGAAGTGCTGGTGCGGCGCTCGGAGTTCCGTCTCGACAAGATCAAGAAGCGTTTGCACCTGCTCGATGGCTACCTGATCGCCTACCTCAATATCGACGAGGTGATCCGCATCATCCGGACCGAGGATGAGCCCAAACCGTTGCTGATGAAGCGCTTCAGGCTGACGGATATCCAGGCCGAAGCGATCCTCAACCTGCGCCTGCGCGCCTTGCGCAAGCTGGAAGAGGTCGAGATCCGGGGTGAACACAAGAAGCTGAAGGAAGAGCGCGAGGAGATCATCTCGCTGCTTGGATCGCCGCGCAAGCAATGGTCGAAGGTGTCGAAAGACCTGAAGGCCGCACGCGACGAATTTGATCCGGGAACGGCGCTCGGCAAGCGCCGCGCAACGTTCGAGGCCGCCCCGGATGTCGACCTTGCGGCGGCGCTGGAGGCCTCCCGGCCGAAGGAGCCGGTGACAGTCGTGCTGTCGCAGCAGGGCTGGATACGCGGCATTAAGGGCCACGGCATCGACGCGGATTCGATAAAGTTCAAGGAGGGCGACGGCCCGGCCTGGCTGGAAGAAGTGATGACGACCGACCGTTTGGTCATCATGTCGTCCGATGGCCGCGCCTTCATCTTGTCGGCAGACAAGCTACCAGGCGGGCGCGGGAACGGCGAGCCGATCCGCTTGTCGATCGAACTGGAAGACAATGTCGACATCGTCGCGATGTTCAGGTTCGACCCCGAACGCAAGCGCGTGATGGCGTCAAGCTCCGGGTACGGATTTGTCATTCCGGAAACCGAACTGGAATCGAACCGGAAGGCAGGCAAGCAGGTTGTGAATACGGGCGAGGGCCATCTGCTGGTCTGCGCACTGGTGGAAGGCGACATGATCGCCGTGGTCGGCACAAACCGGAAGATGCTGATCTTCCCGCTAAAAGACCTGCCGGAAATGTCACGCGGCAAGGGCAACAAACTGCAGACCTTTAGCGGCAAGTCCGAACTCGCCGACCTCATCACCTTCGACAAGCGCGACGGCCTGATCGTGATGACCGGCGGGCGCCACCGCGCCTTCGAGGAATGGAAAGGCTGGCGCGGCGCAAGAGCGCAGGCCGGCAAGCTTGTGCCCAAGGGCTTCCCGAAGGGCGGGACGTTTTCGGGGTAGGCTCAGGATTGGCTTGAGTAACTGAATTGTCAGCTCGTCCCCGCGAAGGCGAGGATCGGGTCAAGCATGAGCTTCGATGGATCCGAGCTTTATCACGGGGATGAACCTGAGGGCGGGGGCGGATAGGCCTAAAGCCGCCCCACCACATTCGTCATCAGCGGCCCGATCTCGGCGTTGATCACAAGGTCCGCATGCGGATCCTGGTCTGTGCGTTCGCGGTTGATGATGGCAAACTGGGCGCCTAGCTTTTTGGCGAGCAGGGGAATACCTGCTGCCGGATAGACGACGAGGGACGATCCGAGCACCAGCATCAGATCGCATAAGGACGCCTCTTCGCTGGCGCGCTCCATTTCGGCTTCCGGCATGGCCTGTCCGAAGGAGATGGTCGCGGTCTTGATCAGGCCCGTGCAGAAGATGCAGGTGATGTCCTCGTCCGCTTCCCATCGGGAACGCAGAGCTTCGAGTTCGTAGCGCTTGCCGCAATTGAGGCATTTGGCATAGCTTGCATTGCCATGCACCTCGATCACCTGACGGTCCGGCACGCCGGAATCCTGGTGCAGGTTGTCGACATTCTGAGTGATGACGCTGGCGATCTTTCCGGCGGAGACGAGTTCGGCAATCGCATAATGGCCGGCATTGGGTTCGGCGCCGGTCCAGCCGGCGGTGCGGTTGAAGACGCGCGTCCAGGCTTCGCGGCGCTTGTCGCGCGAGGCGACGAAGTCCTGGAACATGATTGGCTGCATCTTGCTCCACACGCCGCCGGGCGAGCGGAAATCCGGGATGCCGCTTTCGGTGGAGATGCCCGCGCCAGTGAACACGGCGACACGGTGGGCATTGCGGATCATGTGGGCGAGGGTGTCGGCATCGGTCATGACGCGCAGAGTAATTCGTTCGCCCGAAAGTTCTAGTGGAACATGCCGGCGCGCAGGTTGATGGCGTATTCGACCCAGGCCTTCAGGCAGCACAGCATGTGCATCCAGCCGCCCTAATTGCTGAGCGCGGATTTCAGGCCGGCAGGCGTCTGGCGCCAGCCTTCTTCGGCGATGGACACCAGCCTGCGCCCGTCCCCGAGCGCCTCGAACCGGAGGGTTACCTGCGTCTGATAGGTGCCGGCCTCACCGCCGGGTTCGGCGCCGGTGTCGCAGGCGTCCCAGCGCAGGATGATGCGGCGGTTCTTCTCTGCTTCGACGACCTTGACCGGGAAGGCGCCGGGAAAAATTGGCAAAGTCCCAGGTGACGGCGGTGCCGGTTTCGAGCCGGCCCCTGGCGCCGCCGGCGGTGAAATAGCCTGACAGCTTTTCCGGGTTCACGACCGCTTCGAAGACTTCATCCACGGGGCGGGCAATGCGGCCACTGACGTCGAACTTCAGGTCCATGAGGCATTTCCGGGGCTTGTATTCCGGCCTATAATGTTATATAAATATAACATGTTAAGCTTTGCCACCGAAACTACCGACGATCTCGTATTCAAGGCGCTCGCCGCGCCGGTGCGCCGGGCCATGCTCGATGCGCTGAGGGACAACCCGCAGACGACGGGCGATATGTGCGCGCGCTTTCCGGCGCTGGACCGCTGCACGGTGATGCAGCACCTGAAAGTGCTTGAGGCGGCAGACCTTGTGATTGCGCACAAGGTGGGCCGGGTACGCTGGAACCATCTGAATGCGCTGCCCTTCAAGGCGATTCATGACCGCTGGATCGGCCCCTATGCGGCCTGTGCGGCGGACGGGCTGGCGTCACTGAAGGCAGGGCTGGAAACGCCTCAGGCCTGATTGCGGCCTGTTGCGGCCTGTTTCGGCCTGATTGCGATCTGATCCGGGACGCCCGGGCATATTGCTTGCGAAACAGCGCTGTGCCGGTTAGGCCTTGTCAGTTAGGCCATTCCGGAGGGGCACCCAATGAACCTTGTTCTCATCGTCCTGGCGGTGGTCGTCGCGATCACCGGCATGATCATCCTCATCTACAACGGCCTCGTGATGAAGCGGCAGCGCGTCAACCAGGCGTTTGCGGACGTGGATGTGCAGCTGAAGCAGCGCCAGAACCTGATCCCGAACCTCGTCGAAACGGTGAAAGGCTACGCTGCGCACGAGCAGGCAACATTCCAGCAGGTGATCGCGGCGCGCAATGCAGCGCAGGCGGCAAATACGGCCGGAGACATGGCGCGCGCCGAGGGCGCACTGACGCAGGCGCTGGGCAAGCTGTTTGCGCTCGCCGAAGCCTATCCGGATCTCAAGGCCAACACGAACTTCCTGCAGCTGCAGAACGAGCTGTCGTCGATCGAAGACAAGCTCGCTGCCGCGCGCCGCTTCTACAACTCGGCGGTGCAGGACTATAACACGGCCCGTGAACAATTCCCCGGCTCGATCATCGCCGGCAGCTTCAGTTTCGAGCCGCGCGAGTTCTTCGATGTCGGCGCCGAGAGCCGCGCGACGCTGGACGAACCGCCGAAGGTCGGTTTCTAGGTCCTCCGCTTTCGGATAGACTGGCCGCCTTGATCAGGAGGCCCGCATGAAAGCACCACTACTTCTGGCGGCGGGTCTCGTAGGGCTCGCCGCTTGCGCATCCGGCGCGAGTGCGCCGGCCGCCAAATGGGGCGCTTCGGCCTGGGACGGTCTTGTGGGACAAACCATCGGCACGGACAATTACAACTTCTTCGCCGCGCCGCTCGATGGGCAGGGCTTCAAGCTGAAGCTGTCGCTCGCGATGGATGGCAAATTCCGGGTTCAGGAGGGCGACGAGACGCTCGCCGCAGAGCTGGAGGAAGCCGCCCGCAGGGCTGCGCCAGAGGGCTGCGTTTTCGTCTCGCTGATGCGCACCGAAGATGGCGGGGCGGAAGCTGCATATGATTGCGCCTGATGCGAAGCGCTGGACGAAACACGCGATTTCGGGTGAGCATGAAGCGCTGATCCCGAAAGGCCGCTGCCCCATGCGTTTTGCCCTCGCCCTTGCCACTGCCGCCCTGATGCTGGCGGCCTGTTCGCCAAAGGCGGATACGCCCCCCGCCGAGCCGCCGCTGCAGGTGGAGGAACCGGACGTTCGGGCGGATGCGGCCGGTCCGCAGCCGAACGTCGATCCGACCCAGCTTGACCTGTCGAAGATCGCGCTGGCGATGCGCATTCCCTCCACCTTCCGCGCCTATGATGACGGGGCGTATTTGCAGATCAATGTGATCAGCCCGCGTCTCGGTGTGGACCTCGCCGAGGCGTTTCCGCTTTTGACCTCCGAAGGGTTCGACAGCCAGTTCCTCGCCACCGAGAACAAGGACGGCTTCACCATCTGGACCTATGCCACCCGGCCGGAAGATGCGGCGCGGCTTGCGGCGCTGAGCGCGGAGCTTGCGCGCCTGAAAGCTGAAGCACCGGGCGAGAACGAGCTGACTTTCGGTGCTATCGCGCCCGGCTGCTGGAACGAACCGGAACAGACGCCCGGCAGCCTCGCGCGAACGCTGTATATCCGCGTGATGCCGGAGGAGGATTTCCAGATTTTCGTACCGGAACAGGTGTTCAGCGAGGGCGACTTGCGGGGTATCGAGACGTTCTGGGGGGCTTGCGCTCCAGAGTGATCAGCGCCTTGGCTGCGCCCTGAACCAGGGCTCAAGCCGGCTCAACGCTTCTCTGATCTCATCCGTGGACAGCGCAAACGAGAAGCGCATGAAGCGGTGGCCGTCGACGGGGTCGAAGTCGATGCCAGGGGCGGCGGCGACGCCGGTTTCTTCGAGGAGGCGCAGGCAGAAGTCGAGGCTGTCATCGGTGAATCGCGAGATGTCGGCGTAAATGTAGAAGGCGCCGTCCGGCGGTGCGATGCGCTCGAGGCCGAGGCGGGGCAGCGCGTCCAGCATCAGCGCGCGGTTGGCGCGGTAGACTTCGACATGGCCGTCGAGTTCCGCGCGGCTGTCCATCGCAACAAGGCCGGCATGCTGAGCGAGCGAGGGCGCCGTGAGGAAGAGGTTGCCGATATAGGCGCCGGTGCGCGCGACCCCATCGTCCGGTGATACAAGCCAGCCGAGCCGCCAGCCCGCCATCGAGAAATACTTCGAGAAGCTGTTCACGATGTAGGCGGAGGGATCATGCTCCAGCATCGAATGGATTGCCGGGCCATAGGTCAGGCCATGATAAATCTCGTCCGAGACGATGCGGGCGCCGATCTCGCGGGCAACGCCGGCAATGGCGGCAAGCTCCGTGTCCGGAAGGATGGTGCCGGTGGGATTTGCGGGGCTTGCCAGCAGGATGCCTTGCGGGGCGGGACCCAGCGCCGCGATGGCAGCGGCTGAAATCTGGAAACGCTCGGCTTCGCCGCAAGGGATTTCGACCGGCACGAGATTCAGCGCGCGGATCGTGTTGCGGTAGGCGACATAGCCCGGGCGGGCGAGAGCGATCCGGTCCCCTGGATTGAACGCGGTGGAGAGAGCGAGCACCAGCGCAGGCGAGGCGCCGCAGGTGAGCGCGATGCGGCGCGGCTGGACTTCCACGCCGTAAGTGTCCTGGTAGTGCTGCGAAATGCGCGCCTTCAGCGGCACGCTTTCCCAATAGCCCATCGCCTCGGCATCGAGCACCCCGTGCGCGGCTGCAATGGCGGCAGATGGCGCGCCGGTCGAGGGCTGGCCGAATTCCATGTGCAGGATGCGCTGGCCGGCCGCCTTCAGTTCATGCGCGCGGCGGCTGATAGCAATCGCCTCGAAGGGTGAAATGTCCTGACCCATGCTCACTTCGCCGCAATCGACGGCAGCCAGGTGGCGAGCGACGGCACGGCGGCGATCAGGGCGATCAGCAGTAGCTGCAACCCGATGAACGGAATGGCGCCGCGCCAGATCTGCAGTGTGCTGACTTCCGGCGGCGCAGCGCCGCGCAGGTAGAACAGCGCGAAGCCGAAGGGCGGGGTCAGGAAGCTGGTCTGGAGGTTCACGGCCATCAGGATGGCCAGCCAGACCGGGTCGCAGCCCAGCATGATCAGCGGCGGCGCGACCAGCGGCACGACGACAAACACAATCTCGATGAAGTCGAGGAAGAAGCCGAGGAAGAACATGACGAGCATGGTGGCCGCAAGCGCGCCCCATTTTCCCCCGGGGACGGAATGCAGGATGTCCGCAATCAGGTCATCGCCGTCAAAACCCCGGAAGACGAGGCTGAAAAGAGAGGCGCCGATCAGGATGAGGAACACCATCGA
Source organism: Hyphomonas sp. (assembly GCF_040882205.1). Lineage (GTDB taxonomy): Bacteria > Pseudomonadota > Alphaproteobacteria > Caulobacterales > Hyphomonadaceae > Hyphomonas. The sequence goes on from NZ_JBBEBT010000014.1 coordinate 19,689, forward strand.
GGTGATGTGCGTGGCGCTCTTCACGGCGGGTGTAAGCTGTCCGGCCTTGCGCAGCACCAGTAGCCCGGCGCAGAGAGAGGCGAAGAAGGCAAGGCAGGCGAGCGCGGTGAGCGCCATTCCGGTTGCTGCCGCACCCGAATGCTGGATGTCGCCGACGCGCAGGTCGAGGACATTGCGCAACACGAGGATGACGATCAGGCTGGCAAGGCCGGCGAGGATGACCGGCGTGAGCCGGCTGGCAGCATCGCGCGCAAGGCGCAGGCCCGCGAGCAGGATGGCGCCGCCGGCGCCGATGGCGGCCGCTTCGGTCGGCGGGGCGATGCCGCCGAGGATCGAGCCTAGCACCGCTACGATCAGCGCAATCGGTGCGCCGAGGCCGAGGGCAATGTCCGTAAAGGTCAGCGGCGCGGTGCCGTCTTCCAGCTTTGCGGGCGGGCAGGCCGCAGGGCGGAAGAAGGCCACCAGAGCGACCCAGGCGAGATAGAAGAATACGAGGATCAGGCCCGGGATCAGCGCGCCCGCGAAGAGGTCGCCGACCGAGACGACCGCCGAGCCGCTTCCGCTGCGCAGGCTCGCCTGGCTGGCGGCGTTGGAGATAGCGTCGGCGAGCAGGATCAGAACGATGGACGGCGGGATGATCTGGCCGAGCGTGCCGGAAGCCGCGATGGTACCGGTCGCGAGGCGCACGTCATAGCCTTGGCGCAGCATGGTTGGCAGGGCGATCAGCGTCATGGTGATGACGGTGGCGCCGACGATCCCGGTGGATGCCGCGAGCAGCGTACCGACCAGGATGACCGCAAAGCCGAGGCCGCCGCGCACGCCCGCGAGAAGGCGGCTCGCAATGTTGAGGAGGTCTTCGGCCACGCGCGAGCGTTCAAGGATGACGCCCATCAGCACGAACAAGGGCACGGCGATGAGCGTCTGACTCTGCATGATCGCGCCGCCTTCGATGCGGCTCGGGAAGGCTTTCAGGAAACTGTCGGGGAAGACACCGAAGGCAATCCCGAGGAGGGCGAAGATCAGCGCGACGCCGCCGAGCGTCAGCGCGACGGGATAGCCCGCGAGCAGGCCGCAGAGCGCGGCGATGAACATCATGATGGCGAGGATCGCTTCAAGCTCCATGGCCGCTGGCCTCCGTTTCCGGCGCGGGCTCTGCGGGTAGCAGGGCGCCGGTGAGGCGAAGTGCGGCCTTCAGGGATTCCGACAGGCCCTGCGCCATCAGGAGCACGGCAAAGACCGGCACCAGCGTCTTGAAGAGATAGAGGATCGGCAGGCCGTCGGATTCGCGCGAGCCTTCCAGAAGCGACCAGGAGCGCGCGAGGCCCGCTTCGCTGGTCATCAGGATGCGGACGCAGATGGGAAAAAGGAGGAGATAGGCGCCGGAAAGCTCGATCCAGTTGCGTCCCGTCTCGCCGAAGCGCGGGCGCAGGATATCGACGCGGACATGCGCGCCGTCGCGCAAGGCGGCTGCGGCGCCCAGCATGAACATCGCGGCGAAAGCGTAGGTCACCGCTTCGTTCAGCCAGGTGAACGAAAGGCCAAAGGCATAACGCAGCAGTACGACGATCAGCTGCAGGAAGATCAGCACGATACCGCACACCATGGCGACGCCGAGCGCGCCGCCGGAAATCCGGTCGATGACGGCGATCAGCCGTTTGGTCAGTCCGTCCGCGAGGCGCGGCACGGCGAGCACGATCAGCGGCAGGGCGAACAGCGGCAGGAGGGCGATGCCCGCCCATTTCAGCGCCGTGCCCAGCGTCAGGAAAACTTGGGGATCCATCCGGCCTTGCCCCGCTGCCTATTTGCCGAGTGCGCGGGCGGTGTAGTATTTGCCATCCGAGACATTGGCCCAGCCGCGCATCAGTTTCAGCGAGGCTTCGAAGCTTTCATAGATGCGCTTCTCGATGCCGTCCTTGCCGCTGGCGGCACGCACGTCGAACGCCGCCTCGGACATCCGCTTGACCACCTCCTCCGGGAACGAACGAAGCTGAGTATCGTGCTCGCGCACGAGCAGGTCGAGGTGGACCGAGTTCTGGTAGGTGAATTCGCCGAGTGAGAGATGGTTCACGGATTCGCAGGCGGCTTTCAGGATCGCCTGTTCGCTGGGGATAAGGCTGTCCCAGACGCTGCGGTTGATGCCGACCGCGAGGCTCGCGCCGGGCTCATGGAAGCCGGGTCCATAATAGTAGGGCGCCTCGCGGTGGAAGCCGAGGGCATAGTCGTTCCAGGGGCCGACCCATTCGGCGGCGTCGATCGCGCCCGTCTGGAGCGCCTGGTAGATCTCGCCGCCCGCCAGCGCGATGGAGGCACCGCCCAGCGCGCGCAGCACGTCGCCTCCCTGTCCCGGAATGCGCATCTTCAGGCCTACAAAATCATTCAGCGTGCGGATTTCCTTGCGGAACCAGCCGCCCATCTGGTGGCCGGTATTTGCGCCCTGGATGGACTTGATGCCGAACTGGCCGGACAGCTCGTCCCAGAGTGCCTGGCCGCCGCCATGGTCGATCCAGCCCATGATCTCCTGCGCGGTCATGCCAAAGGGCACGGCAGTGAAGAAGGGGAAGCCGGTGGACTTCGCGGTCCAGTAATATTCGGCGCCGTGGTACATGTCGGCTGAGCCGTTGGCGACAGCATCGAAGCTCTCGAACGGCGGCACGAGCTCTCCGGCAGCGAAGACCTTGATCTCCATCAGCCCATCCGACATCTCGAACACTTTTTCGGCGACGCGCTCGGCGGCGCGGCCAAGGCCGGGCAGGCCCTTCGGCCAGGTGGTGACCATGTTGAAGCGGCGCCGGCTGCGACTGATCGCGGGGCCGGTGAGGGCTTCGCCGGATTTTGGGTTGGCGAAGGTGGCGGCCGCACCTGCTGCACCCAGCAGGCCTGCGCCCACGAGATTGCGCCGGTTGATCATCTGCAGCCTCCCAATGTGCTACCCGTCCGGCCTCTCCGGGCCAGTCGAAAGTGCAGCTTACTCGTCGTCTCTCAAGGGCCGCCAGCGGTCGCCGTCAAGTACTTCCAGCGGCTGGTAACGCCGCTTGTAGTCCATCTTGGGGCTGCCCTTGACCCAGTAGCCGAGATAGACGTGGGGCAGCGCCAGCTCCTGCGCATGGCGGATGTGATCGAGGATCACGTAATGGCCGAGGCTGCGCGCGTCCTTTTCGGGATCGAAGAAAGTGTAGACCATCGAGAAGCCGTCGCGCAGCACATCCGTGATCGAGCAGGCGACCAGCGGTGCGTTTTCTTCCGGCCCGTCGCGGTATTCGAAGATCAGGCTCTGTACCGGGCTGCCGCCGACCATGGCGACATAGTCCCGGTAGGTCATCTCGGACATGCCGCCATTGTCATGGCGCGTCTTCACATAGGATTTCAGCAGCCGGAACTGTTCGCGGGTCGCCTGCGAGGCAACCGGGCGGCGCACCAGCGAGGTGTTCTTTGCGATGACCTTGCGGTCATTACGGCTGACATCGAACTCGCGTGTCGGTACGCGGACGCTGCGGCAGGCATTGCAGCGCAGGCAGGCGGGCCGGTAGGCGATAGACTGGCTGCGGCGGAAACCGGACTGGCTGAGCACGTTATGCACGGCGTCGGCTTCCGGAATTGCGAGGTTCGTGAAGGCTTTCCGCTCCTTGCGATCAGGCAGATAGGGACAGGGGCTGGGGTTCGTGACGTAGAACCTCAGCGACCGTTCCAGGCCGGCCGGCAACAGATGGGAATCCGAGAACTTCATGTGAGGGAACGATACACGCCGCCGGGCCAGCGCCAAGGGGCGAAAACCGGCCAGACCGCCAAGCGAGGCAAAAAAGCCACACCGGCGTTGCCGGAAAGCCTCACGGCTGGGCGGCCAGATGAACTTTCAGGCTGATCCGGCGGTTCCGTGCGAGGTGAGGCTGGCCGGGATCGAGGGGCCGGGTGTCGGCAAGCCCGGTCACGGCCTGAAAGCGCGCTGCGGCCACGCCGCCTGTTTCCAGCAGGCGCCGGGCCTCGTTGGCGCGGTCGGACGAGAGGTCCCAGTTGGAATAGCCGGTGGAGGCGAGGCTGAAGGCGTCGGTATGGCCTTCGAGGGAGACCGGATTGGATAGCGGCGCGAGCGAGCGGGCGGCTGCGTCAACCAGCTCGGCGCCTTCCGGGGTCAGGGCGCCGCTGGCGCTCTGGAACAGCGGCCGGCCGGCCGTGTCGACCAGATCGAGGCGGACCCCGTCGGGTTCGACGGAAAGGATAACGCTTTCGCCGGCGGCCTTAAGGGTCTCGGAAAGTTGGAGAAGGCTGAACAGGTCGGCGGCTTCGGCCGGCACCGCCGGGGCGGCGCCGGCGAGGGAGGTTTCCAGGGTCTCGAACTCTCCGGCGATGGCGGCGCGGGCATCCGGCGAGACGCCGCTGACCAGCCACATCAGCAGGAAGAAGGCCATCAGGGCGGTCAGGAAGTCGGCATAAGCCATCTTCCACGTGCCCATCTTGCGGGCCGGTGGTGCAGGCATTCTGCCTGCGAGTTGCCGGTGGGTCGTGGCGTAAGCCATCGTCCAGGTTCCTGTCCTTCTGACGGAGATCATCGTCTAACAGGTCATGGTGAAACCCGCGCTTCAGGCGGGGGTAGGATTTCGATGAAAATCGATCTATTCGCGTCCCAAAAGGAGACATGCATGGCGCGCACCGCTTTTCTCGGCCTCGGGGTGATGGGCTTTCACATGGCGGGCCACCTCGCCCGGGCGGGCCATCAGGTCTCCGTGTGGAACCGATCTCCGGCCAAAAGCGAAGCCTGGAAAGCCGTCCACCGGGGCGCCGTGGCGAACGATCCCGCCTCTGCCGTATTCGGCGCCGAGTTCGTCCTGATGTGCCTCGGCGATGATCCAGACGTGCGCGCCGTGTTCGACGCCTTTGAGCCGAGCCTCGGCGCCGGCATGACCGTCATCGACCATACCACCGCCTCTGCCGGCCTCGCCCGCGAACTCGCCGCACGCTGCAAGGCGAAAGGTGCCCACTTCATCGACGCGCCGGTTTCCGGCGGCGAGGCGGGCGCCATTAATGGCAAGCTCACGATCATGTGCGGCGGCGAACCGGCCGCTTTCGCGGGCGCCGAGCCTGTGATGAACGCCTTCGCCCGCAAGATCACCCTGATCGGCGAGAGCGGCGCGGGCCAGCTCGCCAAATCCGTCAACCAGATCTGTATTGCCGGCATCGTGCAGGGCCTCGCCGAGGGGCTGCACTTCGCCGAGAAGGCGGGACTCGATCCGGCGAAAGTGATCGAGGCGATCTCCGGCGGCGCGGCGCAAAGCTGGCAGATGGAGAACCGCTGGAAGACGATGACCGAGGGCAGGTTTGATTTCGGCTTCGCGGTCGACTGGATGCGCAAGGACCTGCGCATCACGCTGGACGCTGCCGAGGAGATCGGCGCAACGCTGCCGATGACCGCCGCGGTCGACCAGTACTATGCCGAAGTGCAGGCTATGGGCGGCGCGCGCTGGGATACGTCCAGCCTGATCGCGCGGCTCGACCGCAAGCCGGACTGATGGGCATTTGCCGCATTGATGTACATGTCCAGCACGGTGAGGTGTTCGACCATGTCGTCCGGATCGCTAAAGCGGCTGACCCCTTCGACTAGGTGGTAATCGAACCGGCGCAGTGCGATCGCCGTCTGATCCATGTCTACAGGCGCGGCGAACCGGCCCGGGCCTTGCCCGGCAATCTCCAGTCCTATCTCGAAAAGGGCACCGACTGGCGTGTTACGGTTGCGTCGCTGCCGAAACTGCCGGCGCCGAAAGATGAGAAAAAGGCTGCCCGCTCGCCGAGTACCCGCGAGGAACTCTAAATTCAGGTGTCCGGTGACGCCAAGCTCAACGGCGACTTCATCATCATGGCCGTGCTGTCCGCCATCGTGGCGGCCATCAGCCTTGTCTCGGACGGCGTCGCTGCGGTGATGGGCGCCATGGTGATCGCGCCTCTGCTCGGGCCGATCCTCGGCTTTGCAATGGGCGCCGCGCTGGGTGCGGTTGACTTGTTGCGGCGCGGTATTGTCACGCTCCTGGCCGGCATCACGATTGCCTTGTTTGTTTCCCTGATGCTCACGCTCTTTCTTCCGCCCGACTGGGACAGCCGAGAACTGATGTCTCGCGCCGAAGCCCGCCTTGACGGGCTCGCTCTCGCCATGGCGGCGGGCGGTGCGGCGGCCTTGTCGCTGACGCGGGGCGCCTCGTCTGCACGGGTCGGTGTCATGGTCGCCGCGGCCCTGCTGCCCCCCGGCGCGGCGATCGGACTGTTCGCCGGATACGGCGAAAGCACGCTGGCCCTGCGCGCTGCGTTGTTGTTGAGCCTCAACATCGCCGCGTTGGTCCTGTCGGCGCTGATCGTATTCCGGCTGCGCAAGATCCGGCCTCGCACCTGGATCGAACAGAAGCACGCCCAACGTGCTGTCTGGCTGAACGCTGGCCTTTCAGCCCTCTTCCTTGCCGCAGAGGGCCGCGCTCATACTGATGCTAGATCTCGGAAAGGCCGTATCGATCGGCAATTAGGGGGAACTGATGGCGAAGAACGAACTGAAAACCAAAGCGACGGCGATCACGCCGAAGGCCTTTATCGCGGCGATGGACGACGGCCCGCGCAAGGAGGACGCCGAGTTGCTGTTGCCTTGGATGACAAACGTGACCGGCCTCAGGCCGAAGATGTGGGGGCCAAGCATCATTGGCTTCGGCCGGTATGCCTACACCTATGACAGCGGTCACTCCGGCGAGATGTGCATGACCGGCTTTTCGCCGCGCAAGGCGAACATGGTGATCTACATCCTGCCTGGATACCGCGACCTTTCGGATCCGCTGTTGCGCCTCGGCAAGAGCTGCCTTTACTTCAACAAGCTGACCGACATCGACATGAAGGTGTTGGAAGAGATCGTTGCGGAAAGTCTCGCCTACATGCGAAGGACCTGCCAGACTTGGGACGCATGACCGCATTTGCGCCACCTATCCCTGCACGGAGTTTCTGACGGATGAAGCCTTTCCTCCGAATTGCGGGCATTGTGCTTCTCGGCGCCTTCCTGCTGGCCGCCGGCCTGTCTGTTTCCTCCTGCGCCAGCAACGCTGCGCGCCTCTCGGCGCTCGAGAGCACGGCGCCGCCGGCGCCTTACCGGATTGAGCGCGATGCCTACGGTGTGCCCACTATCTACGGCGAAACCGACGCCGCCACAGCCTTCGGCCTTGCCTATGCGCATTCCGAGGATGACTTCGCGACCATCCAGCGCCAGGTGCTCGCCGTGCGCGGCGAACTGGGCGCCGTGGACGGCGAAGCCGGTGCGCAGGCGGATTACTTCGGCAAGCTGATCAACGTCAAAGGCCAGCTGGCCGCCGGCATCGACACCGTCTCGCCGCAAGCCCGCGCCATGGCGCAGGGCTATGCGGACGGGCTCAATCTCTACGCCGCGCAGCATCCGAAGGAAGTGTTCCGTCCGCAGGTGTTTCCGCTGACGGGCGAAGATGTAATCGGCGGGTTCGTGCTCGTCTCACCTTTGTTCTTTGGCGTCGACTCCATTGTCGCGCGCCTGTTCGGCAATGGCGAAATTCCCCCCGATCGCGAACCTGAGGAGCGCGGCTCCAACGCCTTCGCCTTTGCGCCGCACCGCACGGCGGATGGCTCGACTGTGCTCGTCTCGAACTCGCACCAGCCCTGGGAAGGCGCCGCCGCCTGGTATGAAGCGCGCATAGCCAGCGGGGAAGGCTGGTCGATGCAGGGCGCGCTGTTTCCCGGCAGCCCGGTCATCCTGATGGGCCATAACGCCCATCTCGGCTGGACCAACACGGTCAACCGCGCGGACCTGACGGATGTCTACAAGCTGGTACTCGACAAGAGCGGCAAGCGCTACCAGATCGACGGCGAGTGGAGGGACCTCGACCATCGCCATGTCTGGCTGAAGGTGAAGATCGGCCCCGTCGTCGTGCCCATCCGCCAGAGCGTCTGGGGCTCCGTCCACGGACCGGTTATCAAGAACAAGTCTGGCGCCTATGCGATCCGCTATGCCGGTTACGGCGAAGTGCGCCAGTTCGAGCAGTATTACAAACTCAGCCGAACAAAATCCCTCGAAGAGTGGCGCGAAGTGATGGCAATGCAGGCTATCCCTGCGACCAACTATATCTACGCCGACAAACTCGGCAACATCGCCTATCTCTATAATGCCCGCCTGCCGAAACGCGATCCTGCCATGGCCTGGGAAAACGTGCTGCCGGGCGATCGCAGTGATCTCATCTGGACCGAATACGAGCCACCGGAGCGTATCCCCTTCCTGCTGAACCCGCCTGCTGGCTACGTCGTCAACTCCAACAATCTCCCCTGGCTTGCGACCGCCCCGGCAGACGACATGAAACCGGAAGACTATCCCGGCCTCGTTGGTGTCGAGACCTGGATGACCAACCGCATCCTTCGGGCAAAGACATTGCTGGAATCAGACGATATCTTTGACGACGCCGATATCCACCGGATCAAGTTCGACAAGGGCTATGACAAGGCTTCCCGCCTCGGCGAAGAGTTCACCGCTGCTGTGGAAGACGCGCGCGCCGCCGGAACGCTTACCGAAGCGGTGGCATTGCTGGATGACTGGGACTGGACGGCGGACGGGCAGGGCGCAGCCGACTCGCTCGCGCTTATCGTGTTGCAGGAATTGCAATGGAAACTCTATGCCCGGGATATGCCGCGTCCCGGCCGAGAAATTCTCGCCGACGCTGACGCCCAGCTGCGCCGGCACTTCGGCAAGCTGGATGTGCCGTATGCGGACTTTGCGCGCCTGATCCGCGGCAAGGCTGATTTCCCCCTCGCTGGCGGCCCCGAAACCCTGCGCGCCCTATTGTACCGCCCCGCCGAAGACGGCCGCTATACGGCGGTCGGAGGGGATAGTTTCATGCTGATCGTCAAATGGCCAGGGGATGGCGGCGCGCCTGTAACGAAAACCATCTACCCCTTCGGCGCCGCCATGGGCCATCCGGAATCGCCGCATTATGCCGACCAGTCGGAATTGTTCTCGAAGGAAGGGTTCAAGATATCGCCGTTGCCTGAATACAATTAGCGGCGGCGCTCGCAGTTCAATCGACCGGAATGTCCATCAAAAGCAACGCATCTTTCATCACGGCCTCGCCGGGGCTCTGCCCATAGGCTTCCAGAGCGCGCTTGAATGTCGGCGACTGGACATCGGCGAAGGACATGCCGCATTCGGCGGTGGCAATCAGCGCGGCCTCGAAGCTGAGCTTCAGGAACGCATCGGTGGCCGATGGCTTGTCTTCCTGCAGCGCGGAGATAATCATCTGCTTCATGCCAGACTTCTGCGTCGGCGTCGTGTTGGTGATCATGCAGGCGGCGACAGGATTTTCCGCTTCAACAGCAGAGGCGTTCATCGCAAGCAGCGGCAGCGAGGCTGATATTATCAGGGCGCGGATCATGGCAAGTCTCCGGAATGACGGTTCATCTCTTGAGTAATACGGCTGCCAGCCCGGAAGAATAAGTTATGACACCTTCAGCTGCAGGCTCCGCAGCGCCGGACGCATGAACTTTTGCAAAGAGAAGGGCGTTCCTGTGGCGCGGCATCGCCAATCTTCCCCGCGCCGACCTATGGCTCCCGCGCGGAACTGGAACGCAGGTCCGTCAGCAGGTCAGAGGGCCTTGTATATCGGATCGTCCGGATGAGGCCAGCCGATGGGCGTCCTTGTTTCCAAATCGCTCCGCTTCAGTCCCGGCGGGCTTATCCGCCCAGCTTCTCCGCAGCGCGCTCTGCAAAATACGTGATCACGCCCGCTGCGCCTGCTCGTTTGAAGCTGACCAGGGTTTCCATCATCACACGGTCGCCGTCGATCCATCCGTTCTGGGCGGCGGCCATGATCTGCGCGTATTCGCCGGAGACCTGATAGGCCAGCGTCGGCACGCCGAAGGTCGTCGATACGCGGTGCACGATGTCCAGATATGGCAGACCTGGTTTCACCATCACCATGTCCGCCCCCTCGGCAAGGTCGAGCGCCACTTCGCGTAGCGCTTCGTCCGTGTTCGCCGGATCCTGCTGGTAAGTTTTCTTGTCGCCCTTAAGAGCGGCCGCCGAGCCGATGGCCTCGCGGTAGGGCCCATAGAAGCCGCTTGCGTACTTGGCCGCATAGGCGAGGATCATCGCATGGGTGAAGCCTTCGTCCTCAAAGGCCGCGCGGATGGCGCCAATGCGCCCGTCCATCATGTCCGACGGCGCGACCACATCCGCGCCTGCGGCCACATGCACCAGCGCCTGGGTCACCAGCCGCTCCACCGTCGCATCATTCGGGATCGTCCCGTCCTCGTCCAGCAGGCCGTCATGGCCATGCGACGTGTACGCATCAAGGGCAACGTCTGTGATTAGACCAACCTCCGGGGCAGCGTCCTTCATTGCCTTCAGCGCGCGCGGCACGAGGCCGTCGGCGCTCAACGCGCCGGTGCCTTCGGCGTCCTTGCCCTCCGGCCCGATATACGGAAACACCGCGATTGCCGGAATGCCCAGCGCCTTCGCCCGCTTCGCCGCCCCCGCCGCTTCCTTTACGGAGAGCCGGTCCACGCCCGGCAGCGAAGCGACCGGCACGCGGCCCTCGCCATCATGCACGAACACCGCCCAGACCAGGTCGGCCGGCGTCAGCACGTTTTCAGCAGTCAGCGAGCGCACCCACGGGGCCTGGCGCAAGCGGCGCAAGCGGGTAGCGGGAAAGGATTGGGGAAACTGGGTCATGGCGTCCTTTTGCGACAATTCCCGCCTGCTCACAACCACCCCGCCTTGCGGCGCATGAAGCAGCGCTTGGTTACATCCATCACCGCCGCCTGCCGCGCCTCGATGTCCAGCATCCAGTCCGTCAGCTTTTTGCGGGGCAGTTCGCGGAAACCGAGCGTCCGGTAGAAGGGCGCATTCCAGGGCAGGTCCCGGAAGGTCGACAGGGTCACGGTCTTGAGGCCCCGGTCATCTGCGTCCTCGAACACGCGCCGGATCAGCGCCGCGCCGAGGCCGCGCCGTCCATGGTCTGGATGTACGCTCACCTGATCAAGATAAAGCGTATCCCCCCGCAGCGAGGTCAGCACGAAGCCGGCCGGCTCACCCTTGCGGCTCCGGGCCACGAACACGTGGCCACCTGGTATCGCGGCCTCGAAAACCTCCGCGGGCACATGGTCCGACAGCTCCTCCTCAGGCAGCATGCCCGTGCCCGCAAACAGCTGGCTGGCGGCCAGATCGATGGCAATCAGGTCCGGGATTTCGTCTGCGTCCACGCCCGAAATCGAGTAACCCTGAGGAAGGCGTCGCATTGACATCAGGCCGCGCTCTATCGCAATTCGGGGCCACACATATTGAGAATAGGTGGCCTTGCCAATGAGCCTGATGTTTGATGACGAACGCGTGATGATCCGCGACATGGCGCGCAAGTTCGCTGAGGCGCAGATGCTCCCGCATTCGGAGGCCTGGGACCGCGACAGCCACTTCCCGGTGGACGTGATCAGATCGGCCGCCGAACTCGGCTTCGCCGGCATCTATGTGAAGGAAGAACACGGCGGCTCCGGGCTCACGCGCACCGACGCAGCGCTGATCTTCGAGCAGTTGTCTTACGGCGACGTCTCCACCGCCGCCTTCATCTCAATTCACAATATGGCCTCCTGGATGATTGACACGTTCGGCTCGGCCGAGCAGCGCGCAGCCTGGTTGCCGCGCCTCACCTCGATGGAGCTGATCGCCTCCTACTGCCTGACGGAACCGGGCGCGGGCTCCGACGCCGCCAGCCTCAAGACCAAGGCCGTGCGCGACGGGGGCGACTATGTCATCACCGGCACCAAGCAGTTCATCTCCGGCGCCGGCACCTCGGATATCTATGTCCTGATGGCCAGAACTTCAGACGACGGAGCCAAGGGCGTTTCCACCTTTATCATCGAGAAGGGTGCGCCCGGGCTTTCCTTTGGTGCCAACGAGCGCAAGATGGGCTGGAAGAGCCAGCCCACTGCGCAGGTCATCCTCGACGAGGTGCGCGTGCCCGCCGCCAACCGCATCGGTGAGGAAGGCCACGGCTTCCGCTTCGCGATGGCAGGCCTGGATGGCGGCCGCCTCAACATCGCCGCCTGCGCTCTCGGCGGCGCGCAGCTCGCGCTCGACAAGGCGGTTAGCTATGCGAAGGAGCGCAAGCAGTTCGGCAAGGCCATCGCGGATTTTCAGAGCGCGCAGTTCAAGCTCGCCGACATGGAAACCGAACTCCAGGCCGCCCGCGTCATGCTCTACGAAGCTGCGGGCCGCCTCGACGGCAAGATGCCCGACGCGACCCGCTGGTGCGCCATGGCCAAACGCTTCGTCACTGACACCGCCTTCAAGGTCGCAAATGATGCGCTCCAGATCCATGGTGGCTATGGATACCTCGCCGACTATCACGTCGAACGCATTGTCCGTGATCTGAGGGTCCACCAGATTTTGGAGGGGACCAACGAGATTATGCGGGTCATCATCTCGCGGGATATGCTGAAGGGCTAACACCAATGGTCTTCAATCAGGAAGGACAGTCGCGGCTCATGCGGTGGATGTCCGGCAGGCCGGCGTCGATTTTCGCATCGCTTGCCCTGGTTCTCTATATCTGGATCGAGATGCGGGAAGGGTTCCTGTTGCTTGCATAGGGTCTGGACCTCAACGGCGCCAGCGTGTTAAATTTTGCCGATCTGCCCCCCTGCCGTCTATGCAATTCTTATTGCAGTTGGTGACAATGTGCAGTCAACCGCACTGGGAATGCGGCGGGCGGAAATCGCACAGTTCCTGCAGATGAGCGCCGATCCACCAAACCCTTTCTGGTCCGAGGCCCTCTCTGCTTTCTCTTGATACCTGCTTTACCTGTTCACGAAGAAATCCCTCCGCAATCCGAAACAGTAAAAAGAACGCTTCGAAAGACAGAGCCGGATCAGGAAGCGCTCTGTACTGATGGTGGCTTGCGCTGACCAGAGGCCACGCAGAGACTTTCCGGCAAAGGATTGGTGTCGAGCGGGATTTGCAGGTTAGAGCCACTCATCCTGTGCGAGGTCGATGGATGGGCAACATGAGTGTCCGGCTCTACCTGGCCCGTCCTTCGACTTTGCTCAAGAGCGGGCGCGGCTTTGCCTTGCCTATGGATCCTGGTAAATTCAGCCTTGAGGCAGGTTCAATGCCTCGGTACCCGCGTCCGAATCCGGTCGAACCCTTCCTTGATCGTCGCAAACCGTGCCTCGATGTGCGGCTCGAATTGCAAATCCGTGAAAATGTGTGGCCAGTCGCCCTCGATGGCCTCGCGCACAAGTTCGCCGACGTAAAGCGGATCAATCCCGCTTGCGATCGCCTCGGTCACGGCCTTCAGGATCTCCGTGCCCGGACCTTCTGTCGGCACAGTCTGGATCTGTCCGGCAAACCGGTCGGGAATATTGCGTCCTGAACTCACGATATTCGTGCGGATCACGCCGGGGCAGAGCACCGATACGCCGATGCCGCGCGCCGCCAGTTTCGGCCGCAGGTCTTCCGACAGCGCCACCACGCCGAACTTCGTCACGTCATAGGCCGGGTTAGTCAGCGCAACCATGCCCGCGATAGAGGCCGTAGAGACAATCTGCCCGCCTTCACCGTGCGTCTCTATCAACGGTCCGAAAATCTCGATGCCCCAGACGACCGAGAGCAGGTTCACTCCCAGCACCCAGTTCCAGCCGGCATCATTCCAGGTGCCATAGTCGCCGCCGCCCCCGACGCCCGCATTGTTGACGAGGATGTGTACCTTACCGAAGCGCGCGATCGTTTCATCCGCCGCGCGTTGCAGGTTGTCCTTCAGCGACACGTCCGCCACCACGCCTTCGACATCGGCGTTCGTGGCGCGTAAGGAGGCCACGGCCGTGTCCAGCGCTGCCTTCTCGATATCGCACAGCATCACCTTGACGCCTGCCTGCGCCAGCGCTGTCGCAATGCCGAGCCCGATACCGGAGGCTGCGCCGGTCACGAATGCGGTCTTGCCCTCGAGTGATTTCATGTTTTCCTCCCTCTGGTTTTTACCAGCATGCGCCCGGCACCCGGCGCTTGCAATCGGCTCCCCAACGTCAGCTTTGACGCTGCCCGCGCGATCTGAGAAACTTCGCGGATGTCCGCCGCCCTGATCCTCCAAACGCTTGAGCGTGCCGCTGAAACCTGCGCCGATCCCGCGCCGCTCGTCTACGGGCGTCTCTTCGCGCTGCGACCGGACTTCGAGGCCCTGTTCGTGATGGACACAGACGGCGGCGTGCGCGGCTCGATGCTGGAAACCTGTTTCAACGCCATCCTCGGCATGGAGGATGACGCCCCGGTCCAACGCGTCATCATTTCGTCATCCCGTTTCAGCCATACCGGCTACGGCCTCGCCGAAGCGGACCTGGACCTGATGTTCGTTGCCATCCGCGACGCGGTCCGGGAACTCAACGCCGGCCACTGGACGCCTCAGGCTGACGCCGCCTGGGACGCGCGCCTCGCCGAGATCGCCGCCATTGCCTGACCCTCTGGCGCCGCCACGCGGCCTCCGCTAGATTATGTGCAGACACTGCCGGGAGGGGATATGCATGACCGATAAGACCGAGGGCACCTATGGCGCCGCATCGCGCCTCAACCACTGGATTGGCGCCGTGCTGTTCGGGGCCCTGCTGATTGTCGGCTTCATCCTGTCCTATGACTTGCTGCCGGATGAGCAGGCCGGCGAAGTGCGCAACCTGCACAAGGCTACCGGCACGCTGCTCCTGCTGTTCGCCATCTGGCGGGTCACCTGGCGCATCGGTCAGGGCTTTCCCGCGGCCGCGTCCGAACGGACAGGCTGGGAGCTTGCGCTGTCCAAGGCCGTCCACGGCGCGATGCTGCTGACGCTGGTCGTGATGCCGGTATCGGGCGTGTCGATGTCCCTGCTCGGCGGACGCCCCATCGACATGTACGGTCTCTTCACGATCCCGCCGGTGGCCGAGATGAAAGATCTCGCGCGATCGCTCCGCGCCGTGCATGGCTATGCCGCTTATACGCTTGCCACGTTGATCGTCCTGCACATTGCCGGCGCGTTGAAGCACTCACTGATCGACCGGGATGGAACCCTGCGCCGCATGCTGACAGGCAAGTCCCCCGCAGCGTAAGCGCTAATCGAACCAGAACTCGACGTCGATCTCGAGGCCGCTTTCCCAGCGCTTCATGCAGGTGCGCGGATATTTGAACTGCGGGATGCGCAATTCAAACTCGTCCGGCAGCAGCACGCCTTCCGGCAGCGCGAGGCGCGCCCCGCCCAGAGAGACATCACGCACTTCCACTTCCTGCTTGCGCAACAGGCCGAGCTTGACCAGTCAGCGCGCATCGACACCCACGCGCTGGCCGCGGCGGTTGAACCTGCGCACTTCGAGACGGGTGCTTGTGAATGGCTGGCCGGAAATGGGTATTCCGGAGCTGTTGCGGGACACGACTTCCGCCCCTGTATCGCACAAACTTGTAAAGGCTTGGCGAAACAGCTTGTCTCACTTTGGGAAGCAGGCATTTACGTTGAGTTACGCTTTCCGGACGGAGCCTTCCATGACATCTGACGTATTGATCCGCCAGCAGGGCGGGCTCGGCCGCATCACGCTCACCCGCCCCGGCGCCCTGCACGCCCTCAATACGCCTATGTGCGCGGCCATCCTTGATGCCGTCACCCATTGGTCGCGCGATCCCGGCATCCAGCTCCTGTGGATCGACCACCAGGATGGCACCCGCGGCTTCTGCGCCGGCGGCGATATCCGCATGCTCGCCGAGAGCGGCGCCGGCGACGCATCGCAAGCTCGCGACTTCTTTCGCACCGAATACCGAATGAATGCCGCCCTCGAAGCCTTCCCGAAACCCATTCTGGCCATCATCGACGGCGTCACCATGGGCGGCGGCGTCGGCCTGTCCGTCCACGGATCGCACCGCGTCGCGACCGAGCGTACGGTCTTCGCCATGCCGGAAACCGGCATCGGCCTCTTCCCGGATGTCGGTGGCGGCTGGTTCCTTGCGCGCCTTGCAGGCGAACTTGGCGCCTGGCTCGCGCTCACCGGCGCAAGGCTGAAAGGCGCCGACGTCGCCGCCGCCCGTGTCGCCACCCACTTCCTGCCTTCCGAACTCATCCCGGCCCTCGCCAAACAGATCGATGCGGCAGACTTCTCTGCCGGCGCCGCAGAACTGCTCAACGAGATCCTTGGCCGGCTCACCCACGCCGTCCCACCCGGCAGCTTCGAGCCGCATCGCGATGCGATCAACCGCTGCTTTGCTTTTGACCGCGCCGAAGACATTCTGGCCGCGCTCGACGCCGATGGCGGCGACTGGGCTCGCACTGAAGCTGCCACGATCCGCGCCAAGAGCCCGGAAACGGTGAAGGTTGCCCTGCGCCAGTTGCGCGACGGCCGCGCCGCCGAATCCTTCGAAGACAACATGCGCATGGAATTCCGCATCGGCTGGCGCAAGGTGCAGAGCGCCGACTTCCTCGAAGGCGTGCGCGCCGTCATCATCGACAAGGATAACACTCCCGTCTGGAAGCCCGCACGCCTCGAAGAGGTCACCGAGGCCGACGTTGCCCGCTACTTCGCATCCCTCGGGCCGGACGAGCTGACCTTCGGCGCCTGAGACCAAGTCTGGACAGACACGCCGCCGGCCGCCGATACTCTCTCAATGTCAAAGCAGGAACCAACGGTATGCGCGGCGAAGTCCTGAAGCCGGCCGATGCCGGCGGCGACGGCCTGATCCTCGGCGAGGACGGAAAGCGATACAATTTCACGCCCGCCCGCGTTCACCGGAGCGCCGCGCTCCCCGCCGGTGCGGCGGTGGATTTCATCCCCCTCGGCGAAGACGCGCGCGACATCTATCTGCTGGCAAGCGCGCAGTTTGTACTGCCGGTCCTTAATACAGATGCGGCCTATATTCCTGCCGTTGCTGCAAAATCGGAAGGAATGTTCCTGTATTTCCTGCGGGCACTGTCGAAAAACTACTTCCAGTTCTATGGCCGCGCCCGGCGAGCAGAGTATTGGGGCTACATTCTATTCTATTGCATCGCACTGATCGTGTGCTTCGTCGCAGATTTTCTCGTGTCTGCAGCTGTATTCAGAGACTATGATAAAGATATCGCAGGTTTTCTGCCGATATTCGTTGTTCTGTTCTATGTATACAGCCTGATCCCGGGTATCTCTATTACGATACGGCGCCTGCACGACCAGGACATGTCCGGCTGGCTCTACTTGATCAACTTCATTCCTTATATTGGCGCGATCATCATTATCATTCTGATGTTCTTCGATTCCCGGCCGCATCCCAACAAACACGGGCCTTCTCCGAAGTATGGCGGCGCACAGACGGTTGACGTGTTCGCCTGAAGGCAATTCCGTTACGCATCAGTAACGGTTAATGAAAAACCGCTTTTATTAACTCTGTGCTTGATAAGATCCAGCGTGCTTATCAAAATATTATTCCTCATCATGTAACTATACTCAAACTACAACAAAAGTTGAGTGGTGGTTACAATGATGATGATCGACATGCAGGAAACTGCAAATACTTCTATCGGCGAGTCTTTCCTGAAGTCTCTGTCGCTTCTTGAGCAGGCCCATCGCCGTCTCCACGATGTGGTCAAGGACGACCTTGAGCGGGGCGGCGAGCGTTCGCTGACCGGCGTCCAGGCGCTCCTGCTGTACGAAATCGGCGAGGGCGAGGCCCCGGCTTCCGTGCTCCGCGCCCGCGGCGCCTTTGCAGGCACCAGCCTTTCCTACAACGTCAAGAAACTGCAGGAAGGTGGCTACCTGATCCAGACCCGTTCGGAAGACGACAAGCGGACCGTTACGCTCCGTCTCACCGATCGCGGCAAGACGGTCCGCACCCGCGTAGCGAAACTCTTCGAGAAGCAGGCAATAGCCCTGGAGCCGACCGCCAGCGTCCGCGCTGACGATCTCTCCCAGTTCAACAAGACGATCTCGCGCCTCGAGCGCTTCTGGTCCGACCAGATCCGCTACCGGCTTTAACCCGGCGAAAACCCCGGCCCAGATATGGGCCGGGGCTTCCTTTTCTCCGTCTGCGGACTATCCCGGTTCACTCGGAATAGATCACTTTCAGCGTCGCCGCTGTCGCGCCTGCAGTCAGGGCAAGGCTCGCCTGCTCGGAGGTCGGCGCCGCGCGCAAGGGCGCCGGCATTGATTGACGACCTGCCGTCCTCGGGCCGTCCTCGGGCCGTCCTCCGGCCGGCCATCCCCGGCCAGGTCGACCGTGCCGTTGCCGTTGAAGTCATGCCCGATCGACAACGCAGAGGCGCCGCCGCGCAGCCCTAACGTGAAGCTCCGGCTGCCGGCTTCCGGCGCCGCAATCATTTCGCCCGCCGCGCCGTCATTCTTCATGAACTGCGCCTCGGTCTGCACGCCCGCATAGAGCGTGCCGCCGCGCGCCTCAATGGCGTCCACATTCACCGTAAGGGGCGCGGCAGAAGCGGCACCGGCCGAGGCAGGGGCAGCGAAGGCTGCCATCAGGGTTTTCATCGGGATCTTCAGCCATCTCCTTTTTGGACACGACAAGTACTTTGTAAATAAAAGCGATTGGAGGGGTGTCAACAAACAGCTTTGAAAAAAAAGCCCAAGGCCTCCGCCTTGCGCCGGGCAGGTGCACCGGCCAGAATGACGCTATTCCGGGAGTTGCCCATGAAACTTTTCGCGGTCTTCGTCGGCGGCAATCACCCGCGCGCGAATATCGAACTGCATGACCTGCGCTTCGTCACGGGCGAGACGGTGCTCGATACGGTGCCCCAGCTGCGGGCCGCCTGGTGGGGTACGCCGTCCTCGCTGCACATCGATGGTTATGCCGAACTCACCCATGTCGAAGGCCTGCGCATTGATGTCGTGCCCGGCCCCGCGCCGAAGAACGCCGGCGCCTCGCTCTGGTTCATCAATGTCGGCGGCTACACGCCCGAACTCTTCGGTGAGCAGCACCACTACCTCTTCATGGCCGGAACAGACAAAGCCGAAATCTGGTCGCGCGCCCGAGCTCTCTCGCCAGACTGGACCAGCCGCCACAAGGACAATTTTGCCACCGTCGATGACGTGCTCGAAGTGAATACTCTCCTGGGTACGCGCGCAATCCATATCCGCCTCGGCGACCTGATCGCAAACGCCCCCGCGCCGAAAATAGTCTCAGACTACATCAAGCTCTGAGCGCGAACGTCGGCACAAGAAGCCACTGGCGCCTATGTTTGCGGCCCAAGTCCCACTTAAGTCAGGGATGATGCCGGTTTCGCCGCAGGCGACGACCGCAAGCCCAGACTTCCTTGTTTTACCGGTGTTCCGAGTGCCGGCCAGTCGCTTCGCAAATCCCGGGATGACGAAAAACTGAAGTTTTCTGCCTGCCAGATTCCGGCTGGTTTCGAACAGGGCGTATTCTCACCGCATGTCCGCGTTGCTCAGCATCCGCAATGACCCAGCCTTCCGGCGCTACTTTGACGCCGTGCGCGTCGCTGGCGGGCTTTACTCTGCCGGGGCGTCCTCCGGCGCGGCATATCCGGTCTGCACCATCAGATAGGCAATGACGGCGAGGCGGTCTTCGGGCTTGCGAACACCGGAGAAACTCATCCGGTTGCCGGGCACAAAGGTGCGCGGATTGGCCAGCCACTCGTCGAGCAGGTCCGGCGTCCAGGCAAACGTCTCGGCCTTCAGCGCCGGCGAATAATCAAAGCCCGGCGCCGAGGCGACCTGCCGGCCGAACAGGCCATGCAGGTTCGGACCCACAAGACTGCCCGCGCCTTCGGCGGTCAGGTGGCAGGACTGGCAAAGCTTCCAGGTCCGGTTCCCGGCGGCATAGCTGGCGGTGTTGTAAGGCGCGGGCAGCGACGCGAATTCCAGGCTCGGCTCGCCTGGTGCAGCTGCACGGGCAGTGGTCGCCGGCGCAGCGGTCACGGGGGCGGCCTGGTTGGGTTCAGCGGCCGGCGTTGTTTCAGCCGGGCCGCCGCAAGCGGCAATCAGGCAAAGGGCCAGGGCGGCGGAGATCAAAATGCGCATGACAGCAAGGCCTTGAATGATGAATGATTGAACAGTGTCGCCGGGAAGACGAGAAAACTCAACGCCCCGGGCTCGCGTCCGAAGCGCGCACATCGGCGCGGGACACCGCCTTCCGGGGCGGCTACACTATGCGGCTCATGCCTGATTCTGCGCGCCCCCGTCCTGTGATCCTCCGGCTGCCGCCGGATGTCGTCAACCGCATCGCCGCCGGCGAAGTGGTCGAGCGGCCTGCGGCGGCGGTGAAGGAGCTTGTGGAAAATGCGCTGGATGCCGGCGCGCGCAACATTGCCATCGCCATCGAAGAAGGCGGCCTTAAGCGCATCACCATTGAGGATGATGGCTGCGGCCTCTCGGCGGACGATCTTTCCATCGCGCTCGAAAGGCACGCGACGTCCAAACTTATCCCGGACGCAGACGGGCGCGTGGACCTTCTCAACATCCACACGATGGGCTTTCGCGGCGAGGCCTTGCCCTCGATTGCCTCGGTCAGCCGCATGAAGCTCGTCAGCCGAGCGGCGGGCGAAGCGGCGGCGGAGATTTATTCTGAGGCCGGACGGATCGAAGGACCGAAGCCAGCTGCCTTCACCGGGCGCAGCGAGACCGGCACACGGATCGATGTCGCCGACCTTTTCCATGCAACGCCGGCGCGCCTGAAGTTCATGCGCGGGGAGCGCGCCGAAGCCCTTGCCGTCACTGATGTGGTTAAGCGCCTCGCGATGGCCAACCCCGGCACCGGCTTCACGCTGGAAAATAATGGTCGCAATGTGCTGCGCTACGCGCCGGAGTTCGAGGACGAAGCAGGCCGTCTGGCGCGTCTTGGCGCTATCATGGGACGTGAGTTCAGTGACAATGCCATCGCCATCGACGCCGACCGCGACGGCGCGCGCCTCTCCGGCTTTGCGGGCCTGCCAACGCTGAATCGCGGCAATGCCCAGATGCAGTTCCTGTTCGTGAACGGACGGCCCGTGAAGGACCGCATGCTGATCGGCGTGGTGCGCGCTGCCTATCAGGATTTCCTGGCACGCGACCGCCATCCGATGCTGGCCCTGTTCGTGGAGCTTGAAGCGGAGGAGGTGGACGTGAACGTCCACCCGGCAAAAACGGAAGTGCGCTTCCGCGATGCTGCGAGCATTCGCGGCCTGATGATTGGCGCCTTGCGGCATGGCCTGGCGGGGGCCGGGCACCGCGCCTCGACAACGGTCGCGGGCTTTGCGCTCGGCCGGGCCCAGCCAGAGGCCGGGCAGTCCGGCCTTCTTTGGCAGGCGCCGGTTTCGTCCGCGTATCGGCCGGTCAGCCTGCCGCGCGGACCCTACGTTCCGGATACCGCGCCGGCAGCACGCTTCGAAGCGCCGCAACACCCGCCGCAAATGGCCGAATTTCCACTGGGCGCAGCCCGCGCGCAGGTGCACGAGACCTATATCATTGCTCAGACGGCGGACGGTATCGTCATCGTTGACCAGCACGCCGCACATGAACGCCTTGTCTACGAAGCGATGAAACGGCAGATGGAAGACGGCGGCGTGCGCCGCCAGGCACTTCTCATTCCCGACATCGTGGAAATGAACGAAGACGAAGCCGGCCGCATCCTCGACCGCGCGGACGATCTCGGCGCGCTCGGCCTCGAAGTCGAGGCCTTCGGGGCGGGCGCAATATGCGTGCGCGCCACACCGGCGCTGTTCGGCGAAATGGATACGGCGGGTCTGTTGCGCGATCTCGCTGACGATTTCGCCGAATATGATGCCGGCCTCGCGCTGAAGGAGCGCTTCGAGGAAGTCATGGGCAACATGGCCTGCCGCTCGTCAGTGCGTGCCGGGCGTCGCCTCAACGGCGAAGAGATGAACGCGCTGCTGCGTCAGATGGAGGCGACACCGCATTCCGGCCAGTGCAACCATGGCAGGCCGACCTATGTCGAATTGAAACTCGCCGATATCGAGAAACTGTTCGGGCGGCGTTAGCCGAAGCAACGACAATCAGGAATTGGCCTTTTTCTCCGTCTTCGGCTTCTCGGCTGTCATGACTGCTTCGCGCGCATTGCGCATCCGGTCCATGCCGCCGCCGGCGACCCATTTGAAGATGCGCCAGGCTTCACCGGCGGTCATCTTTGGCGCAGGTGCAAGTGTGCCCTTCTTTTCGGGCGCGGCGATTTTCGGAGGCTTTCGTCCCTTTGTCTTTGTACGGACGGGTGAGGGAAGATCGGGCCGTGTGTCTATGGCGACGATCTCATCACCTGCCGGTTCCAGCTGCGCCGGTGCGCCAGAAGATTCGAACACAGGGTCGACATTCCCAAGCAAATGCGCATCCGAAAAGTCGACCGCAAGTTCCACCCAGAGCGGCAGGTGGTCCGACATCTGCCAGGTCAGCCAGCGCTTGGCATAGTATTCCTTGTCCTTGGTCTTGTCCTTCGGTGCGCCGTCCGGCCCAAGGTCGCGGTGGCGGGCCGGCAAGGCGGGTGCGTAATGTTCATAATGCTCCGGCTTGAACACGGCGTCCGACCACTTGAATGCGCCGGAGGACAGGAAAGTGAGTTCATCCTTTTTTGTGCGAAACGCGATCTGGTCGTAGTAATTTGTGCAGATCAGGTTTGACGGGTATTGTTCCGGCGGCAACTGAAACCCGGCCTCGGTCAGGGCCTGCATGGTTTCGTCAATCGGGTTCTTGATGTTGAAATCGCCGAGCAGGATATAGTTTTCCTCCTCGCGTTCGGCGCGGCTTGCCATCTCCCTTGCAAGATATTCGATTTCCTGAACGCGGCGCTGATAGCCATCCGAGCCTTTGGATTCTTCGCCGAAATAGATGTGCACCGTGCACAGCGAGAATTTGAACCAGCTCGCCTGAAAGCTGACAAGGAACGGCGTACGCGCGAATTGCTGCTCGCCCGGCAACAGCGCATGTTTCGGCAGTACGATCTCGCCGGCAATGTCCCGGAAGCGGACTTTCCGGCTGTCATACACGAAGGCCATTCGCTCGCGATTTCCGGAGGAACCTGTTGTCACATCTGTCGCGATGAAGTCCCAGCCCGGCCCCATGAGGCGGATGACGTCTTTGAGTGGCTGGAGGTCTTCGTTGACTTCCTGCAGCGCGCAGACATCGAAGGCGGAGAGGATCTCCGCGATATAGTGAAGGCTCTCGCGGCGGCGGGGGCCGTGGCGGAACTTGTTGTTGTCGAAATCCCGGATGTTCCAGGTGCCTATGATGAGGCTCGCGTCTTTCGTACGGCGCGCCACCCCTTTCGGCGGCGGCGAGGCAAGCTGGGCGCGCAGCTCGAGCAATCGGCGCGAGGTCCAGTCCCGCTCTGCGGGTGTGAACAGGCGAGCGTTGCGCAGATCGGTGTACCAGACCATTCGCTCGTTCCCTCGCATTCTGCGATGGGCGATCAATCGTTAAGTTTGGTTAGCGGGTCGTTAACGTTTGGAGAAATACCACGCAAAAGCAGGGTATTCAGACACTGACAACTCGGCCAGGGTTCATGATGTTCAACGGATCCAGTGCGCGCTTGATGGCCCGCATGGTATCGGTGGCGGCAGTCGGGCGCAGGCGGGCGAGCTCGTCGCGCTTCAGTCGGCCGACGCCGTGCTCGGCGGAAATGGAGCCGCCGAAGGCGGTGACCGTGTCGAAGACCGTGCGCGTGACGGCGGCTTCATGGGCTTTCAGGACCGGCGCTGCGTTACCTGCCGGCTCGACGACCGAATAGTGCAGGTTGCCGTCGCCGACATGGCCGAAGATGACAAAGTCCGCAGACGGAACATGCGCGCGCACGGCGGCGTTGCACGCCTCGATGAAGGCCGGGATGCGGCTGATCGGGACGGAGATGTCCTGGTTGAGCGCGGTGCCATAGGCGCGCTTGGAAAGCGGAATCGTCTCGCGGATGTGCCAGAAGGCCTTCGCCTGTGTTTCGCTGGCGGCGATGGCGGCGTCCTGAACGAGCCCGGCTTCAGCGCCGGCTTCCAGCGCGGCGGTCAGCAGGGCTTCGGCTTGCTCGGCGCGGGGCTGGGAGATTTCGATGAGTACACGCCATTCGGCATTGGCGGGCAGTGGATCGCGCGTCCCCGGAATATCGGTAACGACCATGGAAATGGCGTTTGCGGGGATGATCTCGAAACTGGTGACCGAGTCGCCCGCATGATCGCGCACGAGGGCGAGGAGTTTCACGACATCTTCGGCCGTGGCGACAACTACCCAGCCGGTCGCGCGCTGGACTTTCGGGAAGAGCTTGAAAGTGGCTGCCGTGATCAGGCCGAGTGTGCCTTCGGCGCCGGCGAAGAGGTGTTTCAGGTCATAGCCCGTATTGTTCTTGCGAAGGCCGGAAAGCCCGTCCCAGATTTCGCCGGAGGGCAGGACGACTTCGAGGCCGAGAATCAGGTCGCGCATCATTCCGTAACGCAGCACTGCGACGCCGCCCGCGTTTGTCGATATGAGGCCGCCGAGGGTGGCGGTGCCTTGCGAGCCGAGGGAGAGGGGAAAGAGACGGTTTGCATTCTCCGCCGTTTCCTGCGCGGCGACGAGCGTGGCGCCGGCTTCGAGGGTCATGGAATTGTTGAAAGGGTCGACCGCGCGTACGGCGTTCATCCGCGTCATTGATACGCAGACTTCGCCGTGCGGCGTGCCGCCATCGACGAGGCCGGTATTGCCGCCCTGCGGCGTGATCGCGACACTGTGGGCGGCGCAAAGCTTCACCAGAGCGGCGGCTTCCTGCGTCGAGGCGGGCCGGGCGATGAAGGGCGTTTCGCCCTGATAGGTCCCGCGCCAGGGCGTGGAGGCGGCAAGCCGCTTTTCGGGATCGTCCGTCCAGCCTTTCGGGCCGAGCAGGTCCTTGGCGGCGGCGAGGAAAGCGGGGGGAGGGGGCGTGGTCATTCCAGCAGTCTACGCATTTCCTGCGCAATGGCGAGACCGCTGGCTGTCGCAGAGAGGCTTTCGATCACACCTTCGCGTGCTTTGTTCGTCTTGTTCTGGCTGAGCTTGTTCATGCCTTCGAAGCGGACCGGACGCAGCTCAAAGGCGCGGATGCCGCGCAGCATCAGCTCGAAGGAACCGGGGACCATCTTGGAGCGGGTCCAGGGCGGTTTCGGCAGTAGTAGGGCTTCGAAATGCTCGGAGACATCGTCAAGGAATTTCGTAGGGTCAGTGGGCTCGGCGCCGCCTTCGGCTTCGACGGAGAGGTAGTTCCAGGTGGGCACCTGATTGGGGACGGGGCCATACCAGTCGGGTGAGATATAGGCGTCCGGGCCGGTGAAGATGATCAGGGCGGCGGCGCCAGCCTCGAGGCGCCGTGTGACGGGATTGTGCGCAGACAGATGAAACCGCAACAGCGGCGCCCCGCCGTCCATCGCGGCGAGCACGGGCGTGTGGGCGGCGAGCGGTGCGATCTCGCCATTTACGCAGACCAGGCCAAGCGGATAGGCACGGATCCGGGCGAGGAGCGTCTCCGGATCGGATTCGCGAAAGAGCGGGGCGGGATGCATGGGCTAGAACAGGCTCTCCTGCTGGCCGGGCCTGCGGGGCGGGGCTTTGGGTTTCGGGGCTGTGCTACCCACAGGCGCAGCCGTGACATCGCCGTCTGCGAAGCTGATCCTGAATTGATCCCTACCCGCTGCCGTTTCAGATGAACGGATAAGCCGGCCTTCGGTATCGCGCACGATGGTATAGCCGCGCTTCAGGGTGGCCTGGTAGGAGAGAGTCTCCAGCATCTTGGCTTCGGTGCCCAGCGCGGTGGCACGTTTCTCGATCAGCCTCATCAGGGCGGCGCTCGCCCGCACGGCGATATCACGCAGGCGCTGGCGGCTGACGCGGATTTCGGACTTGAGCAGCGCGGGCGACAGCTGAAGGCGCGAGAGCCTGAGGCGTGCCTTTTGCGTCAGCGCGAGGGCAGCTTTCGGCAGATTGGCGCCGGCAAAGTCAAGGCGCTGGCGGGCGGGCTGGAGCAGCATTTCCGGGCGCGGCAGGCGCGCGGCGGTGAGCTTGTCGCGGCTGCGGGAGAGGGCGCGTGTGAGGGCGCGTTTCAGGCGCTCGCCGCTCTCGCCAGTGGAGAGGAGCAGTTCCGTCCGTACCGGGACGGCCATTTCGGCAGCGCCTGTGGGGGTTGGGGCGCGGCGGTCGGAGACATAGTCGATAAGTGTCGTGTCGGTCTCGTGGCCGACAGCGGAGATCAGCGGGATCTCGCTCTCGAAGGCGGCGCGCACGACGATCTCTTCATTGAAAGGCCAGAGGTCTTCGATTGAGCCGCCGCCGCGCGCGACGATCAGCACATCGGGGCGGTCTGGTCCGGTCATTGCATTGAAACCGCGGATGCCGGCGGTGACCTGCGCGGCAGCCTGCTCGCCCTGCACGAGGGCAGGCCAGACGATGACGCGCACGGGGAAGCGCTCGCGGATGCGGTGGAGGATGTCGCGGATGACAGCGCCGGTGGGCGAGGTGACGACGCCGATAGTACGCGGCATGTACGGGATCGGCTTCTTGTGTTTCGGATCAAAGAGGCCTTCGGCGGCAAGTTTTTTCTTGCGCTCCTCCAGCAGCTGCATCAGCGCGCCTGCGCCGGCAGGGCGCATGGAGCTGGCGATCAGCTGGTAAGCAGAGCGGCCTTCATAGGTGGAGAGTCGGCCCGTGGCGATGACTTCGAGGCCTTCCTCGGGGCGGAAGGAGAGGCGCTCGACCTGGCTGCGCCACATGATCGCATTAAGGACAGCTTTGTCGTCTTTCAGGTCCGCATACATGTGGCCCGACTTGGCGAGGGTGACGCGGCCAAGCTCGCCGCGCACGACGACATGGTCATAGTTAGTCTCAATCGTCCGCTTGAGGCTGGCGGCGAGTTCGGAGACGGTGAGTTCGGCCTGGTTGGTGGGGCTTGAGTCGGACATCGGGACTTGATCCCATGACCGGGGCAGCGCATCAAGCGGCCCCATGAACATACTCTTGATCGGATCGGGCGGGCGCGAGCACGCGCTGGCATGGAAAATGGCAGCTTCGCCATTGGTGGACACAGTGCATTCCGCGCCCGGCAATCCGGGCATGGACGCGATCGGACCCTGCTTTGACGTGGCAGCGGACGATGTGCCCGGCCTCGTAAATCTCGCCCTCCAGATCGAGCCGGACCTGATCGTTATCGGGCCCGAAGCGCCGCTGGCGCTTGGCCTGGCGGACATCCTGCGCGCGCGTGGGTTTGACGTGTTCGGGCCGAGCCGGGAAGCGGCGAAGCTGGAAGCGTCTAAAGCTTTCTCGAAGGCGCGGATGGTGAAGTACGGTGTGCCGACGGCGGCCTATGGCGAGTTCACCGAGGCGGGCCCCGCGAAGGCTTTCCTGCGCATGATGCAGGCGCCCTATGTGCTGAAGGCGGACGGTTTGGCGGCGGGCAAGGGCGTCGTGATCGCAGAGAACCTTGAAGAAGCGGACGCCGAGATCGACGAGATGCTTTCCGGAAAGTTCGGCGATGCTTCGGCGACGCTGGTGATCGAGGAGTTCATGTACGGCGAGGAGGCGAGCGTGTTCGTCATCACCGACGGTGTGGGCGCGGTCTATCTGCCGGCGGCGCAGGACCACAAGCGGGTGGGTGACGGCGATACCGGGCCGAACACCGGCGGCATGGGCGC
>NZ_JBBEBT010000015.1:0-8528 GCF_040882205.1 Hyphomonas sp.
TGCGCCTGGCTATCTTGCCGGCACATGCGCCGCGATCAGATGTGGACCCGGCTCGGCAAAGGCGCGTGCCAGCGCGGCATCAAACGCTTCCGCCGTAGTGGCATTCACCGCCGGCACCCCCTGAGCTTCGGACAACTTTACCCAGTCGATCTCCGGCCGGCCGAGGCCCAGCAGGTCTTCGGCGACACGGCCTGGATTTCCTGCACCTGTGCGCGCGAGTTCGATGTTCAGTATGCGGTAGGAATGGTTGACGAAGATCACGTTGACCACGTCCGTGCCTTCGCGCGCCATACTCCAGAGCGCCTGGTTCGTATACATGCCTGCGCCGTCGCCCGAGAGGCACAGCACCTTTCGGCCCTTGGCCGCAACCGCCGCGCCGAGCGCCAGCGGCATACCTTGCCCGATGGCGCCGCCTGTCAGCATCATCCATTCGTGCGGACGTGCCCGGCCGGTCATCATGAACGCTGGCAGGCCGTTGGAGACGCCGTCATCGGACACGAAGCTGCCTTCTGGAAGGTGGCGCGCTATGGAGGCGCCAATGCTGGCAGCATTCAGCGTGCCGGTCGGCACGCCCGGCAGATCCAGCGACGCCGGATCGGCAGATGATTTCGCGCCCAGCGCATCGGCGAGCGCGCCAAGGATGGCCGCGCTGTCGCTTTCTGGCCCACCGATGACCAGCGGCGTGCAGCCTTCCGGCACCAGCACCGAGGGGCGCCCCGGATAGGCGAAGAAGGCGACCGGCACCTGGGTGCCCGCCACCAGCATCAGGTCCGTGCCTTCAAGGTCAGCCATCGCGCCTTCGGCAAAATACTGCATCCGGTCCGGCGCGAAGAGACCCGCGCCGCGCGCCATGCGCGGGAAGAAGGTATCCGTCAGTACACGGATGCCCGCCGCCTTGAGGCGCGCCGCCTGGGCAAGGCCTTGCGGTGTCAGCGCTGTACCATTGATCAGGATCATGGGCTTCATCGCCTGGCGCACGGCTTTAGCTGCCGCTGTAATCCTGTCCGCGTCCGGCGCCCGCAGTTTCGGGCGCCCGCGTTTTGCGCCGGGCTTGCCGCCTTCAGTCCAGGCCGTATCGGCCGGCAGCAGCAGCGAAACCGGTCCGGGCACCGGACCGAAGCTCGCCTCCCAGGCTTGCGCAGCAAGGTTGCCCGCATCGGCCACCTTGTCAGCGGATTTGATCCAGACCGAATTCGGACCTGCCAGGCCAAGGATGTTCGAGGTCAGCGGCGCATCATAACGCAGGTGCGGAACGGCATGGTCGCCGATCACGTTAATCATCGGCGTCCAGGCGCGCTTGGCGTTGTGGATATTGGCGCCGCCATTGAGATAGCCCGCGCCGAGATGCAGCAGCGTCATCGCCGGCGTGCCGGTGACGCGCGCATGGCCGTCTGCTGCGCCGGTCGCCACGCCTTCGAAGAGGCACAGCACGGATTTGATCCGCGGCTCATGGTCGAGCGCGGTGACGAGGTGCATTTCGGATGTTCCGGGATTGGCGAAACAGGCGGTGACGCCGTGGTCAGCCAGGGTCGAGACCACCGCCTCGGCGCCGGTCTTTATGTCGCTGCTGGTATCTGCCATGTCCGCCTTCCGAGATCTCTTTGCAGAGGTGCTTAGGCGAATTCATCGGGCGGCGCAAAAGCCAAACGGACCGCAGATCGTTCTAGAAGCAAGGGGGTCTTCCATGAGCGGCCTGCGGCCCGCCATAGCCAAAGGGGAATGGCTGGGCTGCAGCGTTTACTACAGCTTGGAAGGGACAATAGATCTCGAATGTCAGAAATCGAGCCTTTTTTTGAGCGGCATCGCTGCATACCATCGCAACGATTGCCGCAAGCGCATTCAGAACAGGAACTTTCCTGGCAGGCCATCAGGCAGATAAAGCAGATCGATCTGGTCAGCGCGCAACTCCTGGGTGCGTGACTGGTTGATATATCCCTTTTCGGTTATCTCGCCGAGGTCCGGCCGGGGCTGGCTGGTTTGCAGGAATAACCGGGCGATCCGGGCCGAGGCATTGGGATTTTTTCGGTTGTGCGCCGAAAGGCCCGCGCGCAGCGCCGCTTCTACCTCAGGATGGCGGACCAGTTCCTCGATGGGCAGGGCCGCGCCGGCAAGGCGCTGGCAATAGGCCTCGTTGAGAAAACCGAGCAGGCCGATCTCTTCGCGGTTGAGGCCGCAGACGATGGCGTCCGAGAGCACGCCCCCGCTCGCTGCGACGGCGGCAACGCGCACTGATCCGGTCGACACCCAGGTGCCGCTGACCAGCTTGAACTCCTCCACCGTGCGCCCGTCAAAGGCGAGGCCCTTTTCCGGCTGAGCGGGGTCGACGAACTTCACGGCGTCGCCGAGGCGGTAATAGCCTTCCTCGTCGAAGGCTTCGGCGGTCTTCTGCGGATTGCGGAAATAGCCGGGCGTGACGTTGACGCCCTTCACGCGCAGCTCGAGCTTCTCGCCGGCGGGCACCAGCTTGAATGTGTTTCCCGGCAGCGGCAGGCCGATCAGGCCCATCTTGTCATTCGGCCAGTGGACGTTCGACGCGGTCGGCGAAGTCTCTGTCGCGCCGTATCCAGCCGAGAGCGAAATGCGCTCGCCGGCGATGCGCACCGCGACTTCCTGGATGCGCTCGTAGATGTCCTGCCCCATCGAGGCGCCGCCATAGGCCATGGAGGTGAGGCGCGAGAAGAAGACTTCGGCGAGCCCGTCGTCCTGCTCCAGCGCGGTGGCGAGCGCCGCCCAGGCCTGCGGGACGGTCGTGTGCTGAGTGGTCGGAATTTCCTTCAGATTACGGAGCATTTCTGGCAGACGCTGCGGCGTCGGTGCGCCCTGGCAGATATACAGCGTGCCGCCCAAGTCCAGCATGTTGTGCAGGATTGAATGGGTACCGTAGGTATGACTCCAGGGCAGGAAATTCACCATCACCTGCGGGCCGCCGGTGATCTCGTCGAGGCGTTCCTCGTTCCATACCGAGCGGATCATCTTTGCGTTGGCAGCAACCATGGCGTGCGTGTTGATGACTGCCTTGGGCTCTCCGGTGGAGCCTGAGGTGAGCATGTATTTCGCAACTGTCTGCGGGGTCAGTGCGGCATAGGCCTCGTCAACCGCCGGGCCGCTCTGTCCGGCAAAATCCTCAAGGCTGACGGCGCGCGGCACATCGGGCGCATTTCGCGAATAGATGACGAGGCGGCCCGTGAGGTCGAGCGCATCGAGGGCGCGCTGGTACTCCTTGCCGTCCTCCACATAGATGAATTTCGGGCTCGCCAGCTCATCGATGTAGCGGAAGCGAACAAGGTCCTGGCTCAGCGTGGCATAAGCCGGCGTAACCGGCACGACCGGGCTGGAGGCCCACATACCGGCATACATGACGAGCGCATTGTCGATGGAATTCTTCGACAGGATCATAACCGGCGCCTCCGGCCCGGCGCCCTCGCTGAGGAAGGCGGCGGCGATGCGGCGCACGGCTGCGAGGCCTTCGGCATAAGTCACCTTGCGCCAGTCATCCCGCGCCGGATCTTCCGGCCAGCGCTCGGCGAGCCAGGCCTGGCCGGGCCGCTCGGCCGCCCATTTCACCAGCGGGGCGAGCATATGCGGCGGATGGGCTTTCAGCGGCAGGGCGCTGTCGAGATAGATCGTACCGTCCGGACGCCGGTCTATTTTCAGCTTCAATGGAAGATACGGCACCTCGCGGAACGGAATATGCGCAGTCTTGCTCATGGGCGAACGTCTATCTCCCCGCAGGGCAGCCGGAAGGCGGCCTGCATGTGTTTTCTCGTGTGATTGCTCGCGCAGCCAGCCGTAAAGGGCAAGCCCCCCGCCTACTCCTTGGCGCCCGCCAGTTCCTTCAGGATGACGTACCAGTGGTCGAGCCCGTCATAGAAGGACGCGACTGGCAGGCGTTCGTTGAGGCCGTGGGCGAAAGTGTCGTTGGGCCTGGCGCCGCTGGCGCCAATACCGAGCGTGTCATAGCCGAGATTGCGGTAGTGCATGCCGTCGGTGCCGCCGGAGGACATGTGCGGCAGTATGGCGAGGCCGCCAAGGCCGCGCTGGGCGAGTGAGGCGTTGAGGGCGGCGAGCACGTCTTCGGGCAGCTTCGATTCAGGGCTTTCGACCAGGGTAGAGATCAGCTTGAACTTCACCTCCTCGTTGCCGATCACTTCTTTCAACGTCTTCTCGGTGGCCTCGATTCCGACGCCCGGGAAGATGCGGCAGTTAATCGTGGCGGTGGCCAATTGCGGCAGGGCGTTGTCCGCATGGCCGGCGCGCAGCATCGTGGGGATGCAGGTGGTGGCGAGCGTGCCGATGGTGGACGGGTCCGCGCGCAAAGCCGCGATGGCGGCTTCGTCAGCCGGATTGGCGGCGAAGGCGAGCATCGCTTCGCCCAGCGGGCCGGGCGTCTGCGCCCCGGCGGCCTTGAAGGAGGCAATCGTCAGCGGGCTGTGCATGACCGGGAAGGTGTAAGCTTCGATCTTCCTGAGCGCAGCGGCCAGCTCGTAGATCGCATTGTCCGGACGCGGAGCCGAAGAGTGCCCGCCGGGATTGGAGATCGACAGCTCGTAGGAAGCATAGGTCTTCTCGGCGCCCTGCACGCTGTAGAACAGGGCCTTGCCGTCTGTATCGAGCGTCAGGCCGCCGGCATCGGCGTTCAGGACATAGGCGGGATCGACATTCACCGCGACAAACTCAGCCTGTGCGCGGGTGGACACCATGCCGGTCTCCTCATCGCCCGACAGCGCAATGACAATATCGCGGTTCGGCGTGAAGCCTTCCTGCTTGAGGCGGATGAACGCGGAGACAAGGCTGATGACGCCGTACTTGTTGTCGGCGGTTCCGCGGCCGAAGAAGTAGCCGTCTTCCTCGATCAGCTCGAACGGATAGCGCACCCAGCTTTCGGGAAGTGCGTCGACGACATCCATGTGAGCGAGCAGAACTATGGGTTTTTTTGCCGGGACGCCGTCTGCACGGTACCAGACCATCAGACCCTGCACGGCTTCGCCATTATTGTCGTGATCAGTGACGCGGATATCGGCATCGGCAAAGCCGGCGGCCTTGAGTTCACGGACGAGGTATTCAACCAGCTCAGGCGTTTTCGCCTGCCCGCGCGCGGTCCGGATCTCGACGGCGGTCTGGTACATCTCGCGGGCGGATTGCTCGAACGCGGTGCGCTCTTCTGCGAGACCGACAGGCACGCCAAGCAGCAGCGCGGCGGACAGGAGAATGGGCTTGAAGTTCATGGACGTCTCCGGACGGCGGGTTCTGCCTCCTTGCTCGCTCAGTGCGGGGGAAAGGGCAAGCCCCCCCGGATTAAGGATCAAACCCCTCATTCTCGATATAGATCACCTCGCCGCAATGCTTGCAGTGGACCGAGTCGCGGTCGTGGCGCATCAGGCCGCAATTGGTGCATTCAACCTCAACCTTGTCGGTCGGCGTGACGAGCGCGCGCAGGAGGCGCAGGAAGAGCGTGACGCCGAGCAGCATGATGATGATGGGCAACACCCTGCCCGTCCAGCCGACGAGCGTCACGTCACCATATCCGGTCGTCGTCAGGCTGGTGACAGTGAAATAGAAAGCGTCGAGATAGTTCTTCACATCCGAGCCAGGACGGTTCACCTGATCGGCATAGACGAGCGCGGACATGATGAAGAGGAAGACGACGACATTGATTGCCCGCTCGATCACCACGCGGTTCAGGTTCAGGTAGCTGGAAAGCAGGTTATTGTCGCGCAGGAAGGTGAAAGCGCGCGCGATCCTCAGGGCACGGATGATACGCAGGAAGGCATAATTCTGCGAGATCAGCGGCGCGAACATCGTGAAGACGACGATAATATCGGCAATGTTCATATAGCGCTGCAGGAAGCGGCGCTTGGTAGGGGCAATGTAGAAGCGGGCGAGAAGGTCCAGCGCAATCACGGCGCCGATCACATAGTCGAGCCAGTAGTGATAGCCCTCTTTCGGAATGAAGGGCGAGACGAGGAAATAGCTGATCGTCAGCACATCGAAGATGAGCATGGCCCAGCGGAAACGCAGTGGCCATTTGCCGACGCCTTCATACAGCCAGACGAGCGTACGGCGCAGGCCGAGGGGTTTCTTTTCGCTGACTGCTCCGCTCAACCAGCCGGCTCCAGCGTTTCGTTGAAGCGGACGGGCTGGCCGCCGCCTTTTGACGTGATCTCGCCGTCCCGCATCACGAAGCCGCCGCGCACGATGGTGGCGACCGGCCAGCCGGTTGCCTGGAAGCCGTCGAACTGGGTCCAGCCGCATTTAGACTTCGACCATTCCTTCGTGATCGTCTCCTTGCGCTTAAGGTCCACGACCGTGAAGTCGGCATGGTAGCCTTCGGCGATGCGGCCCTTGTCGGCGAGGCCGAAAACGCGCTGCGGACCGGCACTGGTGAGCTCTACGAAGCGCTGCAGACTGAGCTTGCCGTCATGCACATGCGTCAACATCACGGGCACCAGCGTCTGCACGCCGGGCATACCGGAGGGCGAGGCCGGATAGGGCCGCATCTTCTCCTCGGCCGTGTGGGGCGCATGATCCGTCGCCAGAACATCGACGATGCCGGCATTCAGCGCGCGCCAGAGCGCGTCGCGGTGGCGCGCTTCGCGCACCGGCGGGTTCTGCTGGGCGAAGCCTTTCAGGCGGTCATAGCAATCGGGCGCGGCAAGCGTCAGGTGGTTGGGCAGCACTTCGACGCTGGCGACATCCTTGGCGTTCACCAGGATGTCCATCTCCTCGGCGGTGGAGATGTGGAGGACGTGGATGCGCTTGCCGGTCTTGCGGGCGAGGCTGAGCAAACGGCGCGTGGAGGAGACGGCGGCCTCGACATCGCGCACGATTATATGGCTGTTCCAGTCGCCGGTGACGGCGAGGTGGCGGCGCTCCTCGAGGCGGTATTCGTCTTCGGAGTGGAAAGCGGCGCGGCGCTTGATGGCGCGCAGGACGGCTTCGACACCGGCATCGTCCTTGATCAGCAGGTCGCCGGTGGAGGCGCCCATGAAGACCTTGACCCCGCAGCAGCCGAGCATGCGCTCCATCTCGGGCAGCAGTGCCACGTTGTCATGGGTCGCGCCGGCATAGAAGGCATGGTCGATGTCCATGCGGCCCTTGGCGCGGGTGAGCTTGTCGAGCATCAGGTCGGGCGTGATGGTCGAGGGATTGGTGTTCGGCATCTCGAACACGGCAACGACCCCGCCGAGCGCAGCCGAGCGGGCCTCGGTCTCGAGGTCGGCCTTGTATTCGAGGCCGGGCTCGCGGAAGTGGACCTGGGTGTCGATCACGCCCGGCAGGATGTGCAGGCCAGCGGCGCCGTAGATTTCGCCGGCAGCGGCCTGCGATAAGTCGCCGATCCGGGCGATGCGTTCGCCGATGATGCCGATATCGGTTCGGGCTTCTCCGCCGGGGGTGACGAGCGTGCCGCCGCGCAGGATAAGGTCAAAAACCTGGGTCATAGGCCATCTTATCGCGCCGCAGCGGGGAAATGTCACGCAGGCGATTTGCTTGGGGCGCAGCCGTTTTGGCCGGATCCAGCGAGGGCAGGCAGGTCTCTGGATCTGAATTTTCCCTTCTTGCCATCAATCCCGGCGAACGGGGCGGGGATGAGCGCTTTTAGAGGGGGCGATCCTTCACGCATGGCTCCCCGCGTTCGCTCGCCGGGATGACAAGGAGGGGTAAAGGGGCTTAGAAATAGTCCATGCACCGCCTCCCCGACCGCGCGATACTTTTTCTTGAAGGCCCTGACACGCTGGCGCTGCTGGAGCGGACGGTGACGCATACGGTGGCGGGCTGGGAGACCGGCGCGGCAAGGTATGGGGCGCTGCTGACGCCGCAGGGCAAGGTGATTGCGGACTATATCGCGCACCGGACCGAAGGCGGGGTGCGCATCGACGTGCATGCGGACGCAGCCGAGGACCTGCTGAAACGGCTGAAGATGTTCCGGCTGCGCTCGGCGGTGGAGATCACCCGGGACGAGGGGCTGGTTTCCGCAATTGACGCGAACGGCACGCCCGACCCGCGAAGCGCAAAGCTGCCCCGGCGGACGATTGCCACGGCGGCGGACGCGGGCGAGCCCCTGCCCCGCTGGAACGCGCTGGCCATCGGCGCCGGCATTCCCGAATGGGGCCGCGATTACCGGTCGGCGGAAATTTTTCCGACCGATATCAACATGGACCTGATGGACGGCATAGATTACCGCAAAGGCTGTTTCGTCGGCCAGGAAGTGGCAAGCCGGATGAAGCGCAAGGCCTTGATCCGTAAGCGGACGGTGCGGGTGCGCGCCAGCACGCTGGCGGCGGGCGCCGAAGTGCGTGCGGGCGCAGGCCTGCTGGGCACGGTGACGAGCGCGGCAGAGAATGAAGGCCTCGCGCTGATCCGGACTGACCGGTTTGCCAAGGCGATCATGGCGAGGGATCCGGTGACCGTGAATGATGCGCCTGCGGAGATTGACAGCGCGCCCTGGCTGATTGCCGAAGTAAAAGCCCTGCTTGAGGCCCCGGCCGATGAGTGACGAGACGCCGTATTGCGGCTGGGCGCCCGTGAGC
>NZ_JBBEBT010000016.1:0-8475 GCF_040882205.1 Hyphomonas sp.
GCGCGGGCGTGCTGCAAATTGGCGACACGTCCTCCGGTCTCGTATTGCGGGTACCGGTTTCCGCAGCAGATGCTGCAAGGCTCAAGGTTGGCGACGAAGCCGCCTACACGATCGCCGGCGTTGCCGGGCCGCCCCGAACCGGCACAATTGTGCGCATCGGCGCCAAAAGCAATGACGCGACCGGAAACTTTGATGTTGATATCAGCGCCGGCGATCCGGCGCTCCTGCGCAGCGGATTGATCGGAAATGCCCGGATTACATCGACCGGTGAGGCGGAGGCGAAGACGCCTGCCGTGAGGATACCAACCCTGGCGCTGATCGATGCCCGGGCCGATCGTGGCTATGTCTACGTCATCGACGAAAACAACGTCGCGCATCGCCGTGCAGTCTCCACTTCCGGTATTATCCGGGGAGAAGTGCTGGTCCTGTCCGGCCTGACTGCCGGCGAGCGGGTTATTGCGGAGGGGGCGGCTTACGTTCGGGACGGTGAAGCCCTGACCATTGCAGACCGGCCCTGACCTGCATGGAGCATATCGTCCGTTTTTTTGTCGACCGCTGGCAATTCTCGCTGGTGCTGTTCGCGATGCTGGTCGCGCTGGGTGCCAACGCGATGATCTCCATTCCCAAGTCCGAAGACCCGACAGTCCGTTTCCCGATCGCGGGCGTCACCGTGGTGCTCCCCGGCGCAGATGCCGAACAAATCGAAAAACTGATCGTTGTCCCCCTGGAACAGGCCTTCAACCGCATCGAGGATGTGAAGGAGGTGCGCTCGAGCGCGACCTCCGGCGTGGGCAGCGTTACAGTAGAATTTACCTATGACTCCGATCCCGAACGCAAGTTTGATGAGCACGTCCGTGAGCTGAATGTTGCGCGGCCTGATTTCCCGCCAGGTGTCGTCGACGTGCGCACCTTCAAGGCCAATACGGCGAATGCCAACGTCGTTGTCCTGGCATTGGTGAGTGAAACGGCGCCGACCAGGCAACTGGAAGCGGCCGCACGCGATCTGCGCGACATGCTGGAGCGGGCAGGCGGCGTGCAGCAAGCCCAGATCTGGGGCGCACCGGAATCGGAAGTTCGTGTTTCGCTGGACCTTGACCGGCTCTCAAATTTCCAGCTTTCGCCGCTGGCGGTTGCTGACGCGCTGCAGCGTGAAGGGGCGGATGTGCCCATCGGGGCTGTGGAGTCCGGTGGGCGCCGGTTCAATGTCACCGCGACAGGTCCCTTCGACAGCCTCGACGAGATCCGGCACACCGTCCTGCGCTCGGCGGGCGCCAGCACGTTGACGGTTGGGGATGTTGCCAAAGTCGAGTGGGACAACGATGAGCCGCGCCACCACACCCGTTACAACGGTGAGCGCGCCGTTCTTGTGAGTGCCAAGGGCAAGCTCGGCGTCGATGTATTCGTTGTGCGCGACAATCTCTACAAGCAGATCGAAGCCTATCGAAGCAGCTTGCCAGAGGGTATCCGGCTCGAGACAGGGTTTGACCAGTCAAAGACCGTAGCGCACCGCCTGACAAACCTCGGGCGTGACTTCATCATCGCCGTACTGCTCGTGCTGCTTACCCTCCTGCCGCTGGGCATTCGCGCTGCCATCGTCGTCATGATGGCCATCCCCCTGTCCCTGGCAATCGGTGTGTTCTGGATCGGCCAGCTGGGCTTCACGATGAACCAGCTGTCGATCTCGGGTTTCGTGATCGCACTCGGCCTCCTGGTCGATGATTCCATCGTGGTCACCGAGAATATTGCGCGCCGCTTGCGCGACGGGTTGCCAAGGCGGGAAGCTGCGATTGCCGGCGTGTCGGAAATCAATGTCGCTGTCATCGGCTGCACGGCGACCCTGATCTTTGCTTTCCTGCCGCTGATCGCCCTGCCGGAAGGCGCGGGAGACTTCACACGGTCCCTGCCGGTCGCTGTACTTACAACGATCATTGCGTCGCTCATCGTGTCCCTCACGATCATTCCCTTCCTCGCAAGCCGTTTGCTGGCGCGCGACGGACATGGCAAATCCAACGTCTTCCTCGACGTTGTGATGGGGGCGATCCATGCCGTCTATCGCCCGATCCTTCGCGTAGCGCTCCGCTTCCCGGTATCGACCGTAGTCCTGTCACTGGCGCTCGCATTGTCGTCGTTTGCCCTGGTGCCGAGGCTCGGTTTTTCCCTGTTTCCGGAGAATGACAGTCCATACTTCCTGGTCGATGTTGAGATGCCCCAGGGTGTGTCGATTGACGAAACGGACAAGGCTGTCCGGTTTGTGGAGAGCGTACTCGCCAAGCGCGATGACATCGCATTCCAGTTTGCCAACAGCGGCTCCAGTAACCCGCAAGTCTATTACAACGTCTTCGAGACGGTCGGCGTGCCAGACTACGGCCAGGTGTATGGGGCATTCCTGAACTGGGTCCCGGATGAAGGGCCTGCTGTGGTTTCCGAAATCCGCGAGGAACTCGCAAACTACCCCGCGGCGAAGCTGACTTTTCGGCGGTTTGAAAACGGTCCACCGGTCGAGGCACCCATCGCTGTGCGCATCTGGGGCAAGGACAACGAGACGCTGAGCCAGATCGCCGGGGATGTGGAACTTATCCTGCGGGACACGCCGGGCACGAGGGACGTGTCAAATCCCGCTTCGGCCCGTCAGATCGATCTTGAGCTGGATATTGATACCGCCAAGGCGGCGCTTCTCGGCATCCCGCCGGGCGCCATTGACCAGACGCTTCGGATTGCTATTGGCGGTGCAACTGTGGCGCAGGTGCGCGATCCGACGGGTGAGGCATATCCGATCCGGGTGCGGATGAACAGCCGATCCCCGCCGGATGCAGATGACCTGAGCCGGATGTATCTGTGGAACATGCAGGGCGCCGCTGTGCCTTTACCGGAGATTGCGAAGGTCGCCTTCGCGTCGGGGCCGACAGTGGTCAACCGGGTACAGCAGGAGCGTGTCGTCACCGTTCTGTCCTATGTGCTGCCGGACTATCTCGCGACAGATGTGACCAGCGACGTTGCCGCCAGAATCCGGGACATCAACCTGCCGCCCGGCTACCGGATCACTTTCGGCGGGCAGGCAGAAGCGGCCAGCGAGAGCTTTGCGGGCCTCGGCGCGGCCGTGCTGGTGGCCCTGTTTGGTGTGCTCGCGGTGTTGCTGCTCGAGTTTGGCAGCTTTGCGCAAATGGCTGTCGTCGCGTTCGTCATTCCGTTCGGCGTGATGGGCGGTTTCATCGCGCTCTATATCGCTGGTTATCCGCTCTCGTTCATTGCAATGATCGGCTTCATCGCGCTCATAGGTATCGAGATAAAGAATTCGATCCTGCTTGTTGATTTCGCCAACAGGCTCAGGCGGGACGGGGTTCCTTTGCGTGAGGCGGTCGTACAGGCGGGCGAAATCCGCTTCCTGCCCGTGCTTCTGACGAGCGCGACTGCCATCGGCGGCATGATCCCGCTGGTCTGGGAACAGTCGCCGCTCTATTCGCCGCTCGCCGTGGTCATCATCGGCGGACTGGTCAGCTCGACCATCCTGGCACGGATTGTTACGCCGGCGATGTACATGCTGCTGACGCCGAAGGATCTCGCCGAGCCGAAAAGTGCGAAGGTGACCGGCGACCCCTATTGACGTTATCGGGCGTCAGGCCTGATGGGCGGGCTCGTTCGCCATCGCGCGGGCAAGGGCTTCGGCGACCTTGATTCCGTCTACCGCTGCAGAGAGAATGCCCCCGGCATACCCTGCGCCTTCTCCCGCCGGGTAGAGGCCGCGAACGTTCACGCTCTGGAAATTTGCGCCGCGTGTGATGCGGATTGCAGAGGACGTGCGGGTCTCTACGCCGGTCAACAGGGCATCCGGGTCATCGTAGCGAGGGATCTTGCGGCCGAACACGGGCAGCGCTTCGCGCATGGCCTCGATCACGTATTCTGGCATCAAGGGGGCAAGGTCAGTGGGTCGAACCCCGGGCCGGTAGCTTGGTATGATGGGGCCAAGCGAAGCTGACGGCGTTCCGGACAGGAAGTCGCCGACGCGCTGACCCGGCGCGAAATAGTCCTCGCCACCTGCCGCGAAAGCACGCGCTTCCAGATCCCGTTGCAGCTCGATTCCGGCGAGCGGATGGTCGCTGGCATAGTCAGCCGGCGAGATGGCGACGACAAATCCCGCATTGGCGTTGCGCTCATTGCGTGAGTACTGGCTCATGCCATTGGTCACGAGGCAGCCCGCCTCCGACGCAGCCGCCACGACCGTACCCCCCGGACACATGCAGAAGCTGTAAACGGTCCGGCCATTTTTGCAGTGATGCGACAGGGAGTAGGCCGCTGCGCCGAGATCCGGATGGCCCGCGCAGGCACCGAACATGGCCATGTCGATCCATGACTGGGGATGCTCGATCCTGAATCCAATGGAAAATGGCTTGGCTTCGATATGAACGCCCCGGTCGAAGAGCGCCTTGAAAGTATCCCGCGAGGAGTGACCCACCGCGAGAACAACGTGCTCGGCTTCGAGGAATTCCCCGGTGTGGAGACGCAGCCCCCGGATACGCTGGCCGCCCTCTGAAGTGCGGTCCAGTTCGATATCGGTTACCCGGTGCTGGAACCGGTACTCGCCGCCGAGGGCCTCGATCTTGGCACGCAGGCTTTCGACCATGGTAACCAGCCGGAAAGTACCGATGTGCGGATGCGCATCGGTCAGGATTTCCGGCGGTGCGCCGGCTGCCACGAACTCGTTCATGACCTTGCGGCTGAGGAAGCGTGGGTCCTTGATCTGGCTGTAGAGCTTGCCGTCTGAAAAGGTCCCGGCGCCGCCTTCGCCGTACTGGACATTCGATTCCGGATTGAGCTCGCTTCGCCGCCACAGGCCCCAGGTGTCTTTCGTCCGCTCGCGTACGACCTTGCCGCGGTCCAGGATGACCGGGCGCAGACCCAGCTCAGCGAGGATCAGGCCGGCGAACAGGCCGCAGGGGCCGGTACCTATGACAACGGGCCGAAGGCGGCTTAGCGGCTGCACCCTTGCGGCAGGGCGATAGGAAGTATCAGGGGTCAGGATGACGTGCGGATCGCTGGCCAGGCGCTGGCGGACAGCCGGTTCGCCGCGCACTTCGACATCAACGATGTAGACCTTGAGGATCGCGGACTTGCGCCGGGCGTCGTGTGCCCGCTTCCAGACCGACCAGTGAAGCAGATCGTCCAGGCTCACGCCGAGACGGCCGGCAATCGCCGCCGGCAGGTCAGCGGGCGCGTGGTCCAGGGGGAGTTTGAGTTCCGATATCCGCAGCATCGGCGCCCCTCTAGCACTTCAGATCGCCGCTTGCACCCGTCCAGCGCCGCGCCGGATGCGATCAGGCCTTTGCGCCGGCGTCGATCAGTCTGCGCAGCGCGCCGATATGGTCGGCTTCGGCAGACGGTTTGTCGCGGCGTATGCGGGTGATGCGCGGAAACCGCATGGCGAGGCCGGATTTGTGCCGGGTGCTGGGGTTGATGGCATCAAATGAGACTTCCAGGACCAGTGTCTTTTCCACTTCGCGCACGGGCCCGAACCGGTTGCGTGTATGCCTTCGGACAAACCTGTCCAGCCACACCAGGTCTTCGTCGCTGAAGCCGGAATAGGCCTTGCCCACGGGGAGCAGTATACCATCCTTCCCGGGGTCGCCCGTCCAGCATCCGAACGTGAAATCCGAATAGAAACCTGATCGCTTGCCTGAGCCTCTCTGGGCATACATCAGGACGCAGTCTGCGGTCAGCGGATCGCGCTTCCACTTGTACCAGAGGCCGGATTTTCGGCCGGGCTCATAGCGGCTGTCGCGCCGCTTCAGCATGACGCCTTCGATGGAGGCCTCCCGCGCACGGGACCGCTGGTCGGCGAGCGCCTCGAAACTGCTCGCAGCGATCAGCTCGGATATGTCGAATACGGCGCTATCCAGCCGGGGAACCAGTTCTTCGAGCCGTGCGCGCCGATCCGTCCATGACAGTGTACGCAGGTCTTCTCCGGTCTCAAAAAGTACGTCGTAGAGGCGCACAAAGGCCGGATAGTCCGCCTGCAGACTTGCAGACACGCTCTTGCGGCCCAGGCGTTGCTGGAGCGCGTTGAAACTTGCGGCGCCGCCGGTCTCCCCGCCCTGGTGCGCGCCGCGTACGAGGAGCTCGCCGTCGAGGACGCTGTCATGTGCAAACGCGCCCGCGATCTCCGGAAAGCTGGCGGTGATGTCCTCGCCGCCGCGGCTGAACAACCGCGTCTCGCCGCAGGTGTGGACCAGCTGGATGCGTATGCCGTCCCATTTCCATTCCGCCGCATAGTCGGCAAGATCGATGTCAGGGGTCTCCAGAGGGTTCGCCAGCATGAAGGGACGAAACACGGGCAGGAAGGTTATATCCGGCTTGGGCGCCGCGCCGGTCGCCCAGCCAAAAAGGTCCGTGTACGGCGGCTTCAATGCGTGCCAGATTTCCTCGACATCTTCCAAGGGAACGGAAAAAGCCTGTGCAAAGGCGGATTTCGCGAGCCGGGCGGACACGCCGGTCCTTAGCGCGCCGGTCGCGAGCTTCAGGACAGCGAAACGCCCCTCTTCATCCAGCCGGTCAAGCAATCGGGCAAGCACGGATTTCGCATTGGAGCGGGTAGCTTGCATCAAAGTGGAAACCGCTTCGCTCACCCCAGGGGCGGGAGCCGGCGATGCCGGAGGTTCTGGCCAGAGCAGGCTGACAGTTTCGGCAGTGTCGCCCACAAAGTCTCGCGAAAGGGCAAACAGGACGGGGTCTACCCGTTCACGGATCAGTTCCCGGACTATCCCCGACCCTACAGCAGGAAAGCTCAACCCCCCGGTCAGGGCCGCCAGCGCCCAGCCCCGGTCCGGATCTGGCGCCGTGCTCAGATACGCCGCGAGGTGCGCCAGTTTGGTGTTGCGCGACCTTGTATAGATGAGATCTGAAAGGAGGCGGGCAAAGCGGTCCATCAGGCCGCTTCCTCTTCTTCACGCCCCACAAGTTCAAGCGAACGCGCCCGCATCTGCTGCGCTGCGCACCAATGCAGCAGCGCATCGTCGCGCCCATGGGTGATCCAGGTTTCCGACGGCGACAGCTCAAGGATTGTTGCCGTGAGCTCGTTCCAGTCGCAGTGGTCTGAAATGATCAGCGGCAGCTCGACATTGCGCTGCACGGCCCTCTGACGCACGCGCATCCAGCCGGAAGCCAGGGCGTTGACAGGATCGGGCAGGCGCTGCGCCCAAGCGGTGTTCAGGGCTGAAGGTGGGCAGATGATGATCTGGCCCTTCAGGGACCCGCGAGGCAGGTCTGCCACAAGTGCCAGTTTGCCAAGTTCCACGCCGTGGCGTTCATAGAGGTCGCACATCGCCGCCATGGCGCCATGCAGCCAGATCGTTTCTGTGTATCCCGCGCGGCGCAACTCGGCGATCACGCGCTGTGCCTTGCCCAGCGCATAGGCGCCCACCAGTATGCACCGTTCGGGATGGGCGCGCCGGGCAGCGAGGAGGCGCGCTATTTCCCGTTCGATCGGCGGATGCGTGAAGATCGGCAGGGCGAAGGTGGCTTCTGTAATCAGGATATCGCAGGTCGCGGGTTGGAAAGGCAGGCAGGTCGGATCGGGGCGCCTTTTATAGTCGCCCGTGACGACAATGCGTTCGCCCTGACGTTCAAGCAGTATCTGAGCCGAACCCAGCACGTGTCCGGCGGGCAAGAAGGTGGCCGTAATGGAATCGCCGATCTCGACCGGCGCGTTATAGCCTGCTGACCTTCCGTCTGGCGGCTCGCCGTAGCGCAACCTGATGATGTCGCGTGTGGCGATCGTTGCAATCACTTCACCGTGGCCTGCGCGCGCGTGGTCGGCGTGGCCATGTGTAACGAGGGCTCTGGGAACCGCGATGGAGGGATCAATCCACCAGTCGGCGGTTGGCAGGTGGATGCCCTGGGGCTCGGCCCTGATCCAGCGGGGCACACTCGGGCCGGACAACATGTGCAAGCTTCCCTCTGGTACCTCGTTCTGTGCCCGTCCCGGCGATGCACCTGAACCGCACCCGTTCGTAAACGGGTTCCTGCGCGGGAAGATAGGCTCTGTTGAGCCGGAATCCACCCTCTGCCTGCGCTTAGCGGTCGCCTTGCTTTCAGCGGGTTGAGGGCGGAATTGGAAGGCGTATAGCCGGCATTCAAAGCTATTGCGGCCAGCAAGTGCCTTGATCAGGCAGGTGCTGGC
Organism: Hyphomonas sp.; assembly: GCF_040882205.1. Lineage (GTDB taxonomy): Bacteria > Pseudomonadota > Alphaproteobacteria > Caulobacterales > Hyphomonadaceae > Hyphomonas. The sequence goes on from NZ_JBBEBT010000016.1 coordinate 8,171, forward strand.
CGCAAGCCTTGGAACTGAACCGCGCGCGGGTGCGCGGCTGGACGTTCAGCTAGTCAAGGATCGTCACTTCAACGCGGCGATTGATGGCGCGGCCTGCTGCGGTGTCGTTGGAAGATACCGGCACACTTTCACCCAGGCCCACGCTGACGATGCGGCCAGCGTCAACCCCGGCCGAAGTGAGGTAAGTTGCGACTGCCGCGGCGCGGCGGGCAGACAGGTCCCGATTGTAGGCGTCTGCGCCCCGGGAGTCTGTGTGCCCTGCGATCTGGATCCGGGTGTCTGGCTGTTTTGCAAGGAAGGACGCG
>NZ_JBBEBT010000017.1:0-8474 GCF_040882205.1 Hyphomonas sp.
GCAGAGATCGGACCGGCGAGGATGCGGATGATCATGGCGATGGTTGCGGCGCCCGCGATCTCGGCGCCGGACATGCCGGCGGCTTCTTCCATCCATACGGGCAGGTAAGGCAGGTTCGCGCCGAGCACGAGGTTGACCGCGAAGGCCGCCAGTGATGCGCGCCAGGGGTCGCTCAGGCTCATGGGGACTCCGATGTGCGGTGATCCGCCTGCACCGCCATGTCCCCGCGACTCCTTCGCCAGAATTGACCTGCGGGTGATACGCGGGTTGGAAGCGCGGCGGTAGGGGGCCGGGAAAAGAGTTTTCAGGCCTTTCCAGCGGCCCGGGGATGCATGTGTTCCAGGACGAGTTCGCCCAGCTGGCGGGCCTCGTCGGCGCGAGGGCTGCCGGCTTTCCAGGCTATGCCGATCTGGCGGCCAATGATCGGCGTCACGAAAGCGCGGATGGCAACATCAGGTCCGAGCGCCAGGCCGTTGTCGGCGGCGAGGCGCGGGATAAGCGAGACGCCGAGGCCGCCGGCGACCATGTTGACGAGGGTGCCGAGCGAGGTAGCAGCGACCTGCTCGCGCCCGGCGCCGGACTTCAGTCGGCAGACAGACAGCGCGTGTTCACGCAGGCAGTGGCCGTCCTCCAGCAGCAGCAGGTCTTCGTCCTTCAGGTCCTCCGGAGACAGGCCATTCTTGCGGGCGAGAGGATGGCCGACCGGGGCGGCGAGCAGGAACTCGTCGTCGAACAGGGTCATCGTCTCGATGCCGGGCGCGTCATAGGGCAGGGCGATGAAGGCCGCGTCGAGCGTGCGGGCTTTCAGCTGGTCGATGAGCCGGTTGGTCCGGTCCTCGGTGAGGTAGAGTTTAAGGCCCGGATACTGGCGCGTCAGTATGCTGACGGTCTGCGGAAGGACGAACGGGGCGATAGTCGGGATGGCGCCGAGATTGAAAGGGCCAGAGAAGCGCTCGCCAGCCGTGGTGACCGACTGCACGAGCGCATGGGCGTCGGCGAGCAAGGCCGAGGCGCGCGCGGCGGCGATCTCGCCGGCATGGGTGAGTGTGGCGCCGCGGGCCTCGCGCTCGGCGAGGGAGACGCCGAACAGGTCCTCCAGTTCCTTGATGCCGGCCGAGAGGGTTGGCTGGGTGACGTGGCAGGCTTCAGCCGCGCGAGAGAAAGAGCCGGTTTCACCGAGGGCGACGAGGAACTGCAACTGTCGGAGCGTGGGAAGATTCATAGAATATATCTATGTCAAATTCTGGAATAATCAATTTTTCTTATTGGCCGGGGGCTGCGATACATTAGGAGCAACAGGACGCCATCCGGTTCCGGTGCCGCTTCGATCCTCCCCCCTTATCGAACGCTTCAGGCGCCGGTTCCGGATGGTTCTCCTGCCAGCCGCCGTATGCGGATCGCGCATTTCCGGTCACGGATGTTGTGCGCACGCAGTGTGCCGGACGTGCCTGATCCCCGGGCGGGCGCACATTGCAGGCTGGTAAGGTTCTGTGCCCGTTCCGGTAGATTCAACGCTTCCACTATGATCGATGCGGCATCGCAACACACAGGCTCAAGCTCTGGAAAAGGTTAGGAAAAATTATAGCCTCCCACGAGGCCCCATGCCTGGGATCCACCGGGTTCCGCCGATGGGCACATTTTGTTCCCTTATTGGTCTTGTGTGGAAATCCCGATTCGGTCTGAGTGCCCATTGAGGCCCATACCTGCCCATGGTAGTCCATGTTTACACATGGTTTACCCATGGTGGGGTTGAGGCAAATCAGGACGAGGATGGGCGGGTGTTTTTTTCCACCTATGAGGGCGCTGTTGACGCGAAAGGGCGGGTTTCGATCCCGGCACCCTATCGCGCTGCCCTGGGTGGAAACTCCCGCGTTTTCATCTGGATAGCGCCAGACGGATCGGGCGCGCTTGAGGGCGGCGGCGAGGCCCTGATGGAGCTTTACGCCGAGACCCTGGCCGAGCTGCCGCTGCAATCTCCCGTCCGCGAAGCCTTCGTTACGTCGGTGATTGCAGGCTCGGCCGACCTTAAGATCGACGAAACCGGCCGGATCAAGCTGCCGGACGATTTCTGTGAAGCGGCCGGCATCTCCGGGCGCATCCGGTTCACCGGCGCAATCGAGAGCTTCAAGATCTGGGACCCTGCCCGGTTTGAAGCCCACCGGGCGCGTCAGAACGGCATCGCGCAGCAGCCGGCGACGCTGGACGCCTTCCACGAAGCCTACCGCGAAGTGCGCAGGCGCCGGGCGGCAGCTTCGCGCGGGGCGGCAGGCTGATGGCAGCGCACACAGGCACACGCGCACCGGCGCCTTCGGGGCACCTGCCCGTCATGCTGACGGAAGTGCTGGAAACACTTGCGCCGGCGGACGGCGACGTGATCGCGGATGGCACATTCGGCGGCGGCGGGTATTCGCGGGCAATCCTGAAGGCGGCGGATTGCTCCGTGCTCGGTATTGACCGCGATCTTGATGCGATCATGCGGGCAGAGGCGCTGGCGGCGGAGTTTCCGCGGCTGGTGCCGCTGCTTGGGCGGTTTGGCGATCTGGACGCGCTGCTGGCGCAGGCGGGGCGTCCGCAGGTCGACGGCGTGGTGCTGGATATCGGCGTGTCGAGCTTCCAGATCGACGAGGCGGAACGCGGCTTTTCCTTCATGAAGGACGGCCCCCTTGACATGCGGATGGGCGCCTCAGGCCCTTCGGCGGCGGATGTAGTGAACCAGACGGCCGAGCGCGACCTTGCCAACATCATCTTCCGGCTGGGCGAGGAGCGTAATGCGCGCCGGATTGCCCGGTCGATCGTCGAGCGGCGCGTCTCGCAGCCGTTTGACACCACGGCGGACCTTGCGGCACTGGTGGAAGTGGCCGTGGGCGGGCGGCGCGGCGCTCGGATGCACCCGGCGACGCAGACCTTCCAGGCGATCCGCATGTATGTGAACGACGAGCTGGGCGAACTGGCCCGGGGCCTGCGCGCGGCCGAGGCCGTGCTGAGGCCCGGCGGGCGGCTGGTCGTGGTGACGTTCCATTCGCTGGAGGACCGGCTGGTCAAGCAATGGCTGCGCGAGCACACGGGCGGGGCTCCGGCCGGGTCGCGGCATGTGCCCCTGCTCGCCAAACCCCGTGCGCCGAGCTTCGAGCAGATTACAAACAAGGCGCTGCAACCATCTGAAAAGGAAGTGGAAACCAATCCGCGCGCACGTTCTGCAAGACTGCGGGCGGCGCGTCGGACGGATGCTGCTGCCTTTGCCGGTCCGGCGGATGATGGAATGGACCTGCCGCCGATTAATGAGCTGGAGGCCTCCACATGAGCCGGCGGGCATTTTTCTTCGGGTTGCTGGTCGCAGCCCTTCTCGTTTTCAGCCTTTACCGTGCCAAGTATGGCGCCCGCGATACGGCCGCCGACCTGATGGCGGTCGAGGCGCAGATCGAACAGGCGCAAAAGGAAAAGGCGGTGCTCGAAACCGAGCTGGCGCACATGAGCCGGCGGGCCTGGATCGAAGAATACGCCCGCAAGGAACTGGGCATGGCGCCGCCTAAGGCCGACCAGATGGCGGACGAGGACGACCTTGACGATGTTGTGGGTCCGCCCACCGACGGCTTCGGGCAGGTGGCCGGTGCGCAGCAGGCTGAAGACGCTGGAGGGGCAACCCCATGAGCGAAGCCTCGCGCGACCGGACACGGCTTGCAGGGCTGGTGCTGTGCGGGCTCTTTGTCCTGATGGCCGGGCGGGGCGGTTATCTTGCGCTGTCGGGCGCGCCGGAATCGAGCGCCGCGACCATGGCGGCCCGGACCGAGCCCAAGGCGCTGCGGGGCGAGATCCGGGACCGCAACGGCCAGTTGCTGGCGACCACGGTTGAGGCCCATTCGCTGTGGGTCAATCCGAGCCTGATCTGGAGCGTGGACGAGGTGTATGACGGGCTGGTCGGCATGTTCCCGGAACTGTCCGGCACCAACCTGAAAGACCGCCTGTCGGACCCGTCCCGCAAGTTCGTCTGGGTGAAGCGCGGCCTGACACCGCGCCAGCGCGAAGCGGTGATGGACCTGCGCCTTGAAGGCCTCGGCTTTCGCACGGAAACGCGCCGCGCCTACCCGCTCGGCGAACTTGCCGGCCATGTACTTGGCCAGGTGAGTGTGGACGGCGAGGGAATTGCCGGTGTCGAACGTACGCTCGACAAGGCGCTCGCGAGCGGCGATGCGCCGGTGCAGCTGACGCTGGATGTCGAAGCGCAGGCAGCGCTTGAGTTTGAACTGGCGACGGCTGCTTCCGATTACGAGATGGAAGGGGCTGCCGCGATCCTGATGGATACGCGCACCGGCGAAGTGCTCGCGATGGCGAGCTGGCCGGCGTTCGATCCGAACCGGGCCACGGAGATACCTGCCGACGATCCATCGCGCCTGAACCGCGCGGTTGGCGCCGTCTATGAGCTTGGCTCGATTTTCAAGCCGCTGACGGTCGCCGCCGCGCTGGACCGCGGCGCGGTGCGCCCGAATGACAGCTTTGACGTCAGCCAGCCGATCCTCGTCGGCGGTTTCGAAGTGAAGGACACCCACAAGTTTGCCCAGACCGCGAACCTGACGGAAATCATGGTCGAAAGCTCCAACATCGGCACGGTGCATATTGCGCGTGAGCTGGGTGTGGCGCGGCTGAAGACTTTCCTCGATGACGCGGGGCTGCTGAGCCGCGCGCCCATCGAGCTGCCCGGCAGTGAGCGCCCGCTTGTGCCCAAGCATATCGACGAAGTGACGGCGGCCACGATCTCCTATGGCCATGGCATGTCAGTCTCGCCGCTCGCTTTCGTCGCGGCGTTTTCCGCGCTGGGCAATGGCGGCGAGATGATGCCGCCGACGCTATTGCTCGACCCTGACCGAGAGGCCGAGCCGGTGCGGCTTGTGTCGGCGATCACTGCGGAAATCGTCACGCGGATGATGCGCGAGTCGGTGATCCGCGGCACGGGCCAGACCGCGGAAGTGGCCGGCTACCGCGTGGCCGGCAAGACCGGCACCGGCGAGAAGGCGATTGCCGGCGGCTATGACAAGAATGCCAATATCTCGAGCTTTGCGGCGGTCTTTCCCGAGGACGGCCCGCAATATGCCCTGATCGTGACGCTGGATAACCCCAAGGCCAAACCCGGCCGAGGCGCAACAGCGGCAGGAAGTGCAGCCCCCGTGGCAGGCCGGATCATCGAACGTGTGGCGCCGCTGTTCGGCGTGACCCCGCGCTTCGACGATGTGCGCCCCGCCCGGCCTGGCCAGACCGCAAGGACCCCAGAAAGGAGTGCCCTGTGAAATTGAAGGACCTCTTCCCGCTCGCCGAGAACGGCGAGACCGAGATCCTCGGAATGACTGCTGACAGCCGCAAGGTTGAACCCGGATTCCTGTTCGCCGCCCTGAAGGGCAGCGTTCAGGATGGCAGCACGTTCGCAGCCATGGCCATCGAGAAGGGCGCTGCGGCGATCCTCTCGGATGGCAGCGCCGAGGCCGGTTGCGTGCCGCATGTGATCGCTGACGAGCCGCGCCGCGCACTGGCGCTGGCGGCGAAACGCTTCCACGCCGCTCAGCCGGAATTCGTGGTCGCCGTCACAGGCACAAACGGCAAATCCTCGACGGTCGATTTCGCGCGCCAGATCTGGAGCCGCGCGGGACTGAAGGCGGCCTCCATGGGTACGCTCGGCGCCATCGGCCCGGCAGGCAAGATTGATGTCGGGCATACGACGCCCGATCCGGTGACCATCCACGAGACACTGAAGGCGCTGGCCGGGCAGGGCGTGACGCACTGCGCGATGGAAGCCTCGAGCCACGGGCTGGAGCAGCACCGCCTTGACGGCGTGGACCTGTCGGCGGTGGCCTTCCTCAATTTCACGCAGGACCATCTCGATTATCACGGCACGATGGAGGAATACCTCCAGTCGAAGCTGCGCCTGTTTGCTTCCCTTGCGCCCAAAGGCATTCCGGCGATCGTCAATGCCGATAGTCCGCAGCGGGATGATTTCGAGAATGCGGCGCGGGCGGCGGGCCTGCAGGTTGTCTCGTTCGGCTGGCGCGGCGAGGATCTGTGGATCGATGAGCTGATGCCGAAGCAGGCAGGCCAGTCGCTGTTCCTCTATTGGCGTGATGTCGAACAGAAGCCGGTAGAGCTGCCGCTGATCGGCGAGTTCCAGGCGCTCAACGCGCTGGCAGCGGCGGCGCTCTGCCTGTCGCTCGGCATGGAGTTTCAAGCGGTGGCCGACGGGCTCGCCAATCTCAAGCCGGTCAAGGGACGCCTTGAATTCGTGGGCAAGACCGAAACCGGCGCGGCCGTGTTCGTGGACTATGCGCATACGCCGGACGGGCTGGATGTGCTGCTGCGCGCGGTGCGCCCGCATACGGCCGGGCGGCTCAAGGTGATCTTCGGCTGCGGCGGTGACCGGGACGCGAAGAAGCGTCCGCTGATGGGCGAGATTGCGAGCCGTCAGGCGGACGACGTGATCGTCACAGACGATAATCCGCGTTCGGAAGATCCGGCGAAGATCCGTGCGGCGGTGCTTGCCGGCACCAAGGGCGCGCGCGAGATCGGCGACCGGGCGGAGGCGATCCGCGCCGTGGTGCGCGAACTGAAGAAAGGCGACACACTTGTGATCGCGGGCAAGGGGCACGAGACCGGGCAGATCGTCGGCAAGCAGGTGCTGCCCTTCTCCGATCAGGAAGAGGCGCGCGAAGCGCTCACAGGGGCGCGGGCATGACGCAAGCGCTCTGGACCTCCGAGGATATAGAGCTGGCGACCGGCGGCGCGGCAACGGCGCCGTTCACGGTGACTGGCGGCGTGTCGATCGACACACGGACCCTGCAGCCGGGCGACCTTTTCGTCGCGTTGACCGATCAGCGTGACGGGCATGATTTTGTCGAGGCGGCGTTCAGGGCCGGCGCGGCGGGCGCACTGGTCTCGCGGCCGGTAAACGGCGGCCCTGCCGTGCAGGTGGACGATGTGCTGGACGCGCTGACAGCGCTCGGCATTGCAGCGCGCATCCGCTCCGGCGCGGTGCGCACGGGCGTGACCGGCTCGGCGGGCAAGACTTCGGTCAAGGAAATGCTGGCACGCATCTATGCGGCGTTCGGGCCATCGCATTCCAACGCCAAGAGTTTCAACAATCACTGGGGCGTGCCGCTGACGCTGGCGCGGATGCCGGAAGAGACGCAGCGCGCTGTGTTCGAGATCGGCATGAATACGCCGGGAGAGATTGCGCCGCGCAGCCATATGGTGCGCCCGCAGATCGGGCTGATTACATGCATCGCGTCGGCGCACCTTGAGGGTCTCGGCTCGGTCGAAGCCATCGCGCGCGAGAAGGCCGATATCTTCGCCGGCCTCGAGGCGGGCGGCACGATCATCCTGCCGGCGGAAGACGCCTTCCTCAACTATTTGTCAGCCCGCGCGCGCGAACTTTGCCCGACCGGCAATGTCGAAACCTTCGGTCGTTCGCCGGACGCCACCGCGCGCATAACCGGATACGAAACGGATGGGCGCACCTCCCGCATCACCGTTGATGTGGTCGGCCGCAGCGCGGCGGTGACCATTGATGCCGTGGGCGAGCATTGGGCGCTGAACGTTGCCGCCGCCCTGCTCGCGGCCAGCCAGACCGGACGCTCGGTCGAGGAGTGTGCGGCTGCGCTTTCGGGATATGCGCCGCCGCCTGGGCGCGGGACGGCGGAAACCCTGGCCCTTCCGGATGGCGGATCCTTCACGCTGATCGACGACGCCTACAATGCCAACCCCGCCAGCATGCGGGCGGCGCTGGCCTCGCTTGCGCAGCGCACGGGCGTCCGGCGCCTCGCCGCGCTCGGCGACATGCGCGAAATCGGTTCGACGTCGGGCGATGAGCACGTGGCTCTCGCCGGCCCGATCGTTGACGCCGGCGTCGATGGAGTATTCCTTGCAGGACCCGAAATGCAGCGCCTCGCCGAAGCGCTTCCGCCAGGTCTTCCGCAGGCCTCTGCTCCGTCAGCGGATGACTTGTGGAATCAACTGCAAAAAGCCCTGAAAGACGGTGATCTTCTCTTGATCAAAGGCTCGAATGCCTCCGGGATGGCTCGGTTAGCGGACCGCTTGCGCCAATGGAGTGCAGCGGCCGGTCTGGGCAAGATGGATGGCGGGCCAGAAGGGCCTGCGAGGGTAAGCTGATGTTGTATGAATGGCTCGCCGCGCCAAGCGGTGCCTTCAATCTCCTGAACTACATTACCTTCCGCACCGGTGCGGCAGTGGTGACGGCATTTCTCGTGACCGTCATCTTCGGCGATGTGATCATCAACGCGCTGCGCGCGCGCCAGGGCAAGGGGCAGCCGATCCGCGACCTGTCGCTGGAAGCGCAGATGTCGAAGAAAGGCACGCCGACGATGGGCGGCCTTTTGATCTGGCTCGGCCTGATCGTCGGCGTCGCGCTCTGGGGCAACCTCGCGAACCCGTATGTCTGGGTCACGCTGTTTGTAACCTTCTCCTTTGCCTTCCTCGGC
>NZ_JBBEBT010000018.1:0-8447 GCF_040882205.1 Hyphomonas sp.
CAGCCCATGCGCGATGACGGCGTCGACAAGCCGCGTCATCCGAGCCGGGCCTCCAGCAGGGCCAGAAGATCGCCGGGTGTGCCCGCGCCGGTGAGCCCTGAAGCTGCGCCGATCAGGGCCTCTGCGTCAGCCGCCGACCAATCGGCCGCCGCCAGCAGGGCCCGCGTCTTGGCTTTCACCTCATCATCCGTGATCGGATTTTCCGGATCGCCCCAGGCATCTGCGACCTCTACTGCGGCGCCGCCGCCTGAAACCCTGGCACCGAACCGGCCCGGATAGGCGCGCGTGAATGCGCCATCTTCGCGCACATCGATGCGTCCGCGCATCGACGCCAGCGCCGGGTCGTCAATGGCGGCGAGGGAGAAATCTCCCAGTCGGGGCGCGCCTCGTATGAGAGAAACAGCCACGGCATGCTGCAGCGAAAACTTTGCCTCCGCCACCGTCCGGGGAGCAGGATTGTCGCAGAACCTGAGGGCATCCCGGTAGGTTTCGACAAGGATGCGTCCTTCAGCGCCGGGCGGGCGCAGGACGAGCGCTGCATCGATCGCGGCATGGGCATGACGGCAAGCGGGCCACGGCTTGGTGCTGACATCGGCAATCAGCCAGGGCTCCGGATAGACGGCAAGCACGTCCTGGGCCGCAGCGCCCGGGCACATGGCCGCAAAGAAGCCCTGAGGACCTTCAAGGATCGTGCGCGGCCCCCTGGCTCCGCTGGCCGCCAGGCGGGCCGCCGAGACACCGGCCCGCGCCGCGTTCGCCGTATGCAATTGCTTGCCGAGGCTGGCGGGCTCATGGCGGGTCTGCCAGAATCCCGCCGACTGGCTGACGCCGAGCGCGAGCGCGTCGGCGAGACCGTCCTCCGGCAGATCGAGCAGAATGGCGCACGCCGCCGCAGCGCCGATCGCGCCGCAGGTCCCGGTATTGTGCCAGAGTGCATAATGGCCTGCACCGACGGCGCGGCCGAGCCTGATGGTGGCCTCGTAACCGCGCACGATTGCGTCGAGGAGACAGGCTGCTGATGCGCCGGTCTGCGCGGCCAGCGCGAGCGCCGCCGGAACTGTGACCGGTCCGGGATGCAGGAGGGCCTGCTTGTCCACATCATCCATCTCGAGAATGTTTCCCAGCGCGCCCCAGGCAAAGGCTCGCCCTTCCGCGGACCGTTCCATTGACTTCAGGAAACATTGGCCGGCAGGCTCCCGCGCGCCGGTCGCCGCGCAGCCAACCCAGTCCGACACCCGGACCGCAGCGCGCCGCCGCGCTTCTTCCGGGACCGGACGGCGCAGGTGCCGCGCCAGAGATTCCAGGACCGGGGATTCCAAGACTGGCGGAGGGAAACTTTGTCCGGACATAAGGAAGGTCCTAACACATTGAGGCGGAATTCGTGAACACCAAACTTGACGCCGGGCGCGACAAAATCGAAGGAAATGCATGACCCCTGCATCGCCCCCGCCCGGCAAGGCCGCCCCACCCCGTTATCGGCAGATCGCCGCCCTGCTGCGCAAACGCATCACGAGCGGCAAGCTGAAGCCGGGAGACTCCCTACCAACGGAAATGGAGCTTTGCCAGACCTTCAGCATCTCGCGCCATACAGCGCGCGACGCCTTGCGGCTTCTTTCCGATGACGGACTGATCGAGCGCCGACGCGGAGCCGGCACGATCGTCGCGGCGCCGGGCCAGGCTGCCTTCGCCCAGGGCCTCAGCGATTTCGACTCGATCCTGCAATATGCGCGGGAGGCGCGCTTTGATGTGTCGTCCGAACGGGATGCCGATCCGGACTCGCTGAAACGACTTGGCCTCACCGGCGCCTACCGCCAGTTCATCGGCTTCCGCCGCACCGGCCGCCAGCCGCCGCAGGCCATCACGGCAGTCTATGTGCGTCCCCATGTGGCCCCGGACGCGGCAATCATCGGCAAGTTGTCCGGCTCGATCTCCGAGTGGATCGAGCAGACGCATGGCCTCAGCATCGACCGTGTGACCCAGCGGATGGAAGCGGTTGCATTGAACGCAAGCCAGGCGAAACGGCTCGGTGTGGAAACGGGGTTTCCGGCCCTCAGGACCGTGAGGCGTTACCGCGACAGCGCCGGCGACCAGGTCCTTGTCTCCGAAAGCCTCCACCCCGCCGGGCGATTTGCCTATGAGATGACGCTCGAGCGAAAGCGCTGACCGTCGCGCGCCCCGGCAAGATCGGCCCTGGGATCCTACGACGCCTGCCGGCAAATGCCTGCATGCCGTCTCAGGGCGCAGACGCGGCGGGATTACGGAGCCGGGCGCCACGCCTCAGCTGACGTCACGTTCCTGGTCAGGCGCCGCCATGAGCCCGGCGGCCCCTACGGGCTTTCATCCGATCGTGCCCTTCCCTTTCAGCACTGAAATCTCGTCAGGGCTCAGCCCCGCAGCGGCCGCGATGGCCGCGCTATCTTCGCCGTATCCGGGGACCCGGGTCTGCGGCCTCGGGGGTTCATGCCTGAACCGTATGGGCGAGCCGACATGCCGCGCGCCGGTCTCGTCGGTGAACACCATGCCCCGTTCGGCCGTGAACGGATCATCGAAGGCGTCCTTGAGGTTGCGCACCCAGCTCCAGCAGCAGTCGACATCTTTCAGGAAGGCCTGCCAGTGCGCGAGCGGCTCGGACTTGAACGCGGCGCGGAAGAAGTCGCGCAGCGGCGCCTGTTCCGGCCCGGGAGGACGCCTGGCATAGACGCCGAGGTCCGGGCGGCCAAATGCGCCGAGCAGGTTGTCCGCAAACTTTACCTCTGAGCCGCCGAGAATGAGAAACCCGCCATCGGCCGTCTCGTAGATATTGTACATGGCGCTGCCGCCAAAGCTGCGCATGTCCTTGACCGGGGGTGCGCGGTTCTCCGCGAAAACCGGCCCGAGCACGTTGGGCGTCCACGAGATGGCAGCGTCATACATCGAAAGGTCGATATAGTCCCCGAGGCCGGTCGATTCACGCCGGTAGAGCGCCATGAGAATCGCCGACAATGCCATCATCGACGAGGCGGCATCCGCAAACGGCATGTTCGGCATCGCCGGCTTGTTGTCCTCAAGACCTCGGTTGAGATCGACGAGCCCGGCCAGTCCCAGCACCGTGAGATCGTGGGCTGGCTTGAGGGCAAGGCTCGAGGCCTGGCCAAAGGCAGAAATGGAACAATAGACAAGGCGCGGATTACGCGCCGCGAGGGTGGCATAATCGGTGCCGAGGCGCGCCATCACGCCGGGACGGAAAGCTTCGACAAACACATCGGCCGTATCTGCAAGCCGAAGCAGCAGGTCGAGGCCCGCTTCATCCTTCAGATCCAGCCTGAGGCTGCGCTTGCCCCGGGCGATGTTGCGCAGCCAGACCGTAACGCCGTCTCCGGTCCGCTCGCCGATTTCCCGGACCGGCTCGCCGACACCATTGGCAGGCTCGACCATGATCACATCGGCGCCGTGATCGGCCATCATCATGGTCATGTGAGGCCCGGGCAGGAAGGCCGAGAGATCGAGGACTTTCAAGCCTTCGAGCTTCATATTCCGAACTCGCTGTTGTGCTCACCGAGGCCAGGTCCGCGGGTCAGCGCGGGGCGCTCCCCATTGATCCGGAACGGCGCCGAAAGTGCCCGGTAGCCCGACGGAGCCTCCGGATGCGCAAGCTGCGTCGTCATTCCCGTTTCGGCCACATAGGGATTGTCGAGCGCATCGGCCAGCGAGAGAACCGGCGCGAACGGAACATGGCCGGCCAGCCGGGCCGTCCAGTCTGATGTCGTGGCCGCTGACATCACGGCGTCTACCGCTTCTGTCAGCGCGCCGAGGTTCTCGCGGCGCGCCGGGATATCGATGAACCTCGGATCGATGGCAAGGTGGCCGGCGCCGGCCCGCGCACACCAGAGTTCCCAGAATTTCGGCGTCTGGCACATCAGCAGGCCCCACCCGTCCGCGGTGCGCACCAACTGGGACGGCGCGATCGAAGGATGTGCACCGCGCGGCAGCCGCTCGATCTCGTGCCCCCTGTTCAGGTACCAGGTCGCCGGATAGGAGAGCTGGTGGAGCGCCGTATCAAACAGGCAAACATCGATATCGCTGCCTTCGCCTGTTCGCAGGGCTCCGATAATACCGGCGAGGAGTCCTGTCGCCATCTGGCTTCCGGTATGGAAATCCACGACCGACAAACCGCAGCGCACCGGCGGCCCGTCCGGTTCGCCACTGAGCAGCATGAACCCGCCTTCCGCCTGCATCAGGTAGTCATAACCCGGCCAGTCAGCCCGCCCGGTACTACGTCCGTAGGCGGACAGGTGAGCGCAAACGATCTTCGGATTGACCTGTTTCAGGGTTTCAAACGTCAGGCCCAGTTTCTCCGGCTGGTCTCCCCGCAGGTTGTTCGCGACAGCGTCCGACCGGCGCACGAGCTGCTCGAAGGCCGCGCGGCCGCCTGCAGACTTGAGGTCCAGCGCGACCGATTTCTTGCCATAGGAGAAAGTCTGGAAAAAATCGGAATCCTCCGTCCCAAGGAGGTAGGGCCCCACGCTGCGTGAGACATCGCCCCCGCGCGCGGCGTCCTCGATCTTGATCACCTCTGCCCCAAGCTGCGCCAGCAGAAGCGTGCCGTAGGGCCCTGCCCCGTACTGTTCGACGGACAGTATCCGGATGCCGGCAAGGGGCAACGCAGACATCAGGCCGGGTTCCGTTTGACAAGCTGGCGCGCGATGATGATGCGCTGCATTTCGTTCGTCCCCTCACCAATGCACATCAGAGGGGCATCCCTGTAGAGACGTTCGATCACGTACTCCTTCGAGTAACCGTAACCGCCATGTATCCGCATCGCTTCGAAAGCGACTTCCACAGCGGTTTCGGATGCGAAATACTTGGCCATGCCGGCTTCCATGTCGATCCGCTCGCCGCGGTCATAGGCTCGGGCGGCATCTTCGACCAGCAATTCGGCGGCGCGGGTCTTGGCAGCCATCTCGCCAAGCTTGAGCTGGATCGCCTGATGCTCGCAGATGGGCTTGCCCATCGTGCGCCGGAGCTGCGAATACTTGACGCTTTCCTTCAAGGCGCGCCGGGCAATGCCGACCGAGCGTGCCGCAATGTTGATCCGCCCGATCTCGAGCCCGCCTGTCGCCATGAAGAAGCCCTGGCCTTCCTCGCCGCCGACAAGGCACAGATCGGCGTCACATTCGTAATCTTCAAAAATGAACTCGCCGGAATCAATGCCCTTGTAGCCGAGCTTCTCCAGTTTTTTTCCGTTCCGGATCCCGGGCAGCGCTGCACGGGTTACCGGGTCGATCTTCGGGGTGATCAGGATCGACATGCCCTTGTAACGCGGCTCGGCTTGCGGATCGGTCTTGACCAGAAGCGCGACGCAGTGGCCCTCGATAGCATTCGAGATCCAGGTCTTGGATCCGTTCACGACATACTTGTCGCCCTTCCGGCGGGCCTGCGTCCGGATCGCCTGAAGGTCTGTTCCGGCATCCGGCTCTGTCAGGCCAAGCCCGCCGCGCAGCTCGCCCGTCGCAAAACGCGGCAGCCAGTATTCCTTCTGTCTCTGTGTGCCGAAACGCTGGACGACGGTCGCCATCATCAGATGCGAGTTGAAGATGCCGGTCAGGCTCATCCATTCCTCGGAGATCAGGGTCACGATCTTCGAATAGGTGGCAGCCGAGAGGCCGAGTCCGCCATAGTCGGGATGGATCAGGGCGCCGAACAGGCCGAGCTCGGCCATGTCGTTGACGAGATCGGCCGGCCACTCATTGTCGTGCTCCAGCTGCATCGCAACCGGCGCCACCTTCTTCTCGATCCATTTCTGGACGGCTTCGAGCATCTGGCGCTCGTCGGCTTCGGTTAACCCTGTCGTATCTGCCATGTCTGGCCTCCTGCCTGGTGATGAGTGCGCCACCTGCGCCTCAGTAGGTGCCGACCTTGTCTTCTACGGCGTGGCCGCGCGCCGGTATCAGCATGTTGCGCCGGAACGTGCAGATCATCACCTTGTCCTGATTGAACCCGCGCGTAATAATGGTCACGATGCCCTGCCCGGGGCGGCTCTTGCTCTCGCGTTTCTCGACGACTTCGCTTTCGCCATAGATCGTATCTCCGGCAAAGACCGGCGCCGTGAACCGCACGTCGTCCATACCGAGATTGGCGATCGCCTTCTGGCTGGTATCGGTCACACTCATGCCGATCAGCAGGGCAAGCGTATAGGGACTGACAACGAGGTTGCGTCCGAACTCGCTGGCCTTTGCATATTCGGCATCGAAATGCATCGGATGGGTGTTCATCGTCATCAGGGTGAAGAGGTGGTTGTCATACTCGGTGATGGTCTTGCCAGGGCGGTGCTCGTAGATGTCGCCGGGCGTGAAATCCTCGAAATAGCGTCCGAAGGTTTCACGATAGCGGTTCGGCCCCACTTGTTTCCAGTTCTGTACCATTCGTCTTCAGCCTCCAGCACGGTCGATGAGTCGTTGAGCGGCAAGGATGACGGGCCGGTCCACCAGCTTGCCTTTGAACAATACGGCCCCGGCCTGCGCGGCGGCCGCGGCCTCCAGCAATGCCCGGGCGTGAGCTACGTCCTCGACTGAGGGCGAGAAAACGGTGTTCACCAGCGCCACCTGCCCCGGATGGATGCAAGCCCGCCCCGACAGACCCAGCGCCTTGCTTCGCCGGGTTTCTGCCTCGAGACCCGCCATATCCGCGACATCCAGGAACGGCACGTCATAGGTTGCCGCGCCCGCTGCCGCGCCCGCAGCTGCAATGGTAGCGCGTGCCAGCAGCATGGCGTCCCAGTTGGCGAGGTCCGCCCCGAGGCTTGCCGCATAGTCGGCCCCTCCGAACAATAGCCCCGCCCCAGCTTCGTGGGCGACCGCGTAGACATTCGACAGGCTGCGGCCACTTTCTATGACGGCGATGATCTGCCGGGTGCCGAGCGCCTCTGCCACGATCTCGATATCCTGAGCGGTCTCGGCCTTCGGGACCATGACGAAGGCAGGCTTGCGGGACAGGGCGTCCAGGGCGGCGATGTCCGCGCACCCGGCCGCCGTGCGCGGAGAATTGATCCGGACCCCCGCTGAGGCTGCACCCATGTAAGAGGCAAGCCAGGACAGGGCGGACGCGCGGGCGGCATCCTTCTCTCCCGGCAGGACAGCGTCTTCCAGGTCGATGATGACCGCGTCCGCGCCGCTCGCGGCCGCCTTGTCAAAGCGGTCAGCGCGTGCGCCGGGCACAAACAGGAGGGAGCGGAACGCCTTTGTCATTTGTCCGGACAAATTAGAAGCCTGCACGCGCCCGGTCAACTGCGCCGTCC
The DNA here is from genome assembly GCF_040882205.1 of Hyphomonas sp. Classification (GTDB taxonomy): domain Bacteria; phylum Pseudomonadota; class Alphaproteobacteria; order Caulobacterales; family Hyphomonadaceae; genus Hyphomonas. The sequence goes on from NZ_JBBEBT010000018.1 coordinate 7,274, forward strand.
GTTATTTGTTGCCACCTGCCCGCGTGGCTTCAGGGTTTATCGCGCGGATCGAAAATCTTCTGGTTGAGTTCGATCGTATGGCCATCGGGATCGACCAGCATCGACACCATCACAACAATGTCGCCGGCCGGGGAAGGATATCGCCTTTCCGAGGGCGCACCGAGCACCGTGACGCCGGGAACGCGTGAGGCGGCGGCAAACCGCGTCTCGAGATTCTCGGTATGGAAGAGCAGGACAATCTCGCCCGGCGTGAAGTCCGCCGGATCCGGTGCGGCCAGGTCCTTGTCGGTCTGATCGAGAAACTGCCAGAGGCCGATCATCCCGAGTTCGCCGCTATTGGTCTGTGTAAGGACAAGGCGCGATCGGTTGCGGCCATCGGCCTCGTGGCGGGTCGTAAGCCCGGGTGATGTCAGCTCTTCGTCGTATACGACATCGAACCCGAGGGCGTCCCGGTAAAGCTTCAGCGAAGCTTCCACGTCCCGCACGACCAGCGTTGTCCGGCGCAGGTTGATGTCGAATGCGGGATAGGGGTTGCTCGCCCCGAGCAGCTCAGGCTGCCCGGGGGCCGGACTGGACGTATCGACATGCGTGCAGGCGGCCAGAAAGGCCGCGCAGAGCGCGGGGATCAGCAGGCGTTTCATTCGGTATGCTCCATGCGAGTGAATATGTAGCCGCCACGCGCCGGGCCCCAGACCCGGATCCCCGCCGCGTCGAACCCGCGGTCCCAGTTCACGTAGGTATCCCGGGTGCGGATGGAGCGGCTATCGACCTTGACCGCGCCCTTGTAGTCGTTGGGGCACGCGGCCGCGCCCTGCCAGAAGCCCGCAGCCACGCGGTGCATCCGGCTCATGCAGGCCGCTTCGCCGATCCAGTCCGGACCAAAGGGCTGCGCGCTCCTGGCCCAGAAGCCTTTTGCATCCTGGCGCGCCTCGGGCGTGGCAAGCCGGTAGGTCGTGGCCAGGACCTCATCAGGACCAAGAGTTCGGAGATGGATAACCACCTGGAAGTAGGGCTTGTCCTTCGCGCCGCCGCGCGCATCCGTCTCGCCACTGGCCGCGATTACGGCGTTTTCCTGATAAAGCCAGATACCATCCGTGCGATCTGTCAGAATACGGACGGTTTCGCTTTCAACCCAGTCATAGCCCGGCTCGGACGACTGGGCCCGGCTGGTCCA
>NZ_JBBEBT010000019.1:0-1429 GCF_040882205.1 Hyphomonas sp.
CGTCTCGATACGGCGCAGTGCATCGCTCGCCCGGGCCGGCGTATCGGTTCCTTCGACGACGCCATGACGCGCGAGGCCTTCAGCCCATGCGGCGCGGCGCGCTTCGTCCAGGCCCTGGGTCTGGTTAAACGGCGCGTCAGCAAGTTCCGGGGCCAGAAGGGCCGCAGGAAGGAGGAGGTTCATCGCTGTTGCATAGTCGGCCAGACGGCGGCCCGGACTGGAGGGTGGGCCGTTACCGATGCGGACCGTGCCGCCATTCAACGTGCGGGGTGTGATGTTGGGTTCAACTGCAACGACGCCGTGAAGGATGCCCTGACTGTCCAGCTCTGCTGCGCGCAGCACGGCGCCGCCGCCATTCGAGACGCCGGCTGCGATGACCCGGACTTTTTCAGTCGATGAGGCCGGGCGGCCAGGCTCCCCGCGGTGCTCCAGAATACCGAGCCCGAACCGGGCGGCCAGAAGTACGGCGTGAGGCCACAGGGCTTCGAGGTTCTCCCCCGAATGTGCATGCTTCAATGCAATCGCCTGCGGATGTCTCTTTTGGAAGCGCCGAAGGGCTGAATGTTGCCTGAGGCGAAACACGCTCGGTGTATCTGCTGAAGCGGCAGGTTCCAGGTCCGGGCCGTAACACGTGTCATCGCCGAGAAGGTGAGCGCCGCCGGTCGCCTTGTCGGTCAGTACGAGGGCGCAGCGGCCAGGCAGTGCCCATGCCCCGATATCGCCGATCGATCCGGTCACCCCGCGCGAGCCGGAAGAGGGAGCGACAACCAGCACGGGGCGATCCCAGTCGAAGTCATCGGGCACCAGTAAGCGGACACCGAACGGGTGCTGCGATCCCGGCAGGCGGAGGAGGGCGGCGTATTCCCAGCCGTTGACGCGCAGGCCCTGAGCCGCGTGCGGGACGAAGCGCTCGAAGCCGCCGCTCGCAGAAAGGTCAACGAGGTCGCGGAAATCCTTGTGGATGGCGGCCGTCCGTGCACTGACGCCTTCGGGCAGGACCGGATCACGCAAGCCTTGCAGGCCAAGGCCCGCCGTCAGGAGGTCATCGCCGGGCCCTGCGCGTCGCACGGGCCCGGCCTCGAATACCGGGACATTATCTGCCGCGATCCTCGAGCGACGCGCGAACACGTCTAGTACCGATAGATCAGCCGGAAGTCATATGTGCGCGGCGCGGCATAGAATGCCGTTTCAACGCCCGGAAAGGCGGCGAGGTTGAAGCCCTGCACCAGGATGGCTTCATCACCGATGTTCCGGATACCTGCACGAGCTTCCCAGCGTTCATCCAGTGTCTTCACTGCAAGGAAGGCATTCGAGATCCAGTAGGCGTCCTGCCGGAGGTTGGGCGAATCGGTGACTTCGTTGGCATAGCTGCCGCGATAGGCCAGATCGCCGTGCATTGTGGCTGTCAGCGCGTCTGTCAGGCCGAAAT
>NZ_JBBEBT010000020.1:0-8364 GCF_040882205.1 Hyphomonas sp.
CCAGCCCCATCGCCGCCGGGGCATGCAGCACCAGCACGAACGCCGTCATGTGCAGCAACAGCAGCAGCCCTCCATAGGTTGCCCGGAACTCCGAATATCCGCCGGGCCTCTCCGGATCCGGCTGCAGGCGCACCACTCCGGCTGCCCAGTTCGGCACAAACAAGGCGCCCAGTCCCATCAGCGCGCCGAGGCCCAGCCCGATCAGCGCCAGGATTTCACTGTAATGCATGCTGTTTACCTTTGCCGCACAGTCCAAGAGTAGGGCGAAACCGGTTCGAGAGAAGTTAAGTCGGTGCGCGGCGATAACGAACCCTGTTTCCGCTAGGGAGTACGAGGCGCCGCCGCCCTTCGGGGCCGCGGCGGCGGGCATTCTGGCCATGAATTTAGGGTAAATACTAACTTCGCTTGTGAAAAAATTAACCTTTTCCCGGCTTTGCTGGCCCCTGAGTGTCGCGGTTTCCGGCAGAATCACTGCCGCCAGCCGCCCAGCGTTGCGAGGAAGCCGCCCTATGCGTATGAAGATGTTCGCTGCAGAATCGATGGAAGCTGCAAAAGCGATGATCTTTGCGGATATGGGCTCAGATGCCGTGATTCTGTCTGAACGCGAAGTGGAAGGCGGCGTCGAAGTGCGCGCCGCCATCGACCGGATGGGCGCCGCCGCAGTCGGCAACGAGCCGGTCTTCCTGCGCGATGCCCGTGCCGGCGGCCATGGCCGGGGCATCGACAATCCGATGTATGCCCGCGTCCGCGACGCGCTCCTCTGGCACGGCGCCCCGCAGCGCTTCGCCGACCGCGTCGCCCATGAAGGCGCCGGCCGCTCGCCGGGCCAGTTCACCTCGCCGGAAGATGCGATGGCCGAAGGCCTCGCCCGCATGATCACCTGCGACCCGATTCCGGCGCGCTTCGACCGCGACATTCTGCTCGTCGGCCCGCCCGGCCATGGCCGCACCGCCACCGCCGCCAAGCTGACGCGCCGCGCCTCGGTCGCCCGCGCCGAAATCATCCCGCTCGCCGCTGACCTCGATGGTTCGGGCGCCGGCGCCCAGCTCGCCGCGTATCTCGAACTCGAGAAGGGCCAGATCCGCGTTGCTGAAACGCCGGACGCGCTGTTCGCAACCCTCCGTACCCTGCGCAATGAAAACCGCCGCTGCGTCATCGACCTGCCGGCGATCAATCCCTTCGAAGGCGACGACCTCGCCAGCCTCGCCGACCTCGTGGCCGCCATCCGCGCCGAGCCCGTGCTTGTCCTGTCCGCCGAAGGCCACCCAGATGACCTCGCCGAAGCCGCCCGCGCCTTCCAGCGTGCTGGTGTTCGCCGCGCCATTCTCACCAAACTTGATGTCGTCCGCCGCCGGGGCGGCGCTATCTCGGCCCTGACGTCTGCGGGCATCGCTTTCTCCCACCTCGCCATCACGCCGTTCATCGGCGGCGGCCTTGTCCCGGCGGCGCCCTCGCGGCTCTCGGCGCTTCTGATGGAAGAAGCCCGAGGCGACGTCATCGCCCTCAGAGGAGCAGCCTGATCCCATGAGCTTCACCATGCGACGATCCCAGGACCGCCCCGCCGCGCGCCCGCCTCCCCGGGTGCAGCCGGCCTCCATCATCGCCGTTGCCAGCGGCAAGGGCGGCGTCGGCAAGACCTTCGTCTCAATCACCCTCGCTTCGGCTCTCGCCAAGGCCGGCCGCCGCGTGCTGCTGGTTGACGGCGACCTCGGCCTGGCCAACGTCGACGTCCAGCTCGGCATCGCGCCGGAAACCGATCTCGCCGCCGTTGTGGCCGGCTGGGTCGAACTCGACGACGCCGTAACCCCCGTCGATGGCGGGGCTGGCGGCGGCGGCTTTGACGTGCTGCCCGGCCGCTCCGGCTCCGGCGCGCTGGCCGAGCTTGCCACCGAGGAAGTCGCGCGCCTCGCCGCCGGCCTCACGGCGCTGGCGCTGCAATACGATCACCTCGTGCTGGACCTTGGCGCCGGCATCGAAGCCAACTGCATGCGTCTCGCCCGCGCCGCCGACAAATCTCTCGTCGTCATCACCGACGATCCGGCCTCGATGACGGATGCCTATGCCTTCATCAAGGTGCTGAAGGGTTACGCCCCGCAGGTCGAGCCCATCATTGCCATCAACCAGGCCGATACGCGCGCCGCCGGCCAGCGGACCTATGAAGCTATCGCGCGCGCCTGCACCACCTTTCTCGGTTTCCGGCCCCGTCATGCTGGAACCGTGATGCGTGACCCGAAGGTCCGCGATGCCATCCGTTGTCAGAAGACATTGATCTCCACAGATCCGCAGGCCCAGCCTGTCCAGGATGTGATGGCGATTGCACAAATGCTCATCGGCGAGGGCCAGACCGCGGCTTTGGGCAATTGATCCGTACTGGGAATTATGAAGATTTCGTCTGTGAACTGATGCCTCATTAACTTGTTGAAAAGAATGCGGCGGTAAGATTCACAGGAGTTAACAATCGGGCTACACCAGCCTCAAGCTGATTCGGGAGACGAGCGATGCGCGTCCTATTGATTGAAGATGACCGGGCACTGGCACGCTCCATTGAGCTGATGCTCAAGGCCGCTGGCTTCAACGTCTATATGACTGACCTCGGTGAGGACGGCGTCGATCTTGGCAAGGTCTACGAGTATGACATGATCCTTCTGGATCTGTCGCTGCCGGATATCTCGGGCTTCGAAGTGCTGAAACAGCTGCGCATGAGCCGCGTCAACACGCCGGTCATGATCCTCTCGGGTAATCCGGACATCGAAGCGAAGGTGAAAACCCTCGGCTACGGCGCCGACGATTACCTCACCAAGCCTTTCAACAAGGATGAGCTGATCGCCCGTATCACGGCCATCGTTCGCCGCTCGAAAGGCCATGCCGAAAGCGTGATCCGCACCGGCGAAATCCTGGTCAATCTCGACGCCAAGACCGTCGAAGTCGAAGGCGACCGCGTCCACCTTACGGGCAAGGAGTACGCGATGTTCGAGCTGCTCTCGTTGCGCAAGGGCACGACGCTCACGAAAGAGATGTTCCTCAACCACCTCTATGGCGGCATGGACGAACCGGAACTCAAGATCATCGACGTGTTCATCTGCAAGCTGCGCAAGAAGCTGCAGCAGGCGACCGGCGGTTTCCACTATATCGAAACCGTCTGGGGTCGCGGCTACGTCCTGCGTGACCCGCGCCCGGCCTCGAAGGCTGCCGAAATCGAAGAAGCCGCCTGAGGCCAGTCTCTCCCAAGTCCAAACGCCCCGCGCCACCGCCGGGGCGTTTTGCTTTTTTTGCGCGTAAGTTGCGCCGGGCGCCTGCAGTTCCGCCCCGGCGCCACCCCTCCCACCTCGTCGTCCCCGCGAAAGCCGGAACCGAGAGGGGTTTGTTTCACTCGCAATTATGGGTCCCGGCGTCCTTCGCGGGGATGAGCGGAACATAAAAATCAAAGCAAACGAAACCCGGCCGGCCGCGCTATTTCCGCCCGCGCGCCTCGTCCGTACCCTGACGGGCGAGTTCATCCGCCCGGTCATTATTCGGGTCGCCCGAATGTCCCTTCACCCATTTCCAGGTGATGTCATGGCGCGCGCAGGCTTCTTCCATCGCCATCCACAATTCCTGATTCTTCACCGGCTTCTTATCGGCGGTTCTCCAGCCATTGCGTTTCCAGCCCTTGATCCACTTGGTCAGGCCGTCCTTCACATAGGTGGAGTCCACATTCAGCGTGATTTTCGAAGGCCGCTTCAGCGCGTTCAGCGCCTCGATGACGGCTATCATCTCCATCCGGTTATTGGTCGTCGCCGGATCGCCGCCATAGATTTCCTTGAGGTGGCCGGCTGAGCGCATCACCGCGCCCCAGCCGCCGGGTCCCGGATTGCCGCTGCAGGCGCCGTCCGTCCAGATTTCGATTTCATCGCTCATTGCCCGCGAGGTGGCCCGCTTCGCCGGAGGCGTCAAGCCGCTCAGAAGACGCTGAGGTCAACCTCGGTCAGCTGGCGGGCCGGCGAGACGATCCGGTGCATCAGGAAACCGCAGAAGCCGCCCGCGGCGCCGCCGATCGCCGCCCCTGCCACCAGTCCGCCCGCTGCCGACGCTGCGCCGCCGAACAGGGCGAACCCGAAGGTCGTGCCGCCGACCAGCACCGCGCCCCAGATCGCGCCCCAGCGCAGATACGCCATCAGCGCCGTGATGCCCCGGTGCGGAAGGCGGCCGACGGAAAGCCCGAGCGCCAGCGCCGCCCCCGGCACCGTGATGAAGAAGAGGAAGAAGTTCAGCGACGCAAGCTGGAAGGCCGTCTGCACGCCGCTCGCGAAGCCCGACTGTCCGACGCCAAGTTCCGCAAAGCCCATCACGCCAAAGGCCATCTGCATCGGTCCGAGGAAAATGAAACCCATCAGTGTCACGCTCAGGCAGGCCGCAAAGGAGGACACCGCCAGCGCCAGTCGGATCCGCTTCACCCGCTTCGGCCGCGGCGTTGTCGCATAGGCCGGAAGCGGTGTTTCGCTCTGCGCCCCGCTGGTCATGCCCCGTATCCTTCCGCGCCGTCCATGCGCAGATGGAACGCGAGCCGCGCGGCATATTCAAGGGGGTTCTTGGGCCGCACCAGGGCGCCGGCCGGCGTTGATGTCCAGTCCGCCAGCCGTGTCAGGAAAAAGCGCATCGCCGAGCCAAGGCAGAGCACGGGCAGCGCGTCCAGCTCCGACCGGCCGAGCGGACGCACGCACTGGTAGCCCGCGATCAGCGCCGCGCCCTTGGAGAAATTGAACTCCAGGCGCGAGGCATCCGTCGCATTGCCTTCGTCGAACGCCCAGGCATTGAGGCAGACAGCAAGGTCATAGGCCAGCACATCCGTGCAGGCGAAGTAGAAATCGATGGCGCCGGAAAACTGGTCGCCGAGGAAGAAGGCATTGTCGGGGAAGAGGTCGGCATGGATCGTCCCGCGCGGCAGGTCTGCAAAACTGCTACGGGCACGGACGATCTGGATAAACGCTGCCTCGACCGTATCGGGCAGGCCTGCCTGCAGCGCATTGGCATCGTCCGCTCGCCCCGCCCAGAGCGGCGCCCAGGATTTCGGGCCGAGCGAGTTCTCGCGCACACCTGCAAAGTCTGCGAGTGCAAGGTGCATCTTCGCGAGGCCTTCGCCCAGCGCGCGGCACTGGCGCACATTCGGCCGCCTCGGCGAAAGGCCATCGAGGAAGGTAATGATCAACGCCGGCCGGCCTTCCAGCGTGCGCAGCGCAGATCCGTCACGCCCCATCACAGGCTCGGGGCAGGGATAGCCCTTGCCGGCGAGGTGCTGTTTGAGGCCGATGAAGTAGGGAAGGTCGGCCGCATTCACGCGCTTCTCGAACAGTGTCAGGATGAACCGGCCTCGTTCGGTTTCGAGATAATAGTTCGAGTTCTCCACGCCTTCGGCAATGCCCTTGAAGGCCAGGGCCGCCCCGAGGTCGTAGGCGGAGAGAAACTCCGCCAACGCCTCATCGGAAACTTGCGTGTAAACCGCCATGGGCGGCGGACTTACGCCGTCTTGTGCAGCATGTCACGTTGCAGTGTCTTGCCGGCCAGCAGGTAGTGCAGGGCTGCCCAGGCATAGAGCGTGTTGAACGCGATGATCGAATACTGAAGCCCTCTGGCATCCGCATCCCGGCAACCCGCCACGACATCCGGCTCAAGGCCTACCAGTGACTTGCACATCTCCAGTGTCAGGCCGAGATCGGAGCCCGACAGAAGTGTCGACTTCCAGAAGGTCGACAGCGCGCCGATCACCGGAGGTCCAAGGCCATAGCCAAGCAGGTTCACCACGAACAGCGTCAGCGCCACCGCAGTTGCCCGCATCCGGCTGTCCACCACACCGCCCGAGATAGCATACATCGGACCCAGGTAGTAATAGTGGATCATCGCGGCGATCATCAGCGGCGGCATGGCCAGCCACAGATTGTCCACCGAGTAGCCAATCGCATAGAGTGGCACCGACAGGCCCATGCCGATCGCGGGGATCCAGGACAGCGCCGTCGGGTGGCGTTTGGCAATCTTGTCCGCCATCCAGCCGGAGGTGAACACGCCGATCGCCGCCATCAGTCCAAGGATGATGCCGAACAGCAGCGCCGCTTCCTGGATGGTCAGGCCGTGCGTGCGGATCAGGAACGAGGTCGTGAACTGGCCGACACCATATCCTATAAAGGAGGCAATCGTCGCGCCGGCCACCACGTGCAGGTAAGTCGGCTTCTTGATCAGGATCTTGATGACATCGAGGAAGCTTGTCCGGTCACCCTTGGCGCGTTGCATTTCCGGCGGATCGGAATAGCCGCGTGGGGGCTCCTTGATCGTCATGCGAACGACAAAGGCGAGGATCACGCCTGGCAGACCAACCACGACGAACGCGATGCGCCAGCCTTCGATATTGTTCCAGTCGAGCGCATTCGCCGCCCAGGTCCAGCCCCAGCTATTTAACGCGGCAGCCACCTGAACACCGTCAAGATTGCCGGCCACGAAGCCGCCGAAGACGGCCGCGAACATACCGCCCAGTGGAACGCCGAGGGCATAGGTCGAGACCGCCGTCGCGCGGCTGGAGGGCTTGAAATAGTCCGCAATCAGGGACTGCGCCGGCGGTGTGCAACCGGCCTCACCGACACTGACGCCGACCCGGAACAGGAAGAGCATCAGGAAAGTGGTGGCAAAGCCGCACAGGACGGTCATAAGGCTCCAGAACCCGACCGCCGCCGCGATGATCATCACGCGGTGCGAGCGTTCGGAGAAGCGTGCAATCGGAATACCGAGGAAGGTATAGAGAAATGCGAAGGCCGGTCCGCCGAGGAGCCCCATCTGCCAGTCTTCGACGCCGAACGAGGCCTTGATGGGCTCCGTGAGAATATTGATGATCGTGCGGTCGATGAAGTTGAAGATGTAGACCAGCAGGAGCGCGCCGAGCACATAGCCGCGATAGCCGTTGGTACCAAAGCCGGTCTCGTGCGGGGGCAGTTCGGCGGCAGGTATCTGGCTCGTATTGGCGGCGTCGGTCATGGGCGTCTCCAGTCAGGTCAGGCAATAATGGGGAAGATCAGGTCGCAGGGGCCCAGCGGTCCTTGGCATAGGTGCGGGCAGCGAGGAAATAGAAGGCGGCGGCAATCGCCAGGAAAAGCACGGTGGCCACCATCGACTGGCGCAGCCCCTCGGCATAGGCCGAGCAGAGCGCAGGCCCGGCATCGCCCAGTTCGGCAAGGCGGCCGGCGCACAGGCCCGGATTGAAGTTTGCAAATTCCGCTTCCAGCCCGGCCCGCTTGACGATGCCGCCCATGAAGGCGCTGCTCATCATGCCGGTGAAAAGCGGCCCGACCCCGTTGCCGATGAGGCTGATGATCAGCAGCATCACGGAGACGGTCGTGGCGCGCGAACGCGGACTGACGATGGAGGTCGAGACGGTGTATTGAGCGCCGAGGTAAGCGTAGTGCGCAATCGCGGCGATAACCCACATCCAGAAGGCCATGAGCAGCGTCGGGCTGAGGAAGGCGCCGACATAGGCGGGGATGGCGATCAAGAGGCCCACGCCTGGCAGCCAGGCGGCGACAGACGGAAAGCGCGGCGCCAGTTTCTCGGAGAGGAATCCGCCTGCGAAGGTGCCGAACGCGGCAACGGCCGCGAGCGGCGCGCCATAGTTCATGGCAGCCTCCGCGACGCTCACGCCGTGCACGCGCATCAGGAACGGTGCCTGGAAACTGATCAGGCCGTAGCCGACGAAGGCCACGAACGCCGCGCCGAGCGACAGTGTCCAGAAGGTCGGCTTCGAGCTGAACTCTTTGAAGGCCTCGAAAAAACCGGCCTTGTCCGGGATCGCCGACTTCGGATCGGAATAGCCTCGCGGCGGCTCACGCACCGTCAGCCAGAGGATGAGCGCGACGAGGATGCCGGGTAGGCCAACGATCACGAAGACGAGGCGCCAGCCCTCCACTTCCGACCAGTTGACGCCGGTGAACAGAAAGCCGAGGCCGATGGCGTCCATCCAGCCGCCGAACGTCTCGCCCTCAAGGCTCGCCAGCTGGCCGCCGAAGAGTTGGGCGAGGACGCCGCCGATGGTGACACCCATCGAATAGATGCCGATCGCATTGGCGCGGCTCTTGGGCGGATAGTAATCGGTGATGATCGAGTTGGCGGGCGGCGTGCAGCCGGCCTCGCCGATGGCAACACCAACACGGAAAAGCAGCAACCAGATGAAGCTCGTGGCAAGGCCGCAGAATACGGTCATCAGCGACCAGATGACCACGCAAAGCGCGATGATCATCACCCGGTTCGACCGGTCTGCCCACATAGCTATCGGGATGCCCATGATCGCATAGAAGAGGGCGAAGGGCGGCCCGGTCAGCAGGCCCCATTGACCGTCCGACAGGTTGAACG
>NZ_JBBEBT010000021.1:0-8352 GCF_040882205.1 Hyphomonas sp.
GTCATCAGTGCCGCGTTCGGCTGGATGTTCTTCCAGGAGGTCCAGAGCTGGAACGCCGTGGCCGCCTTTGTGCTCATCCTGGGCGGTGTCTGGCTGGCGCGCAGCGGCTGGCGCGGGCGCGCCGCCGCCTAGCGGTAAGCGGCAACCGACTCGCGCACTTCTCCTTGCGCATCGAACAGGAACGTCTCGGCCACCAGTTCCTCCCGGTGGTTCGTGTACAGAAGGGTGACCGCATCGCTGCTGGTCAGCACATTCTCAAGTTCGAAGAACAGCTCGGGCGAGCGTTCCAGTGCCTTGGTCCAATAGTCGCGCAGGGCCGCCTTGCCGGAGATGCTGGCCGCGCGGTTTCCCATCACAAGCGCAATGCGCGGCGAGTGGAACACCACGCCGTCGGCATAGTGTGACAGGATGCGGTCAATGTCCCGGTCGTTCCAGGCCAACATCCAGGCCCGCGCAAAGGCTTCCGCCCTGGATTTGCTCAGCATCCCCGAATTCCTTCTCCCGAACCGGCCAACGGTGCATCTTGCACCGCGCGCGTCTTGCGTCCACCAGTCGGGGTGAAGGAGCCATCTCATGATCCGGCGCGCCGTCCAGATACTGCTCGCGGCGTTCTTCCTGATCGCCGGCATCCTGCATTTCCGGCTGGATGACGCCTTCGCGCGCATCGTTCCGCCGATGCTGCCGTTTCCCATCGCGATTGTCTGGATCACCGGCCTGACGGAGCTGGTCTTTGCCGCTGCGCTGATCGCAAGGTGGCGCCTGCCTCTCACCGGATTGCTGCTCTCGGCCTACCTGCTCGCCGTGCTTCCGGCGAACATCTACATGGCCATTGCGCAGATATCCCTCGGCGACACGGCACTTAGCCCGGCCGCGCTCTGGGTACGTGTTGCCTTGCAGTTTCCGCTGATCGCGCTCGTGCTCTGGTGCGCCGGGGCGCCGCCGTTACGGAAAGCTCAGGACACGGACGGCTGAGTTCCCGGATCAGCCCTGGCCGTTGACCGCCAGCACATCCTCGACCGTGCGCAGGCCCGGTTTCGGCGACGTGACGAGCACCGCCATGTTGCCGGGCAGGTGCTTGTTGTCGAGCATCTTCTCATGGGCGAGCGGAATGTCCGCCCAGGTGAAGACTTCCGACATGCCGGGATCTATGCGGCGGTTGATCACCAGCTGGTTGGCTTCCGATGCCTGCTTGAGGTTCGCGAAGTGCGAGCCCTGCACACGCTTTTGGCGCATCCACAGGAAGCGGGCGTCCATGGTCAGGTTGAAGCCTGACGTGCCGGCGCAGATCACCACCATGCCGCCGCGTTTCACAACGAAAACCGAGACGGGGAAGGTGGCTTCGCCCGGGTGTTCGAACACGAGGTCGACGTCTTTCTTGCCGGTAATATCCCAGATGGCTTTGCCGAACTTGCGGCTCTCTTTCATGTAGTCTGCGAACTCGGGCCCGTTGACCTTCGGCAACTGACCCCAGCAGTTGAAGTCGCTGCGGTTGATCACGCCTTTGGCGCCGAGGCTCATCACATAGTCGCGCTTGTCGTCGGACGAGACGACCCCGATCGCGTTCGCGCCGGTCACGGCGCAGAGCTGCACGGCAAAGCAGCCAAGCCCGCCCGAGGCGCCCCAGACCAGCACGTTATCAGCGGGCGAGACGATATGCGGCTGGTGGCCGAACAGCATCCGGTAAGCGGTGGCGAGCGTCAGCGTGTAGCAGGCGGCCTCTTCCCATGTCAGGTGTTTCGGGCGTGGCATGCACTGGCGGGCCTGCACGCGGCAGAACTGCGCGAAGCTGCCATCCGGCGTCTCGTAGCCCCAGATACGCTGGCTTGGCGAGAACATCGGGTCGCCGCCATTGCACTCCTCGTCGTCACCGTCATCCTGGTTGCAATGGATCACAACTTCGTCGCCGGGTTTCACGCGTGTGACGCGCTTGCCGACGGCCCAGACGATGCCGGAGGCATCGGAGCCGGCGACGTGGAAGGGTTGCTTGTGCACATCAAAGGGCGAGATCGGCTCGCCGAGCGCGGCCCAGATGCCGTTATAGTTGACCCCGGCCGCCATCACGAGGACCAGCACTTCGTCGGAATCGATTTCGGGCACCGGCACCTGCTCGACCAGCATAGCGGTCGAGGGGCGGCCATGGCGGTCACGCCGGATCGTCCAGGCATGCATCAGTTTCGGAACATGGAACTCCGGCGGGATCTCGCCGACTTCGTAGATGTCCTTGGTGACCCGGCCTGCTGTTTTGGTCGCCATCACTTTGCCTCCGTTGCGTGGCTATCTGGCCTGTCAGGCGCTCTGCGGCGTCTTCACAGCCCCTCTTGGCGCGGGCACAGTGGCAAGTGTCATGCCGCAGCGCAAGAAAAATGTTGCGGCGCACAAACCTGCCCAAATAGATCGAGGCCCAGCCATATGCCCGTTTGTCCTGTCGTCCACCTGAATGGATCGTTTTTGCCGCTCGCCGAGGCCCGAATCTCGCCTTTGGACCGCGGGTTCCTGTTCGCACATGCCGCCTATGAGGTTACGGCCGTGTATAATGGCTGCTGTGTGGATCTCGGCGGCCATATTGACCGCCTGACACGCACCCTGGGCGGCATCGCCATTCCAAACCCGCATGATGCGCCCGGCTGGGAAGCGCTCCATACGGAACTGATCGTGCGCAACCAGCTGACCGAGGGCCTCGTCTATCTGGAAGTCACCGGCGGCGCCTATGACGCACGCGACTTCGCAGGGCCTGAAACCTTCGTGCCCACTGTCTTCGCCTATGCAGATGCCAAACCCCTGATCGGCGCGGTCGCGCGTGATGGGATAAAAGCGGTGTTCCTTGACGACACACGCTGGAAGCGGCGCGACATGAAAACCACGCAGCTCCTCTCCCAGGCCCTCGCTTACCGGACGGCCAAAGAGCAGGGGGCCGATACCGCCTTCATGGTCGAAGACGGCTTGGTCACCGAGGCCGCCTCCGCCAATGCATGGATCGTCACGAAAGCCGGCGAGATCATTACCCGCGATCTCTCGTCCGCCATCCTGCCGGGCATCACCCGTACGGGTGTCATGGCGCTGCAGGGCAAGGGCGGCTTCACCATCACCGAGCGCGCCTTCACGCCGGACGAGGCGGCAGGCGCCGCCGAAGTTTTCACGACCTCCGCCGGCGCCATGATCGCCCCGGTCACGCATCTGGACAGCAACCCAATTGGAAACGGCAAGCCGGGGCCGGTCACCCGCGAGATCCAGCGGCTCTATTACGAAGCGATGGGCGCCGATGTCTCGTCCGCGGCGCCCTGGACGCGGGAGCGTGCCTGAAGTACGGCGCGTAGTTTCAGCACCAGAATAGTCATCGCCAACACCAGCGTCACCCCGTTCGACAGGATGATCGGCAACGCCCCGAGCAGTATGCCATAGGCGAGCCAGACCGAAATGCCGGCCGTGAATAGCGCGTACATGATCAGCGAGACGCCCTCGGTATGACCTGTGCGCACGATGTGCGCCGCCTGCGGCACGAAAGAGAGCGTCGTCAGCATGGCGGCAATCATGCCGATGAGTTCAGTCATGGAGCAGGCACTTTCGCGGGGCAGCCCAACCGGTAATCCGTTTCGGGCGCACGCTCCAGTACGCTGCGCGCGTTACCGTGTATCGTTGTCAATGATCTCGCCTTCGAGGATCACGGATCCGGCCGGTGCATTGCGGGGCGGCGGTTGGCCGGGCTCCGTGCGCATTTGCGCAAGACGCGCGCTGAGGCCATTGGCCAGCAGGGCCCCGCCCGCCGACAGGCCGATGACCGCCAGGTCAGGCCAGCCCAGCCCGCGCGACAGGGCCGTGTCCCGGAACAGCGCAAGCACGCCGAGGGTAACCACGAACACGCCCGTCAACAGGCCGGTTCGCACCGCCAGACCGGTCATCAGCGTGGCCGGATTGGACCGGACCGCGATGCCCAGCGCCTTGCCGAACCTGCGGCGCTCGAAAAGGCTCACGGCCAGCATCACAGCGGCGAGGGCCGCAATCGACAGCCAGCCGCGCTCCAGAATCGCCATCAGCACAGCGCCCGCCGGGAAGGCGGCCAGCGATCCCGCCCGCAGCGAGAGCGCCGTTTTCAGCGCGGCAGCTGGATCTTGAGAGGGGGCGGGCAAGGGCGTGTTCCGGTCAGACGCTGGAGAGCTGGTCAAGATGTCGTGGCTCGGCGCCTGCATTCAAGCAGCCTGCGGCACAGTTTTGCCGGGCCTTGCCAGCGGGCGGGGCCTCAGCCATGTTGCGGCGCAACAAAAGGGGAGGCAAAGCCGGATGAGCAAGCCCGATACAAATTACCAGCACGCGCCTGAAGAGCCGTGGATCTTCCGGACCTATGCTGGTCACTCGACCGCGCAGAAGTCGAACGAGCTGTACCGTCTGAACCTCTCGAAGGGTCAGACCGGTCTCTCCATCGCCTTCGACCTGCCAACCCAGACCGCTTATGACGCCGATCACATCCTGTCGAAAGGCGAAGTCGGCAAGGTGGGCGTGCCGGTGAAACACCTTGGCGACATGCGCCTCCTGTTTGATCAGCTGCCGCTGGAACAGATGAATACCTCGATGACGATCAACGCGCCCGCCGCCTGGATGCTGGCGCTCTATGTGGCCCTCGCCGACGAGCGCGGTGAAAGCCGCAAGAAGCTGCGGGGCACGACCCAGAATGACATCGTCAAGGAATACCTCTCGCGCGGAACGTATGTCTTCCCGCCGGAACCCTCCTTACGGCTGATCGGCGACATGGTGAGCTGGTGCTATCTGGAGGTTCCAAAATGGAATCCAATGAATGTCTGCTCTTATCACCTGCAGGAAGCCGGTGCGACGCCGGAACAGGAGCTGGCCTACGCCCTCGCAACTGCGATCGCCGTGCTCGACACTGTGAAAGCCGGTGGGCAAGTTCCGGAATCAGACTTTGAAACTGTCTTCGGCCGGATTTCTTTCTTCGTGAATGCGGGAGTTCGTTTTGTAACGGAACTTTGCAAGATGCGCGCTTTCGTGGACCTCTGGGAAGAGATCGGCCGCGAGCGTTACGGCGTCACC
Source organism: Hyphomonas sp. (assembly GCF_040882205.1). Classification (GTDB taxonomy): domain Bacteria; phylum Pseudomonadota; class Alphaproteobacteria; order Caulobacterales; family Hyphomonadaceae; genus Hyphomonas. The sequence goes on from NZ_JBBEBT010000021.1 coordinate 5,041, forward strand.
GATCCCAAGGCGCTGCTCTTTCGCTACGGCGTTCAGGTGAACTCCCTCGGCCTCACCGAGCCGCAACCGGAAAACAATGTCTACCGCATCCTGATCGAGGCGCTCGCCGTCACGCTCTCCAAGAAGGCCCGTTGCCGCGCGCTGCAGCTGCCGGCCTGGAACGAGGCCATGGGCCTGCCACGTCCCTGGGATCAGCAATGGTCGCTGCGCCTCCAGCAGATCCTCGCCTACGAGACCGACCTGCTCGAGTTCGAGGACATCTTTGACGGCAGCCATGTGATCGACGCCAAGACGCAAGAGCTGAAGCAGAAAGCCCGCGCCACCCTCGCGAAGATCGACGAGATCGGCGGCGCCAAGGACGCGATCGGCTTCATGAAGGAAAGCCTCGTCGGCGCCCATATTGACCGGATCCGCGCCATTGAGTCCGGCGCGATGAAAGTGGTCGGCGTAAACGCCTATACCGAGACTGAAACGAGCCCGCTCGGCTCCGGCGACGGCGCGATCATGACGGTCGACCCCGCCGAGGAAGCGGCTCAGGTGCGCGACCTCAGGGCCTGGCGTTCGGCCCGCGACGGCAGGGCCGCCGAAGCCGCGCTCGCTTCGCTTCGCGCAGCTGCTGGCGAAAACCGCAACATCATGGAGCCGTCCATCACCTGCGCGAAAGCCGGCGTGACGACCGGAGAGTGGGGCACGGTCCTGCGCGAAGTCTTCGGCGAGTTCCGCGCGCCGACCGGCGTTGCGCTTGTCGTCGGCTCGGATGGCGGCGAAGATATCGAAATCGTAAAGGCTGAAGTCGCCCGCGTCTCTGAGGCTTTGGGACGTACACTGACCTATGTGCTCGGCAAGCCGGGCCTCGATGGCCACTCCAACGGCGCTGAACAGATCGCCGCGCGCGGCCGCGCCGTCGGCATGGATGTGGTCTACGAAGGCATCCGCTTCACGCCCGCGCAAATCGCCGCGCAGGCCAAGGCCGCCGATGCCCACGTTGTCGGACTGTCGATCCTCTCGGGCAGCCATCTCGACCTCGTGCGCGAAACCATTGCCGAACTGCGCGCCGCCGGTCTGGGTGATGTGCCGGTCGTTGTCGGAGGCATCATCCCGCCGGAGGATGCGCGCGCGCTGAGACAGATGGGCATCGCCCGCGTCTACACGCCCAAGGATTTCAGGATCACCGAGATCATGGGCGACGTGACAAAGCTGGTCGAGAAAGCCTGGTTGGTGAAGGGCTAGGCGCCCTTCGCCAGTTCGGCCGCGATCCACTCATCGACCACCTTGTCGAGGATGCCGAGCGGCATCGCCCCGCTGCCGAGAACGGCTTCGTGGAACTGTTTCAGGTCAAACCGGGCGCCGAGGGCTGCTTCGGCCCGAGCCCGCGCGGAGAGGATTGAAAGCTGCCCGGTCTTGTAGGCCGTCGCCTGGGCCGGCCAGACGGCATAGCGCTCGATTTCGCGCACGACTTCGTCTTCGGTCTGCCCGGTCTTTTGCTTCATGTAGGCGATGGCCTCTTCGCGCGACCATTTCTTGGCGTGCATGCCGGAATCGACCACCAGCCGCACCGCGCGGAACATTTCCGCCTTGAGCCGGCCAAGGTCGCCGAGTGCATCTTCGTTATACATGCCCATGTCGGTCGCGGCGATCCGCTCTGCGTAGAGCGCCCAGCCTTCCGTATAGGCCGTGAACGGACTGAACTTCCGGATCATCGGGACGCCGGTGATCAGCTGCGCGGCGGAAATCTGGAAATGGTGGCCGGGGGCGGCTTCGTGGTAGAGCAGGGTGGGCAGCGTCCAGCGCGGATTGTCGGTGGTGGTTTTCTGGTTGATGTAGAACCGGCCCGGGCGTGAACCATCCAGCGCGGGCGGTGTATAATATCCGCCGGCTGAGGAATCCTGCGAGTATTCCGGCACGCGCACGATCTCCAGGGGCTGCGGCGGCAGGGTGACGAAATAGTCGCCTGCCTTGGCCATCACCTGCTCATTCAGCTGCACGAGATAATCCAGCATCTCCTGCCGGCCGGCGTCGTCATTGGTGAAGTTGTGGGCCGGATCGGTCATCAGCGCTTCGACGCGCTGCGACTGCGTGCCCTCGGTCAGACCAGCTGCCGTCAGGATGGCGCCGACCTCCGCTTCGATCCGCGCTACTTCCGACAGGCCAAGCGCGTGGATCTCCTCGGCGGGCATGTCGGTCGTCGTGCGCGATTTCAGCGCCGCCGCATAAATCCGCTCGCCGTCCGGAATGCGCCATATCCCGGCATCGTGGGTGGCTTGGGCGCGCATGTCCTGCATCAGCGCAATCATCGCCTCATACCCCGGGACGACGCCGCTCCCGACCGCTTCCGCCGCCTCGGCGACCAATGCGGCCTTCTTCTCGGCGCTCAGGCCCTCGACCTTGTCGAGCCGGGCGGGCAGGCTGGTGACCAGGATGTTCGCGGCCGCGCCGCCTTCGATGAAGGCCTGCATGCCGGCAATCGACTTGTCGATGATGAAGTCCGGCGGGATGACGCCCGCCGCGCGGTCGCCTTCGACGCGCGCGCGCACTTCCCGCAGCACGCGGCTAAAGTCCCGCACGCGGCTCACATAGCGCTCTGCGCTCTTCTCGCTGACGATCACATGCGTGTCCGTCAGGAACTGGGGCATGTCGACCGTCACCCCGGAAATCTGGTTCACGCGGTAGCCACCATGTTCGAACTCCGCCTGCCGGATCAGGTCATCGAAGAACCAGGCGACAATTTCGTAGCTGAGCAGTTGCTTTCCCTCGAGCCCGTCGGGGCCATACTTGTCGAGCCCTGCGCGCGCCTTGCGCAGCTTGGCGAGCTGCTTCTGCTCGCCGGCTTCGGTATAGTCGCCCAGCTTGCCCGAGTGGAAATCCAGCGGTGTATTGTCGATCAGGCCCAGCTGCGTCATCAGCTCGGGCGTCTCCATGGCAAAGGAGATCGTCGCCTTGTTGATATAGTTGTTGATGCCGACCGGCTTCCACCAGAACCAGGTGTAGAGGCCGAAGGCGGCAACAAGCAGCAGGCCGGAAAGGCCCGTCAGGATTTTCAGGAACAGGCGCATGGATCAGCCTCCGCAGCACTTTCGCGAAGCCATGCCTAGCGCCACATCCGGGCGCCGTCACCGGGCGCCGGTCAATTCCCGGAGGCCGCGTCGCGGAAAGCCTGCAGCATGGCCAGCGTTTCCAGTTGTTCCGGTGGCAGGTTCTCTAACGGCGGGCAGCGCGGGTCGGTGTCCTGGATCGCCTTCACCATCACCGGCGTCAGCGCGATCGGGTCGCAGCCATGCGTCTGCTCGCAGATCAGGTCGAACTCCGGCTTCG
>NZ_JBBEBT010000022.1:0-1425 GCF_040882205.1 Hyphomonas sp.
GTCGACAACTTTTCGCGTCGCTGCCGCCGAAGGTCCGCTGCGAGTTTCAGGATTTCCTCGCGATCCTCAATCGGCACAAGCACTTCGACCCGGACGAGGCCCACACCGCCGCCGGTCGATTTGTAACGCTTGACGCGATCTTGCACGGACATTTCTGGTGCTCCTTCGCGCGTAATATAGCGTATCCGGGACACGCATCCAAGCGTTCATTCAATGCAGCATATCCGCAAGCCCGAACCCCTCAAACGCCGCCTTCATCGCCGGGTCAAACCCCGGATCGATCCGCGCCGGGCTATAGCCGTTCGCCCTGTTCCAAGCGTCGATCTCGCGCAGTTCCTCAGCGAACTCCTCCGGCGACGCGGCCTCTTTCAAGGTCGTGTCGCCCTCACAATAGTTGAAGATCATCAGCCGGGTCGGGTTGGCCCAAGTCCCGAAGTATGGCGCATTCTGCGCCGTATCGACCTGCGCCCAGCCTTTCTCATAGCTGCAGAGCCCGAAATCATAGACGTAGCGATCGCCGGGGCAGAATTCGCGGGTGATCTTCATGCTGCTGCCCCCATCCGGGCGGTTATGGCGATCACGCAAAGGTCGCGGTAGCGCGCCATCGCCTTGGGGCTGGACGAGACCGGGTTGATCTCAAAGGCCTGCAGACCGGCGATGTCGCCCGCCTCGGCCAAAGCCACGATCTGGGCCAGCTTGGCGCGAAAGCGGGCGTGGGTCGGCTTGGAGAAATCCGGGGCGGGCGGCAGCGCACCGGTCTGCGCCTGATCGAGAACGGCTTGCCGTTTGCCGACAACCGGGGAGGGCGCGGCCTTCGGTTCGTCGACCTGCGTCGGGATCGTCTCGCCCGAAGGATCGGGGTTGCCGTAGTCCAGCACCAAGGTCAGCCGGGCCTCCGCCTGATCGAAGGTGTCGGCGGTCATGATCGAGGTGAAGGCAAGGGCGGCGCGGTCGGTGCCAATCCTCGCCGCCAGCAAGCGGGCGAAGCCGTCGCCCGCCTTCTTGGCACTGGTGGCCGGTTCGATCGGCGTGTCGGAAACGCGCTGGGCGAGTGTGTCGATCTGCGCGGCGGTGAGGGCTTTGGTTTTCATGGGTCCGTTCCTTCAGGCGTTGGTGATGTGGGCGGAAAGCCCGAGGGTGGTGACCGCGTAGATCATGGTCCGGCCGTCGCCGATCGCGGTGCCGTAAGCCTGCGCCTCGGGCAGGGTCGCGAATTGCGCGCGCGTGCGGGTGGCGGGCGTCCGGCCGCGGGCGGCGACAAAGTGCGCGGCGTTCTTGAGGCAGAATTCTTCGTGGTTCGTCAGGGGCTTGGTTGCGGTCTTCATGGCGGTCTCCGTTGCGTTGCGATGGCTGCAGACAGCGCACGGTCCCAAAAGAGAGCAACTCCTAAGTCACTGAAAATATTAGGTTTAGGTCAAAATGGGA
>NZ_JBBEBT010000023.1:0-8281 GCF_040882205.1 Hyphomonas sp.
TGACCATCGTGGCGGCCACGAAATAGGCCTTCAGGTCAACGTTCATACCAACGGTGTACATGTGGTGAGCCCACACGACGAAGCCGATGACGCCGATCGACACCATGGCGTAGGCCATGCCGAGATAGCCGAAGATCGGCTTTTTCGAGAAGGTCGAGACAACGTGGCTGACGATGCCGAAGGCCGGCAGGATCATGATATAGACTTCGGGGTGACCGAAGAACCAGAACAGGTGCTGGAACATGACCGGGTCGCCGCCGCCGTTCGGGATAAAGAACTGCGAGCCGAAGTTACGGTCCGTCAGCAGCATGGTGATGGCACCGGCAAGCACCGGCAGCGCCAGCAGGAGCAGCACGGCGGTCACCAGAATCGACCAGGCAAACAGCGGCATCTTGTGCAGCGTCATGCCCGGTGCGCGCATGTTGAGGATCGTGACAATGAAGTTGATCGCGCCAAGGATCGACGCAATGCCGGCTGCGTGCAGCGAGAAGATCAGCAGGTCCATCGACGGGCCGGGATGGCCGGCCGCCGAAGAAAGCGGCGGATAGATCGTCCAGCCGCCGCCGAAGCCGTTCCCGCCCGGACCACCGGGAACCACCATCGAGATACAGGCGAGGATGAACGCAACAACCGTCAGCCAGAAGGAGATATTGTTCATGCGCGGGAACGCCATGTCCGGCGCGCCGATCATAAGCGGCACGAACCAGTTGCCGAAACCGCCGATCAGCGCGGGCATCACCATGAAGAAGATCATGACGAGGCCGTGATAGCTGATCACGACGTTGTAGAAGTGTTTCGCAGCGGTGATCGCGGCGTCGCCCTCAAGGCCGAAGAAGTTGGTCTGGATCCACAGCATCGGACCAATGCCCGGCTCGGCCAGTTCCCAGCGGATCAGGCCGGAGAGCGAGTAGCCCACAATACCGGCAACCATCGCGAAGACGAGGTAAAGCGTCCCTATATCCTTGTGGTTGGTCGAGAAGAACCAGCGCGTGAAGAAGCCAGGCTTGTGATCATGGTCTTGGCCGTGATCGAGGGCGATTTCATCCATAGGCATCGGTCGTACTCTTCTTCGTGAAATCAGTTGGAGGAGGCAAATTTGGTTTCGGACCCGAGCGCCGCGACCTGGCGAACAGAGGCCGCTGCAGCGTCATAGTCGCCGGCCTTCATCAGCTCGGCCCAACGGTCGAACACAGCCTGCGAAACAACGCGCACTTCGATGGGCATGAAGGCATGTTCAATACCGCAGAGTTCCGAGCACTGGCCGTAATATACGCCTTCCTGCTCGACGAGGAACCAGCCTTCGTTGAGGCGTCCCGGCACGGCATCGGTCTTTACCGCAAAGGCCGGTACCGCAAAGGCGTGGATCACGTCAGCGGCGGCCGTGTAGTAGCGGATATAGCGGCCAGCCGGAACAACCAGCGGATAGTCGGTGGCGAGCAGGCGCGGGCCGACATCGGTCGGGTCGCTGGCGCGGCCCTTGTACAGGCCGTTCGAGACGAACTCGAGCGCAGCGCCGGTATCATCGACAATGTCCGGATAGGTATAGGTCCAGTTCCACTGGTTGCCCTGAACCTTGATGTTGACGAAGCCCTTCTCCGCGGCGTCCGGAAAATGATTCTTCGTGTAAGCCAGGTGTTGGGCGGTCTTGTTCTCGGCCAGCAGCTTCTTGGAGGTCGCCGCGATCTCGCCGAGGTTTGGCGTGACGTTCTGGTAGTAGAGGTTCGGGAAGGACAGGCTGGCAATACCGACGAGGATCAGGGCTGGAACGACCGTCCACACCACTTCAACCGTTGTATTGTGGCTGAACTTGCGCGGGGTCTTGTTGGCGCGCTTGTTGTAGCGGACCATGACCCAGATCAGAAGAACGGTCACCAGGGCGGTGATCAGCGTGATGATCCAAAGGAGCACTACGTGGAACTCGTGCACACGCTCGGCGATGCGGGTCGCGGCAGGCTGGAAATCAATAGCGCCGTCGACGGGCACGGCCGCAAACGCAGGCGCGGCAAACAGGCTGGCGGACAGGGCGGCAGTCAGGTATCGCACGATGGAAAACCTCAGGTCAGATCGGGTAGCTTGCGGATTCGAGAACTTCCTATACCAGCATCAGGCTTAACCCCAGTCCTTTCCACGCTCAAAATTGTCGCAGCGCATCGCCGCACAGGCGATTTCGTGCTAGTTGAGGGGTCATAAAATCAAAGGGAGCCTGCCATGTTCCGTACCTTCATCATCGCCGCTGCCGCCGCGCTTGTCGCGCCTGTCGCGCTTGTCGCGCTTGTCGCGCTTGTCGCTCCGGCCGCCTCTGCCCAGGTCACCGTCATCGGAGGCGGGATCGCACGCGATTGCTACGAAGCCGTGAAATTCAGCCTCGGCCGGGCGAACGATACCGAGGAATTGTGTACCCGCGCCCTCGAGGTTGAAGCCCTCAACATCAGCAACAAGGCGGCGACCTATACGAATCGCGGCGTCCTGCGGATGCGGCAGGGCGATTATGACGCTGCCCTGAAGGACTATGCTGCTGCCAAGCGGATAAAGCCGGGCACCGGCGCAACCTGGCTCAATGAAGGCGCCGCCTACATCTTCAAGAAGGACTACAACTCCGCCCTCGTGTCGCTGGAAAAGACGATCGAGCTGAATTCCGAGGATATCTACGCCGCCTATTACAACCGGGCGATCGCCAAGGAGCAGACCGGAGACGTCCAGGGCGCCTACTATGACTTCGTGAAGTCGAAGGAACTGAACCCCGATTTTGCAGCCACAGACCGCCAGCTCGCCCGGTTCACCGTCACCACGAACTGACCCTGCCCCGGGACTTTTTTGATTCGGCCCCGCAACCGGTTAGAAAACCGTGCGTTTCATCCCTGTGATTGGTGCAGGAGAGAAAAAATGCGGATGGCATTGCTCGTTACCCTGCTGGCCTCTGCTTTCGTGGCGGCCGGCTATTTCGGAGTGGCCCAGCAGATTGCGAACGGGTTCATGGTCCTGACGGCGTTGTTTGGCGGCCTGGTCCTCCTGGGCGCAGTTGCTGGCGGCATCCGGGTATCAGGCCGGCGCCGGGCAACGCCTCAAATCGCCCCGCGCGTGCGCCGGCATACCGCCTGATCTGTGACGCAAGTGCCTTGCGGCGGGCGCCGGACGGTCACATGTTGCGGGGATGAGCGATACACCCCTGCCTTTTGACCTGACAGCCGCCGCCGATGTGCTGGCCCTTGCCGCCCGCGGCGCCGATGACGGCGACCTCTATGTGGAGCGCTCGCGGTCCGAGAGTTTCGTTTTTGATGACTGGCGGCTGAAGTCCGCTGCCTATGACACCGACCAGGGCTTCGGCCTGCGGGTCGTTGCGGGCGAGGCCCAGGGCGCAGGCTATGCCTCGCAGCTGACCCTCGACGCCATTCGCCGCGCCGCCGATACCGCCGCGCAGGCCAAGCGTGGCTATTCCGGCAAACTTGCCGCCGGGCCGCAGCCGACAAACCGCCGCCTCTATGCCCCCATCGACCCGACGCTGAACCCGGGCTTCACGGACAAGACAAACCTCCTTGCCGAGATCGACGCCTTCGCCCGCGCCGCAGATCGGCGCGTCGTGCAAGTGTCCGTCTCGCTGTCCGGGAGCCACAAGGAAGTCGATATCCTGCGCCCCGACGGCGCACACTTCCATGACATCCGTCCGCTCGTCCGGCTCAACGTGTCTGTCACGCTTGAGGAAAACGGCCGCCGCGAGTCGGCCGGCTCCGGCGCCGGTGGCCGCGCCGCCTATGATGAGTGGATCGAGCCGTCCCGCTGGCAGGCCATGGTGCGCCGCGCGATCCAGAAGGCCGAAGTGAACCTGAAGTCGATCCCTGCCCCGGCAGGCGAGATGGAAGTCGTGCTGGGGCCGGGCTGGCCCGCCGTGCTGCTGCACGAGGCAGTCGGCCACGGCCTCGAAGGCGACTTCAACCGCAAGGGCACGAGTGTTTATGCCGGACGCATCGGCGAGCAGGTCGCGGCGAAGGGCGTGACGATCATTGATGACGGCTGCATCGAAGCGCGCCGGGGTTCGCTCTCCTTTGATGATGAAGGCACACCGACACAGCGCACCGTGCTGATCGAGGACGGCGTCCTCAAGGGCTACATGCAGGACCGGATGAACGCCCGCCTGATGGGCATGGCGCCCACCGGCAATGGCCGGCGTGAAAGCTACGAGTCGCAGACCATGCCCCGGATGACCAATACCGTGATGCTCGCCGGCAGCACGGACCCGAAAGAAATCGTCGCCTCGATCAAGCGCGGCCTCTGGGCGGTCGATTTCGGCGGCGGACAGGTGGACATCACCTCCGGCAATTTCGTGTTCCAGTGCACCGAAGCCTACCTCGTCGAGAACGGGAAGATCGTCGCGCCGGTGAAGAATGCCACGCTGATCGGCCACGGGCCCACGGCGCTCTCGGACGTCACGATGATCGGCAACGATTTCGCGATGGATGACGGTGTAGGCGTCTGCGGCAAGGCGGGACAATCGGTGCCAGTCGGCGTCGGCCAGCCCACCCTGAAAGTCGGTTCACTGACGGTCGGCGGCGCGGGCTGAGCCCACGCCGTCTGCCTTACTCCGCAAGTCCGCGCGCCGCTTCCGCTTCGAGTGCCGCCTTGCTCGCAAGGCGGCCTGCCTTGCCGTGGCCGAGATATTTCAGGGCGAAGCTTACTGCGCCGAGCAGCACGCCGAGAATGATCGCGACGACGCCGAGGCTCCAGAACACGGCGCTGTAGGTTTCAAGCGCCTTTCCGGGATCGAGCACCTGACCGGCGACCGTATCGCTGGCCGTAAACTGGGCGATCAGGCCCGCCACATATTGCGCGAAAGCAGATGACAGGAACCAGCCCGCCATCATGAAGCTGACGACCGCGGCGGGCGAGAGCTTGGTGATCATCGACAGCCCTACGGGCGACAGGCAAAGCTCGCCGGTCGTGTGGAGCAGGTAGGCGCCGACGAGGAAGACCAGCGGCACGCGGTAGCTATCGTCCGCGAACTGAACCCCCCAGACCAGAACCCAGAATCCGAGTCCGACCTGCACCAGCGCGAGGCCGAACTTCAGCGCCGTGTTGGGGTCGGCCTTGCGCGCGGCAAGCCAGGCCCACAGGGCGGCGAAAGCTGGCGCGAAGAGCAGGATGAAGCCGGAGTTGAAACTTTGCGTCTGCGCCGCCGTGACCGTCATGAAGCCATCATTCGGCAGCTGGGTATTGCGTTCGGCAAACTGGTTGAGCGAGGAGCCCGCCTGTTCGAACAGCGACCAGAAGACAACCGACATGAAGATCAGGAACAGCGAGAGGATCAGCTGCTGGCTTTCCTTCCAGCTGCACTTTGTCACCATGTAGAAGGTGATGTAGCCGCCGAACAGGATGAGGCCGCTCATCAATGTGAGGAAGGTGTACTGAGGGGTCTGCAAAAGAAACCAGACGACCGCGACACCGGGAATGGCCAGCAGGTAAAGCATCCATTCGAAGGTGATAGGTCCGGCGACCTTCTTTGCCAGCCGTTCGGGGTTTGGCGGTGCACCGACATGGTCCGGCAACTGGCGCTCGCCGGGGCTCCAGAAAGCCAGACGCTGGCGCGTGAACACCAGCCAGCCAATGGCCATGCCGACCGCGGCGAGGCCGAAGCCCGCCCACCAGCCGACCGTCTGGCCGAGATAGCCGCAGAGGATGGCGGCCCAGAAGGCGCCGAGGTTGATGCCATAATAGTAAAGCGTGAAGCCGGCATCGCGTTTCGGATCGTTCTCCTCGTACAACTGGCCGACGATCGAGGAGATATTTGCCTTAAGGTAACCGACGCCCATCACGATCAGCGCGAGCGCGAGGAAAAGGATGTTGGTATACAGTGGATTGCGCACGGGCTCCGACAGGGTTTCCATGACGTTCGGAATGACTGCCGGGAGCGGGCTGCCGGCATCGAGTCCGGTGAAGGTGATGCCGCCGTCATCGTTCACATTGGCGCGGCAGCCATCATACGCCACATCGCCGCCGAACAGGCAGCGCTGCGTTCCGGTCTCAACGAAGACCTGGCGCGAGCCGCCGCGTCCTTCGACCGCGAGGTTGTATTCGGCGCCGTTGACCGTCATCGTCTGGGTCGCCTGCGGGCCATGCAGGCCCATCGTAAGGTGGCCAGCGACCAGCAGCAGCGCGCCGAAGGCAATCGCCTTGCGATTGCCGAGATACTTGTCCGCAAGAAAGCCGCCGAGCAGCGGCAGCAGGTAAACGAGCGCGGTGTAGGAGCCGTACTGGGCCTGCGCGGTACGGTCATCGAACAGGAAGTGCTGGGTCAGGTAGAAGATCAGCAGGCCGCGCATGCCGTAGAAGGAAAAACGCTCCCACATCTCGGCGAAGAACAGGATATGCAGTCCCTTGGGATGCTGGCGCATCTGGTTGAACACCGGGATACAGGTCGCCAGCGTGATGACGATGCCCAGAACAATAACCAGCATGAACGGCTCCCCAGCGCGCAACAGGTGACACGGCTCGCGAGTGGCGGCCCGATTGTGTCAGAGGTTTGACCATGCCCCGGAGGCGGGCTCAAGGCGGTTTCTGCCGTTGCGCCGAATGCGTCTCACGCACGAAAACGGTCCACACGCCCATAGGGCGAGTTGCAAACGGTTTATGGACGGGAGAAGCGGGTCAGTACGCCTCTTCAGCGAACACCCTGGTGAGGTCCTTGTTCCAGGGGCCGTGATAGCGCTGGAGGAGCCTTTCGGCGGGCGTGAGGCCCGAGGCGGCGATCTCGTCGAGACTGGACAGGAAGCCGGCTTCGTCGTCCCCGGCGGCGGAAATCCGCCTCCGGTCGCGCAGGCCCGCGCGGCTGATCGCCAGCACTTCCTTCGCAAGGTCCTGCATCGAGCGCCCGCCCGGTATCGGTGTGCGAAGGCCGAGCGTGCGCACGCCCTGGCGCATTACTTCGCGCTCCGGCGCGGTCCAGTGCTTGACGAGGTCCCAGGCCGCATCGAGCGAGGCTTGCGAATAGAGGATACCGGTCCAGAAGGCCGAGAAGGCGCACAGCCGGTCCCAGGGGCCTGCGTCCGAGCCGCGCATCTCGAGGAAGCGTTTCAGGCGCACTTCCGGGAAAATGGTCGACAGGTGGTCGACAAAATCGTCCATCGCCGGTCGCTCGCCCGGCAGGATCGGCAGTTTGCCGTCCATGAAATCGCGGAAGCTGAGGCCCGAGGCATCGAGATACAGCCCGCCCCGGCGCACGAAATACATCGGCACATCGAGCGCGTAGTCCACGTATTGCTCGAACCCGAAGCCCTGCTCAAAAGCGAAGGGCAGCATGCCGGAGCGGTCGGGGTCCGTGTCGGTCCAGATCTGCGAGCGATAAGAGAGGAAGCCGTTTGGGCGCCCGTCAATGAAGGGCGAGTTGGCAAACAGCGCCGTGCCGAGGGGTTGCAGGGCCAGCGAGACGCGCAGCTTCTGCACCATGTCGGCTTCCGAGCCGAAATCGAGGTTTGCCTGCACCGTGCAGGTGCGGAACATCATCTGACGCCCAAGACGGCCGACCTTGTCCATGTAGGCCGTCATGATCTTGTAGCGGCCCTTGGGCATCACCGGCGTGTCGGCGAGGCTCCAGACCGGGCTTGCGCCGAGGCCGAGGAAGCCGATACCGAGCGGTTCGGCGAGTTCGCGGACCTCGGTGAGGTGGCGGCCGACTTCGGTACAGGTGTCGTGGATCGAATCCAGTGGCGCGCCAGAGAGTTCGAATTGCCCGCCCGGCTCGAGGCTGACGCTGGCGCCGTCCTTTTTAAGGCCGATAAGGTGGCCGCCCTCGATGATGGGCTCCCAGCCGAACCGGTCGCGCAGGCCTTCCAGCATGGTCAGCACGGACGCCTTGCCGGCATAGGGCAGAGGCTTGAAGCCGTCCCAGAGGAAGCCGAACTTCTCGTGCTCTGTGCCGATGCGCCAGTCCGTCTTGGGTTTGGAGCCGGCTTCCATGTATTCAACAAGTTCGGTCTTGCCGCCGATCCGGGGCGAGGCCTCGTCGATGTCGCTGGTCGGCGTGGTCACCGTCTGGCCTCCGGGATCAGTTTCTGTCCGGCGTGGAGATAAGGCTGAAAAGTGGCAACGCCAATGGCCCCCTCGAAATTGGCTGTGACCCCGCCTTAGCCCCAGTCGCCGCAGACGGCCTGCCAGAGCGCCATCGCCGCAATGGCGGCGGTTTCTGCCCGCAGGATGCGTGGCCCGAGGCTGACGCCATAGCCGCCCGCCCGGCCGCGCAGGAAGGCGCGTTCCTCTGCGGTAAAGCCGCCTTCCGGGCCGATCAGGAGGGCGG
>NZ_JBBEBT010000024.1:0-8257 GCF_040882205.1 Hyphomonas sp.
GCGCGTTTCCGGGGGCGGGCGCAGCGGCGACCCGCCCACTGGATGGCAAGACCATCCTCATTACCGGCGCGGCCTCCGGCTTCGGCCGTCTGGGGGCGGAGCATTATGCCCGTCTCGGCGCGCGCGTCTTCGCCGCGATGCGCGGCCTGCCGCGTCCCGAAGCCGCCGAACTGAAAAAGCTTGCCGCAGACGAAAGCCTCGCCATCGAGGTCGTCGGGATCGATGTGATGTCAGACGACAGCGTCAAGGCCGGTGTCGCCGCCGTGCTGGAAAACACCGGCGGCACGCTCGACGTGCTGATCAATAATGCCGGCATCGGCCTCGGCGGGCCGATGGAAGTGCAGGACATGGAGGCGACGAAGCTGCTCTTCGAAACCAATGTCTTCGGCGCCCACCGCATGTCGCTCGCCGTATTGCCGGCCATGCGCGCGGCAAAGAGCGGTCAGATCTTCCAGATCTCGTCTCAGCTCGGCCGCGTCATCGCGCCAGGCCTGGGCCATTACTCGCCGACCAAGTTTGCCCTCGAGGCGCTCAGCGAAGGCATGGCCTATGAACTCGCGGCCCACGGCATCGAGGTCACGATCATCCAGCCGGGCGGCTATCCGACCTCCATCTGGACCAAGAGCGGTGCGCGCGCCGAAGCGCTTCTCGCCCGCACATCCAAGGACGTGCTGGACGCTTATCCGGAAATCACCGCCGGCATGCGCGAAACCCGCACCGGCGGCACCACCAATCCAATGGACGTCCCGAATGCGATTGCTGAAATCATCCAGATGCCGCGTGGCACACGGCCCCTGCGCCGCGCGGTCCACCCCGGCCCGAAGCCGCAGGAGGCCATCAACGAGGTTTCCCGCCAGACCCAACTCGCCATGCTCGGCGCCTCGCCCTTCGGGCCGTGGGTCAGGGACGTGCTGGACTGAAACATATCCGCAGGCGGTCGATATCAGAGAAGGATGGTGCCTTTGCCGTCCTTCTCCATCGCGCGGATGTAAGACGGATATTCCCGCATCTGTTTCAGGAAGCGGAATGCGTTCGGGAAATCCTTCTCTGTCATCCCGCCCCGGTGGGCGCAGAGTTCCATCGAATAGCCCATCACGATATCGGCTGCCGTCAGCGTCTCGCCGGCAAACCATTTCGATTTGCCCAGCGCCGTCTCGATCTCGCGCAACAGCGCGGCCAGTCTCGGCCCGAAGAAGGCCTTGTCCAGCGCCCCGACCAGCGACTTCGCCACCGGCCGCGCCAGGAAAGGTGCGCGCGCCGTCAGCGCCATCATCACGAACTTGTTGGTCAGCAGCGGTTGGAGGCTGCCCTGCGCGGTGTGGAACCAGAAGAGATAGGCCGCCCGGTTCGCCGCGCCGGGGGCAGGGCGCAGCCGCCCGTCATCGTGCCGGTCCAGGATGTAATCGGCGATTGCGTTCGTCTCGGCCAGCGTCACATCCCCGTCAGTGATCACCGGCGCCGTGCCCAGCGGTGACACCGCCTTGTAAGCCGCCGGCGCCAGCCGCGTCTGCGCATCGCGGTCATACAGCTTCACCTGATAGCGCGCTCCAAGCTCCTCCAGCAGCCATAGGATCCGTATGGATTGCGATTTTTCCAGATGGTGCAGTGTGATCATCGAACGCTCTCCCGCCGCAACCGCGGCAGGAACAAGCTAGAGCGCACCGCCCCCATCGGCCAGTGCTGCCCGTGAGAAAGGGGGGCGGGCGCCCTAGGGGGTTCCGATCACCTCTTTCAGGAACAGCGTCTCGGCTTCGCGTTGGGCCTCGATATTACCTTTCTTCCGGAAGCCGTGGCCCTCGTCCATCGCCATCAGGAACCAGGCTTTCACGCCGCTGGCCGTCATCGCGCTGAGGATCTGCTCGGACTCAGTGTAGGGCACGCGCGGATCGTTATAGCCCTGGATGATGAACAACGGCTGGGTGATCTTCGAGGCATTCTTCAGCGGCGAGATTTCGTCAAAGAAAGCGGCAATCGCCGGGTCGCGCTCGTCGCCATACTCTTCCCGGCGCAGGTCCACGCGGTAGCCTTCGGTATTCTCCAGGAAGGTCTTGAAGTCCGAGATGCCGACAATGTCGACGCCCGCCGCCAGACGGTCCGGATAATCGATCAACGCGGCGAGCACCATATAGCCGCCATACGAACCGCCGTGCACGACTATCTTGCCGGCATCAAGATCCGGCTGCGCGCCGATCCAGTCCAGAAGTGCGCCGATATCCTCAACCGATTTCTTCCGGTTCACGCCATTGTCCAGAGACACATAGGTCTTTCCGTACCCGGACGATCCGCGCACGTTAGGCACCACCACGGCGAGCCCGAGCTCGTTCGCCCAATACTGGAAAGTCGAGTTGAAGCCGGGGCGCGACTGGCTCTCCGGCCCGCCATGGATGGAAATGATCACAGGATGCGGCCCCGGCCCTTCCGGCTTGTAGATGAAGGCCGGAATGTCCATGCCGTCTGCATTCGGATAATCGAGCATCACCGGTGTGATGAAGCTCTCCGGCGCAAGGCCGCCCGTCTCGGCCTCGGTCCAGCGTGTCAGGTTCAGCGTCGCGAGGTCAAATGACCAGGCATCCGCCGGGCTCGTGGCGCCGTTGAAGGTGAAGCCAACCTGCGCCCCGCTCGGCGAGACGACGAGCCCGCCCGCAATCCCCACCGGCAGCGTCGGCCCCGGCCGCACCAGCCCGCTCGCCACATCCAGCAGCCGGATCGTGCCCAGCCCGCCCTCGTTCAGCGTGAACACCACCGTCTTCTCGTCCGGCGACAGCACCCAGTCGGACACGCCCCAGCCGAGATTGGCCGTATAGTTCATCATCGTCCCGTCCGGCGCGATGCGCACGAGGTTCTGGAACTCGCTATCCTTGTCGGTGACCGTTAGCAGCGAGCCGTCCGCCAGCAGCGCCGCACCCGAATAGGCCACATCGTCGCCCGCGTTGAACTCGGTCAGCGCGCCGGTCGCCACGTCGAGGCTGTAGATATGGCTCTTGGCGATCGACCTGTAGCGCTGCAGCACCAGCGTCTTGCCGTCAGCAGACCAGTCGACCGGCCCGATTGCGCCATCGCCCTCCAGCGCCACGCGCACGCTTGCGGGGTTGGCCGGATCGCCGATCAGGATGTCATTATTCGGGTCGCCCGCATTGGTGCGTGCCCAGGCCACAAATGCTCCGTTATCGGACCAAAGGCCGCTGCCATTGCGTGAGCCTGGATCGGAAAACTGTGTGATCGTTGCGTCCTTCAGGTCGAAGCGGTAGGACTGGTAATACTCGTCGCCGCCCCTGTCCTTGCCGAACAGGAACGCGCCGCCTCCCGGGCTCACATCGGCGGCGTTCACCGGCTCGTTATAGAAGGTCAGCTGGCGCCGCGCCCCGCCCGGAAAGCGCACTTCGTGGATCTGGTTCACATCTGCAAACCGCGTCGACACCAGGATGCCGCCTTCTCCCGTCCAGTCCTGGAAAGAATGCCCCCGCACATTGTTGTAGCGGGCGATCCGCTCCTTCACCTCCGCTGGCGTCTCCGGCACGCCCTCCATCACGAGGTTGCCCTTCGTCGTGCGCAGGCTCGCCGTTGCGGCCGCATCCGTCAGAGCCGGGGCCGCGCCGGTCTGGGCGCAGGCCACCAGCGCCAGCGCCGAAAGACCGAACAGGCCGGACCGGAACGTTGACCTAAGGGAAAATGTTCGCATCACGTGCGTCTCCTCGCAGTTTTTTGACATCACAGACTTTTTAGGGCGTTTGGCGCCGAGGTCACGTTCTTTTCAGTCACGGGCTTCACAGGTCTGCATCGTTCGGGATCTAACGGCCGCACCAGAACCGAAATCCGCTGAAGGAAACTCCCGTATGAGCCTGCACCGCGCCGCCCTCGCTGCCGCCTTCGGGCTCTTCCTTATCACCGGCTGCAAGACGCCCGAGCCCGCGCCCGAAGCGTCCGCCCGCGTGGCGGCTCCCGAAGCCCCAGCCCAGAGCGTCCTCCTGATCGGCCTAGACGGCCTCGGCCCCTCGCTCATCCGGGACTGGCCCTCGCCCAACCTCAAAGCGCTCGCCGCGCGCGGCGTGCAGGCCGAGGCGATGTACCCCGTCATGCCCAGCGTTACTTTCGTGAACTTCTACGCCCTCGCCACCGGCCTCTATCCCGAAAACCACGGCATGGTGACGAACTATCCGTATGACCCGCCCACCGGAAAAATCTTCGATGTCGCCACCGGCCCGCAGGAAGAGATGTGGTGGGAAGGCGAACCCATCTGGATCACTGCCGAGAAACAGGGTCTGCCCACCGCCATCATGTTCTGGCTCGGCTCCGAAGTCGCCCATGACGGCGTGCGCCCCACCGTCTGGACACCTTACCAGCACAACAAGCCCTATCAGGACCGCGTCGACGAAGTCCTCGCCTGGTATGACGCGCCCGAAGCGGCCCGCCCGCGCTTCGCCTCCATCTATTTCGACCGCGTCGACACCGCCGCCCACTATACCGGCCCCCGCTCCGAGGAGACGAAGGAAGCGCTCGCCGAAGTCGATGGGTATGTCGGCCAGCTCGTTGAGGGTCTCAAATCACGCGGCCTCCTGGACTCCATCAACATCATCATCGTTTCCGACCACGGCATGGCCTGGATCGAGCAGGAACAGGTCATCGAAGTCGGCCAGTTCATCGACCTCACCAAACTCACCGTCCCCCAATTCACCGGCAAGTATGGCGGTTCCGCGCAGACCTTCATCCAGATCTACGGCGAAGGCGAGGCCCTCGAGACCGCCTACGAAGGCCTGAAAACCATCAGCGAACACATCCATGTCTACCGCGCCGGCGAGATGCCCGCGCACTACCACATGGATCACCCCACGCGCGGCCCCGCACTCCTCGCCGTCGCCGATCCCGGCTGGACCATGCGCACCGCCTATGTCGGCGGCTGGAGTGTCCCCATCCCCGGCAACCACGGCTACGACAACTACGCCCCCGAAATGAACGCCACCTTCATCGCCGCCGGCCCCAGCTTCCCGGACGGCATGGTCACGCCCCCCTTTGAAAACGTCAACGTCTACGCAATGATGGCGTGTGCGCTCGGCGTCGCCCCCGCGAAGACGGACGGCGATCCAGAAGTGGTGGAGCAGGTCACGGGCGGGCGTTGTCCGGCCCCTGACAAATAAGGCCTCAACCGACAAACAACCTCACGCTCATCCAGGCGAAGTCGAAAGATGGCCAAGTAAACCCGCATGGTCGAAAGCCGCCCCGGTGACTGTCAACCGGGACAAGCTTCGCTGGAAAATCTGATGCGTCCTGTCAGGGTAGATGCAAATTGGGATCAGGCGTTTCGCGTCAGCCCTCACCGCTTTCGTTTCCTATTGGGGGTGAGCTGCCTCGCAATATCAATCAGCCCGTGCCTCGTTTCATTCAGGCCCTTCGTCGCGGGCAAACCGTCGCGGATGAGTTGTTTGCAGGATTGGTGTCGCTGACCGCGGTACCTGCGGCTTGCCCGCCACCCGGGCGCGAGCCCGACGATCCACTCAGTATGCTAAAGCCGCTGGGTTCGGCTCGCCTGCGCCGCGGCGTGCTTGGTCGGCGTCCTTGACTCCGGAAAATGAAGATGAGCCGCCGCTCAAGGGGTGCGCTGTCGATTTGGCCGGACCGTCAATACGCGATACCCCCTCGTATGCTTCAACCGCCAATCAAATGCCCATCGCGCCGAAAGCGCATGTTCTGACATAGCCGGTCGATTTTGAGGCCGGCGTCATGCAGCAGGTGTTCGATGACACAGGAATGGATGTGAACGCCAAGGCCTGCGAAGCAATTGAGCCTGTGTACCGGCAATTCGATGCTGGGCTGCTGAAAGACGATCGTGCCAGAATGTCCCTCGCTTCTGTTTAGCTTTCTGATTTGCCATCTCAGGAATACCGCGCCTCAACCTTCTCCCCTGCCACGCCCGCCTTTACTGCCTCCAGCGCCGCCGCCAGATCCACCAGATACCCCTCTGCCACTTCCGCATGCTTCGGCGACAGCATCAGGTGCAGGCTCTTCGGCTCTGCCGTGAACGATGTGAACCACCCCTTCGCCCGCATTGCGCTGTATAGCGCCAGCGCGTCCGCCTCCGGATGCCGGAACGCAACCAGCCCCAGCATCGGCCGCCCGAGCACTTCAAAGCCGAGCGCCCGCACGCCCGCCTCGATTCGCTCGCGCGTCGCACACACCAGCCCCTGCTTCTCACGGTAGCCGCCAACGCCCAGTACATTCATCACCGCCCAGGCCGCCGAGATCGCGCCGCCCGGCCGTGTGCCCGCCAGCGTCGGCGTCTTCATCGGCGCGCCGCTCCAGTCGCGCATCGAGAAGGGCATGTGCTTGTAAAGCGCCACCGACCTGAACAGCACCATCGAGGCGCCCTTCGCGCAATAGCCATACTTGTGCAGGTCCGCGCTCATCGAGCGCACCGCTGGCACTTCGAAGTCAAACGGCGGCACATCCACCCCGTTCATCCGCGCAAACGGCGCAAAATACCCGCCTACACAGGCATCCACGTGCAACCAGACATCCCTCGCCGCCGCGACCTCGCCCAGCGCCGCGATCGGGTCGATGATCCCATGCGGAAAATTCGGCGCCGACCCGATCATCATGATCGTGCCATCGTCCACCGCCGCCGCCATCGCGGCGGGGTCGGCCTCATAACTGCCATCGGCCTTAAGCGGCACATTGCGCACCTCCACATCCATGAGGTGCGCCGCCTTGTGGAAGGCGAGGTGGCCGGAGCGGGGGATCACGATATTGAGCCCCGACTTCGCTCCGCGCTTCGCCCGCGCAAAATCCCTCGCCGTCTTGATCGCCATGGTAATCGAATCAGTGCCGCCCGAGGTCATCGCCCCCGCCGCGCCGTCTGGTGCGTGCAGCAGGCCAAGCGCCATGGAGATCACTTCGGCTTCCATCTTCGCCAGTGACGGGAAGGCGAGGGGGCCAAGCCCGTTCTCCGCCATGAACAGGCCGTAAGCTTCGTGCTGGATATGATGAATGTCCTCGCCGGCGTTAAACACGTAAACGGCCGTCTTCCCGCCGCGCCAGTCCACATCCCCGCCGCCCCGCGCGGTCATTTCGGCGCGCACTGTCTCCCAGTCCTGTCCCTCAAGCGGCATCTTCATCCTGCGTCTCCTTGCGCACCGCCTTCAGCCTATGCCGCCCTTGCCGATCTGGCCAGCCTGTGTCCGGAAAGCGCGCGAGCAGAAAATAAATGCTCGCGTGTTGCGCTAAGGCCGTTGCGGGCGTGCGCCGGTCTGCGTAATTTACATTTCGCTAACCCAAAAACTCCTGACACAAAGAGCGCGCGCAAGATGACGGACTACATCGGATACGAAGCGCTGACCCAGGCCGCCATGCGCGGCGTTGTGCGCGAGGCCCTGCGCCGCGCGAAAACCAATGGCGGCGTGCCCGGTGACCACCACTTCTACATCTCCTTTCGCACCCGCGCGCCGGGTGTGAAAATCGCCGACCATCTGGTCCAGCGGTTCCCGGAAGAAATGACCATCGTCGTCCAGCACCAGTACTGGGACCTCGAAGTCCACGACGGTCACTTTGAAATCGTGCTGAAATTTTCCGGCGTGCCGCAGCACCTGTCGATCCCGCTTGCTGCAATCACGCGCTTCGTCGACCCCTCGGTGAATTTCGGCCTAACCTTTGAAACACGCGGCCGCGATGCCGGCGTTATCGCCCCGGCGAAAGAGGCCGCACTCGAAGAGGCCCCCAAGCCGCCCGCCGAAACGGTCGTCAATCTCGACGCCTACCGCCGCAAGTAAGGCGGTTCGGTTTTGACCGAGGACACCAAGCCCCGCGTCTCCGACGCTGACATGCTGGCGCGTTTCCAGAACTCGAAGAAACGCCCGCCCTGTTCGGACACGCTCGGCATGCGCCTCGCCGCCCTCAGCCAGGACGAGCAATGGGTGCGCATGGAATTTGAAGTGCCCCAGATCTTCGCCAATCCTACCGGCGCCGTGCAGGGCGGCTTCATCTCCGCCATGATGGACGAAGCGATGAGCACTGCCGTCATCATCGCCTCCAATGTCACGATGACCGCGCCGACGCTGGAAATGAAAACCAGCTACCTCAAACGCCTGATGCCCGGCCCCGCAAGCGTCACCGCCCGCATCCTGAAGCTCGGCAAATCCGCAGCCTTCATGGAAGCCGACTGCTTCGACCCCGCCGGCGACCTCGTCGCCCGCGCCACCGCTACGGCGATCCCGATGCCGTTCAAGCGGCTCTGACGTCCCTCCAGATTCCCGCGCCCTTCCTGTTGCCC
>NZ_JBBEBT010000025.1:0-8239 GCF_040882205.1 Hyphomonas sp.
TGACTGGCGCCGCGGCTGCGCCGAGGAAGTCCTGGCGATGGAGGAAGGGCGCGAGCCGGTCGATCCGGAACGCCCGCCGCCGACGCCGGAGGAAGAAGCCGAGGCGCGCCTGAACATTGACATCTGGCGCGCCATCGACACGGCCAGGCACGCACAGCAGATTGCGCTTGATGGGGATCGCCCGCTCAGCCCGGAAGAAATCGACGCTGAGAGCAACGCCGTTTTCGCGCAGCGGATCGCCGATTGCTGGCGCATCCCGGCCGAGCGGCAGAAATGGATGAGCCTGCCGGTCCGGGCGCCGCCGCTGTTTGTGGTGCGCCTGCCTGCGCGGGAGGTGCGGGCGCCGGTGCCGCCGCCGGGAGGGCAGGATACGTGTGCGATCATCTTCGTCCGGCGGCAGCGGCCGGACTGAGCGGCGCCGCATTTCGCCATATTCTGTGCACGGGATCGCCCGGAAAATGAGGGGTTGTTCATGCCGGAAACCAGGCCGCGAATGCTACGTATAACACCAAGCCAGCGCGTGCGGGAAATGCGTCTCGCCGGCGGGATGTCAAAGAGGAGACGGCGTATGAACAAATTCAGCGCAATCGCGGCCCTTGCCGCAGCTTTCGCTGCTCCGCCAGCCCTTGCCGACCATCACGGCGCCAGGAAAACCTTTACAGACCTCGACGCCGACGCGGGCGCCGGCGTGACGCTGGCCGAAATCCAGGCCGTGAAGCCCGAGATGACGGCTGAGAAATTCGCCAAGTATGACACCGACGCCAGCGGCGACATCAGAGCGGCGGAGTACGTCGCCTGGAAAGCTGCGAAAGCCGACAAGAAAGACGAAACCAAGGCGGACGACTGCCCCCCCCCCACGTCCGCAGTGGTTTCGTGAGGAGGCCCCCGGTGTTGTGCGCCGGGGGTCTCCTTTTGGTGCGGGCGGAAACGAAGAAAGGCGCGAGGCTGTTTGACCAGCATCGCGCCTTTCACGGTGTTTCGAATCAGACTACCGAGACACTGTGCTAGCACTCGTGAGCGGTGGTTCGAAGTTCACCAGAGTTCTTTCCGGTCCGCTTCTGAGGCGCACCTTCCATCACTCTTCCGCTCGCGGACGGTCGCCCTCGCAGGCGCTCGCTCCGTTTGCGGTGCCTTGATCCGCCGGCCGGGGGGCCTGCGCATTCAAGGGCTTGACCGCCGCCTCTGCTCGCCTCAGATCGCCTTGCGGCTTCTCTCTGGTCTGCACCTCTCCGGTCCTTGCACGTTGCCGCGCAAAGCCTTCCTGGCGTCCCTTGCGGGACTTTCCGGTCTTGGCCGCCGTGTTTCGGATCGCGCCCCGGTCACGGCTTAGAGCTCTTCTGTCAGGGGTTCTAGCTCCCCGTCCTGAAGACACCGCCTTGCTTTATCCCTTCGCTACATCCCGGCCTTTTGCGCCTCCGGTCTCCCGGTCTTGCTCCTGGCCCGGTGCCTCCGGGTGCGGTGTGCTTGGCCCCCGTTCCGTGTCCGGGTGTGCTCCCGGCTGGTTTTCGTTGGCTTAACGTAACGATCTCACCGAACACGTCCTGAGTCGAGAGCGAGTCCAGACTTTTTCGTCTCGGAGGCGAAATATTTCACAGGTTTAAGGCGGCCTGTGGAAAGGAGGGATCTTATTCGCCGGTATTCTGGCAGCGGGTTATTTCTACCCCGCCGCAGTCTGCGTCCAAGTCTTTTGCGGCATGCGCCAGTCTATACTTTCAAAGGGATAACCGAGCTGCGCCGCCGACAGCGAGACCGGGTGGAGCGCTGAAAAGTCTTTTGCTCAAGTCATCGGCACTGTTCGTGCGAATGAGCCGTCGAATGTTGTCTTTGGTCCATTTCTCTGAAGGCGGCACGTACTCTTAAATTCCCAGATCCTGCTCCCGCAGCCGCTTGAGTTCATCGCGCAGCCGCGCCGCATCCTCGAATTCCAGGTTCGCGGCGGCTTCGCGCATGCGCCTTTCCGTATCGGCTATGACGGCTTTCAGGTTGTGGCCTGTCTCGCCCGCAAGTGGGAGGACCTTAGCCTCGGACACGCCGCGCTCGCGCTGGCGGCGGGAGCGGCTGGCGGAGGGTTTGTCGCCGAGTTCGCCGAGGATGTCAGAGACGTCGCGAATGATGGTGGTGGGCGTGATGCCGTTTGCAAGGTTGTGGGCGTGCTGTTTTTCGCGGCGGCGGGCGGTCTCGTCCATCGCGCGCTGCATGGAGCCGGTGACGCGGTCCGCGTAGAGGACGACGCGGGCCTCGGAATTGCGTGCGGCGCGGCCGATGGTCTGCACGAGGGAGGTTTCCGAGCGCAGGAAGCCCTCCTTGTCGGCGTCGAGGATGCCAACGAAGGCGCATTCCGGGATGTCGAGGCCCTCGCGAAGGAGGTTGATGCCGACGAGAACATCGAACACTCCCAGACGTAAGTCGCGGATGATCTCGATGCGCTCGATCGTGTCGATGTCGGAGTGCATGTAGCGCACGCGCACGCCGTTTTCGTGGAGGAAGTCGGTCAGGTTTTCCGACATTTTTTTCGTCAGTGTGGTGATCAGTGAGCGGAAGCCCTGGGCGGCGACGCCTTTCACTTCGGCCATGACGTCGTCGACCTGGTTGGCGCCGCCGGTGGAGACCGGGCGGACCTCGACGGGCGGGTCGATCAGGCCGGTGGGGCGGATGACCTGCTCCGTGAAGACGCCGCTGGTGCGCTCCAGTTCCCACTTGCCGGGGGTGGCGGAGACGTGGACCGTCTGCGGGCGCATGGCCTCCCATTCCTCGAACTTGAGGGGGCGGTTGTCGATGCAGGAGGGCAGGCGGAAGCCATATTCGGCGAGGGTGGACTTGCGGCTGAAGTCGCCTTTGAACATGGCGCCGATCTGGGGAATCGTCTGGTGGGACTCGTCGGTGAAGACGAGGGCGTTCTGGGGCAGGTATTCGAACAGGGTCGGGGGCGGCTCGCCGGGTTTGCGCCCTGTGAGGTAACGGGAATAGTTCTCGATGCCGTTGCACGAGCCGGTGGCGGCCATCATCTCGATGTCATACTGGCAGCGCTGGGCGATGCGCTGGGCTTCGATCAGTTTGCCGTGCTTTTCGAAATGGGCGATAGTGGCTTTCAGTTCATGCTTGATGGATTCCACCGCCTGGGTGAGCGTCGGGCGGGGCGTGACGTAGTGGCTGTTGGCGTAGATCTTGATGGCGGGCAGGCGTTGCAGCGTGCGCCCGGTGAGGGGATCGAACTCGACGATGGACTCCAGTTCGTCGCCGAAGAAGGAGAGCTTCCAGGCGCGGTCCTCATAGTGGGCGGGGAAGATGTCGAGCACGTCGCCCTTGAGGCGGAAGGTGCCGCGGCCGAAGGCGACATCGTTGCGGGTATACTGGTTGGCGACGAGGCGCTCGGCGACGGCGCGCGGGTCGATGCGGTCGCCGGCGTTCAGGGTGAAGGTCATCGAAGTGTAGGACTCGACCGACCCGATACCATAGAGGCAGGAGACGGAGGCGACGATGATCACGTCATCGCGCTCGAGGATGGCGCGGGTGGCGGAGTGGCGCATCCGGTCGATAGCCTCGTTGATCGAGCTTTCCTTCTCGATGTAAAGGTCCGCACGCGGAACATAGGCTTCGGGCTGGTAATAGTCATAGTAGGAGACGAAATACTCGACCGCATTGTCCGGAAAGAAGGACTTGAACTCGCCGTAGAGCTGGGCCGCGAGGGTCTTGTTCGGCGCAAGGATCAGGGCGGGGCGCTGGGTCGCCTCGATGATCTTGGCCATGGTGAAGGTCTTGCCGGTGCCGGTCGCGCCGAGGAGGACCTGGTCGCGCTCGCCGGAGGTGACGCCCTCCACGAGTTCAGGGATGGCTGTGACCTGGTCGCCGGCGGGCTGATAGTCCGCCTGCACGCGGAAGCGGCGGCCGCCCTCGAGCTTGACCCAGCCGCGGTCCGGCCGGTGGGGTGTCCACTGGTCGGAGGGCAGGGCGCCGGCGGCGTCCATCGCGAAGCCGTCAAAGCTGAAGGCAGCGGAGGCGTCGGCGACGCCGCGGGCGGGAGGTCGGGAGGGGCGGGCCATGGCCGCGAGATATGGGCGTTGGGCGGGGGGGTGTCCAGAGTATTCCTGTTTTGTTCGGCAGCGAAGGGTGGCCTGCTGACACAAGATGGCAGGAGGCAGGCGGCATGACGCGGCACGCAGTCGTCGGCGAGGGTCGGGTTGGCGCAGAGCTTGCGGGCATAGGCGCGCAGTGCGGGCAGGCAGTCTGCGAGATTGTCGGCGAGCAGGTCGTCCTGAGCCCGCGCCCGGGCGGCGCCGAGGCGGGCAAGGGTTGCGCCAGGGCCCGGATGCGCCGGATGCGCGGGATGCGCGAGGGGCTCGGTATCGGCCATGTCAGGGTGCCCAAGATTAACCAGGCCGTTGCCCGGCAACCTTTAACAGAGGGCTGGGAAAGGGCCGAACTGGTCCCGCCGGGAAGGGGCTGGATGTGTTGCGGCTGATGCAGGATGCGTATTTGCGGTCCGGGTCCGCGGATCGGTGAAATTTGACGCTTCCCGAAAACCCTAACTCCACGCCTCTGTGTCAGAACGGGGCGTAACGATGTGAGACGGAGCGCCTGCCAGCGTCGCCGTACACGGATGAACCGGAAGGGTGACTACCAATGGCCAAGACAATTCTCGTGATCGATGATGATCCGACCCAGCGCCGCCTGTTGCAGGCCGCCGTGGAGAAGGCAGGCTTTGCCTGCCGCACGGCGCCGGACGGCGAGACGGGGATCGCGATGTCGTGCGATGCGCGCGAGGGCATTGACGTGGTGCTGCTCGACCTGACGATGCCGGGGCTTTCGGGCCTTGAGACGCTTGACCGCCTGGCCGAACGCCGCGCCGAGCTGCCGGTGATCATGCTGACGGCGACGAGCGGGATCGACACGATCGTGCAGTCTATGCGGCGCGGGGCGCTGGACTTCATCGTCAAGCCGGCCAATCCGGAACGCGTGGTCGTCAGTATCCGCAATGCTCTCAAGATGCAGAGCCTGACCGGCGAAGTGAAACGCCTGTCGCGCAAGGCCGAAGGCGGGATGAAGTTCGAGGACATGATTGCGTCTGCCGCCTCGATGCGCGGCGTGCTGCGCATGGCGGAGCGGGCGGCGACATCGGACATTCCGGTGCTGATCCTTGGCGAAAGCGGCGTGGGTAAAGAAGTGATGGCGCGCTGTATCCAGGGCGCTTCGAGCCGCGCAGGCAAGCCGTTCGTGACGGTGAACTGCGGCGCGATTCCCGAGAACCTCGTCGAGTCGATCCTGTTCGGCCACGAGAAGGGCGCCTTCACGGGCGCGGTGACGAAATCGCTCGGCAAGTTTGTCGAGGCCGATGGCGGCACGCTGTTCCTGGACGAAGTAGGCGAGCTACCGCTCGACGCACAGGTGAAACTGCTCCGTGTGCTGCAGGAAGGCGAGGTCGACGCAGTCGGGTCGCGCCGTCCGACCAAGGTAAATGTGCGGATTATCTCCGCCACCAACCGTGATCTGGCTGGCCAGGTGAAGGCGGGTACGTTCCGCGAGGACCTGTTCTACCGTCTCAACGTATTCCCGCTCGACATGCCGTCTCTGAAGGAGCGCCGCGAGGACATTGCGGCGCTGGTTGAACATTTCATCGCGCGTTTCAATGCAAGCGAGGGCGCGAAAGTGACCGGCGCGGCGCCAGACACGATGAAGATGCTGCACGCCTATGAATGGCCAGGCAACGTGCGCCAGCTCGAGAACGCGGTGTTCCGCGCGGTCGTGCTGTGTGACGGAGATACATTGCGCCCGCAGGACTTCCCGCAGATCTCCGGCCTGATGCCGGATGCGGCGAGCCTGCCAGCGGTGCCGCAGGCGCGTTCCGCTTTGCCGGTGGCGGCGAATGATGTGGGGCCGGCGCACAATTCCGGCCCGGTTGCGATCAAGGACAAGGGCGGCGAACTGCGCAGCCTGCAGGATATCGAACGCGACCTGCTTCAGTATGCGATCGAATTCTATGACGGTCATATGAGCGAAGTCGCGCGCCGTCTCGGCATTGGCCGCTCGACGCTTTACCGTAAGGTGCGCGAGTACGGGCTGGACGTTCACGGCGAGCGCGAAGCCGGTTAGCCTTTAGGCGTCGCCAGATCGTAGGACATGGCGACGTTTCAGCGGGCGTAGCGCTCGGCGAAGCGTTCCATGATGCCGGCGTCGTGGACGAAGCCCGCCTTTTCGTAGAGGTGGATGGCGGCGGCGCATTTCTTGTTGGTCAGCAGGAAGAGTTCGCGGATGGGGAGCTGGCGGGCGCGTTCCAAGACGCGCGCGAGCAGGAACTCGCCGGCCTTCAGGCCTCGGGCGGAAGCACGCACGCCCATCTTGGTCAGTTCGAAACTGGTGCCGTCCACCGGCATCAGCGCGAAGGGGCCGACGATGCCGAGACTGCCGGCTTCGACGAACAGGATCTCGCCGCCCCGGTCGAGGATCATCTCTTTCGGGTTCTCGATGATTCGTATGTCGTTTTCTTCCAGCCTGAACATGTCTTCCGCCCATTCGCGCGTGATCGCGTCGAATTCTTGCGCGAGGCGCTCGTCATATTCGACGAGGCGCAGCGGAGGCAGGCCGCTGGCCGCGGCAATCTCGTCCTGGATGCGGGCATGGATGGGGCCGTCCTGCAGGCTCTCTTCCAGCCTTGCGATCTGGCCAAGTATGTCCGTATCCGGACCTTCGCACAGGGCCTGCGCGGCGCACATGCGGCCACATGTTATGTTTCATGTCCTCGACCAGAGCCCCGCCCCTCGGGGTGAGGCGGATCTGTTTCTGCCGGTTGTCACCCTTGACCGGCACGGTGCGGGTGAGGCCGGGTTTCTGCAGGCTGTTATGGATCCGGGTGACGGCTGGCTGGCTGATGCCGACGGCTTAGACCGCCTCGGTGACGCTGAGCGGGCCATAGGTGGCGAGTGCGGCGAGCAGCGGGAAATGCGCGGCCTGAACGGGAATACCCCGGTCGGCAAAGGCCTTCGTGGCGTCCGCCTGCACGCGCTCCGCAAGGCGCTTGAGCCGGCTGGCGAGCGCCAGAAATCCCATCTCCGCCAACACGTTGCGCGTCATTCCAGCCTCTTTATATCACGTGTTTTATATATTGGCTGTCAAGTGGCGCGGGGAGCGGGCGACAGGACAGGTGAACGGCTAGGGCGCGCCGGCCGGGATGGGGCGGCTGATCAGGGCGCGGCTGCGGAGGGCCAGGGCGATGCCGGCGACCGCGAGCGCGACCATCAGCAGATAGATGTGGGTCTGCGCCGCGATACCGCCGGGCGCAAAGGCATCGTAGGCGAGGCCGGAGCTGAAGCTGGCGATAGCCATCACCGGTCCGAAAACGATCGCGCCGTTTACGGCGTAGGCGAGGGGCAGCTGTTCCTCCGGCAGCGCAACCTGAAGGAAGCGCATGATGGCGAGATGAGTGAGCGCGAAGCTGGCTGCGTGCAGGACCTGCTGCAGGTAGACGGCTTCAACCGGCAGCACGAACCCGGCGGCTGTCCAGCGGATGACGGCGCCGACGCCGCCCATCATCAGGAGCGTGAAAGGGTTCATGCCTTTCAGCAGGCGGGCAGAGACCAGCAGAAGCAGGATTTCGGCGCCGACGCCAGTGGCCCAGAGGGCGCCGATCTGGCCGCCATCAATCCCCTGAGCGATCCAGATATTGGAGGCGAACGTGTAGTAAGCGCCGTGACTGGCCTGGATAAGCGAGGCGGCAATGGCGATGCTCAGAACGCCGGGGATGCTGTAGAGCGCGAAGCCCTCGCGGAAGGTGGAAACCAGCGTCCGGCGTGGCACCACCTTGCGGGCGCCCCGCCGTGTGAACAGGGGGGCGATAGCCGCAATGCCGGCCGCCGCAACGAGATAAGCCAGCACCCAGTCCGGGCCATAGGCGCCCAGGATGGCGCCGCCGGCGAGATTGGCGATAACAAAGGCGAGCGAGGCGAAGGCGCGGCCTTGTCCATAGTCCGGCCGGCCCCCCCGCGTGCCGAACACGAGTACCGCCTCGAATAGCGGACCGGTCAGGTTCAGGGCGCTGTAGATCAGCACGCAAAGCAGGAACTGGACGGCGCGCGGCGCGTCGGGGAACAGCAGCGCGTAGCCGGCAAGGGCAACGGCCATGGCGACGGCAAGCGTGGTGCGCACGCCCCGGTCCTGCGCGATGCCGGCAGAGATCGGACCGGCGAGGATGCGAATGATCATGGCGATGGTTGCGGCGCCCGCGATCTCGGCGCCGGACATGCCGGCG